>NZ_JRQN01000010.1 GCF_000785785.1 Streptococcus uberis
GAGCCACTTTAGAAAAATATCAAAAAGTGAAGACATGGACTTTGTCTTCACTCTGAAAAAACAGCCATGGCTGTTTTTTTACTTATTCAATTTCGTTTTATACTCAGCTGCTTCTTCTTCTGTTGAGAAGACGAAGTGACCTGGTGTGATTTCACGCATTTCACGCTCTTGCCCATCCATTTCGATGCTTGGATCATAGATTTCTGCAACACGTTGCCGTTCATAATCAGGGTCTGGTTCAGGAATAGCTGATAAGAGACTTCTTGTGTAGGGGTGAATTGGGTTATTGTAAACATCCTCAGATGTTCCAATTTCTAACATTTTACCCCAGTGCATAACACCAATACGGTCTGAAATGTATTTAACCATTGACAGGTCATGGGCAATAAATAAGTATGTCAAACCACGTTCTGTCTGCAATTTTTGCATCAGGTTAACAACCTGTGCTTGAATTGACACATCAAGTGCTGAAATTGGTTCATCGGCAATGATGAATTTTGGCTTAACAGCAAGTGCACGCGCAATCCCGATCCGTTGACGTTGCCCCCCAGAAAACTCATGTGGGTAACGTGTCACGTGGTCTTTATTCAAACCAACACGATCAAGTAATTCTTGAACCCGTGCTTCACGTTCTTCTTTAGATTTAGTCAGACCATGGATATCAAGACCTTCGGCAACGATATCTCTAATTTTCATCCGTCCATTAAGACTAGCCTGTGGATCTTGGAAAATCATCTGGGCATCTTTACGGAAATTATAAAGATCTTTACCTTTTAGTTTTGTCACATTTTCACCATTGAAAATGATTTCGCCACCAGTAATATCATAAAGTTTTAAGATAGCACGACCAACAGTAGTTTTACCTGAACCTGATTCACCTACTAAACCAAAGACTTCACCTTCATAGATATCAAAGCTGACATTATTAATGGCCTTGACTTCATTACTTTTACCTTTATTAAAAGTTAAAGTAACGTTTTTTAGTTCAACTAATTTTTTACGTTCTTCAGTCATTAAATTTGTCCTTTCTTCATATTCCATTTAGCCCAACGTTTTAAGATTGGTGCTGGCGGTGTTACTTTCGGCGCACGCTCATCTAACAACCATGTTGCTGCATAATGAGTATCAGAAACTTTAAACATTGGAGGTTCTTCTTCCAAGTCGATATCTAAAGCAAACTCATTACGAGCAGCAAAGGCATCTCCTTTTGGGGGATTCAATAAATCTGGAGGTGTTCCTGGAATTGATTGAAGACTGCCTTCTTCTGTATCAGTTGTTGGCATAGAGTTCAAAAGACCCCAAGTGTAGGGATGTTGTGGATTGTAGAAGACTTCGTCTACTGTACCATATTCAACAATTTTACCAGCATACATAACTGCTACACGATCAGCCATTCCAGCCACAACGCCAAGGTCATGGGTGATAAAGATAATTGATGATGAAATTTGTGATTGCAAACCTTTCATCAATTTCAAAATTTGGTTTTGAATGGTAACATCAAGGGCAGTTGTTGGTTCGTCAGCAATCAAGATTTCTGGATTAGCTGCAAGTGCAATGGCAATTACAGCACGCTGACGCATACCACCTGACCATTGATGTGGATAATCATTGATATGCTCTTCAGCATTTGGAATACCAACTTGATTCATCAATTTTAAGGCGCGATCTAAAGCTTCATTTTTTGAAATTTTCTCGTGAATTAAAATAGCTTCCGCAATCTGCATGCCAATCTTCATTGTTGGATCAAGACTGGTCATAGGATCTTGGAAAATCATGGCAATTTCTTTACCACGGACTTTAACCCATTCATCTTCAGTCAGCTCAATTAATTTCTTCCCTTTGAAATCAATGTCCCCAGTGATACTAGCATTTTTAGCGTTCAGCCCCATCAAGGTACGGGTTGTAACTGATTTACCTGAACCAGATTCACCAACGATAGCAAGCGTTTCACCTTTATACAGGTCAAAATTGATATCACGGATTGCTTTGACATCTCCAGCATATGTTTTAAAATCAACGCGGAGGTCTTTGACACTTAATACTTTTTCTTGAGTCATATTAATTTTCCCTCCTAGTCGTTACTTGATTTTGGATCAAATGCATCGCGCAAGCCATCACCCAAAAGAATGAAAGCAAGTGAGATGAGTACCAAGGCCATGGCAGGAAGCATTACTTGATAAGGGAAGTATTGCAAGTTTTCCTGAGCATCTGTGATCAATGATCCAAGAGAAGCTGTTGGTGGCTTAACACCAAGGTTAATTGCTGATAAAACTGATTCATACATGATCGCACTCGGAACAGTCATCATAATTTGAACGATGATGATCCCAGAAATGTTTGGTAAAACGTGTTTGAAGGCTATTTTGAAATTGCTTTCGCCAAGTGCACGAGAGGCAAGTACGAAATCACGCTCACGGTATGAGAGAGTTAAGTTCCGAACCTGACGAGCCATCGAGGTCCAACCAACAATGGCGATTGAGAATATAATTGACAAAACACCATTGCCAAGCAAAAGACCAAGCATGGTGACAATAACTAAGTTTGGAATAGAGGAAATAATCTCAATAATCCGTTGCATAACAGTATCGACTTTACCCCCTGTGAAACCAGAAATCAGACCATATGTCACACCAATAATTAAGTCAAACATGGTTGCAACAATCGCAATTAGTAATGAAATACGAATACCAACTGTAATCCGTTTACCAATACTACGTCCTAAATTATCAGTACCCAATAGGAATTTTTCCCCTTCTGGAACACCTTGGTCAGCATAGGCATCATTTGGTGATGTATTTCCTGCATAGGTGATACTACCATTCCAAAATGGTAAAGATGAACTCAGCTTTGGTGGCAAGTTACGATAGGTACTTACTTTTTTACTATCAAAACTATTGGCATCATTTTTAGAAACAATAGCATTTGATCCTACTGCAAAAATCAACAAGGCAATAAGAAATCCCATTGCAACAACAGCCAATTTATTATGTTTTAATCTACGCCAAGCATCTTCAAGGAAAGATAATGCTGGCTTTTCAATTTTTTCTTGCGTGTCAGAATTACCTGCCCCTACAAGAGTAAAAGTTTTCTTTTCTTCTAGCATCTTACTCTCCTATCCAAGACGCACACGTGGATCTGCAATACTAATAACAATATCAGTTAGCAAAATTGCGACCATTAGCATCACGGCGTATACAATTGTTGTTCCCATAATAACTGGGTAATCTTTCGTTGGAATTGATGAAACAAACTGCTGCCCAATTCCTGGAATGGAAAAGATCTGTTCAATCAAAGCTGACCCTGTCAAAATATTAGCAGCCATTGGGCCAACTAAAGTTAAGACTGGAATCATTGAATTCCGGTAAGCATGTTTATTCGTTACCTGACGCTTAGTTAATCCTTTTGCTCGGGCTAATTGGATATAATCCGAATTCAAAGTTTCAATCATTTCACTACGGAAGAAACGCGTAACCTGTGCAAATACAGGAATCGCTAAACCAAAGGTAGGTAAAATTGTTTGTGCAAATGTTCCCCAACCAGATAATGGTAGTAAACCCCATTTAAAACCAAAATAGTCTAATAACAAAAGGCCAATGATAAAAGCTGGTACTGAAATACCGAGCGTTGAAATGACACTTAAAAAGCCATCAATTTTGTTATTTTTATTACGAGCTGAGATAGCCCCTACTAGAAGCCCACCAGAGATACCAACTACCAATGCTTGAATTCCCAAATGAATAGAAACTCCCAAGCGTTGCATAATTAGTTTTGACACAGATTGATTAATAGACTGGTAACTTGTCCCAAAATCGCCATGTAAAATGTCAAACAAGTATTTGAAGTACTGTTGCCATAGTGGTTTATCTAGACCATATTGCTTATTCATCATAGCAATCATTTCTTCAGTTAATTTCGGAGAGTTGTAAGGTGTTCCTGGCATAACTTGCATCAGGAAAAAAGATAAGGTTACAACAACCCAAAGTGTAGCAATAAGGATGGCTACACGTTTTAATAAGTATTTAGTCATATTGTTCCTCTAACAAAAGCAAGAACTGGTCAAAAAACCAATTCTTGCAATATTACATTACTAGTGCTTCCTAGGCTTATTTTTTGTAAGCGTAAGTGAAGTCAACATTTAAACCTGTTGAATTACGGATTAATCCTTTAATACTTGGATTTTGTAGTCCTTCACCACTACGGAAGTAAATTGGGTTGTAGTTTGCAGCTTCATAAAGTGCTTTTTCACCCTCTTTATAATCTTTTGCCGCAGCATCTGTATCAAGAGCATCTGTAGTTAAAGCTTTTTCATAAGCTTTATCAAATGTTTCATTGGTGAATTTACCATAGTTATAGGCTGAACCTGATTTCATCAAAGCGTAGAATGTTGAACCTTCTGGATAATCACCAACCCCAAAGTGAAAGGGCAACTTCAAAGTTTTGGTTCTTAGTGTCTTCTAGACGTTGTTTAAAAGTAACAAATTTTTCTTCAACAGTTAGACCTGGTAATGCTTTTTCCCAAGTTTCTTTGAGGTAGTCAACAGTTGCTTTTGCTACTGGACTATCTGCATCTGAAGTTACTGTTAATTTAACTTTATCTTTTCCGAGTTCTTTCAAACCTTCTTTAAAGAGTTCGCCAGCTTTCTTTTCATCATAAGTATAACCTGGAGCAACATATTTCGTTAAATCAGAACCATCTTTAAGTTTTGCAAGACCAGTTGGTACCAAAGCAGTGGCTGGTTTAGAACCAGTATCAACAGCTGCTGAAACAATACCTTTACGGTCAGTTGCTAAGTTAAGTGCTTGACGAATTTTAGTATTTGACAAAGCTTCTACAGATCCTGTTTGGTTGTAGTTAATGTAAGCTGTTGTTGCTTCTAAAACTGGTGTAACATCTTTGTTCTTTTTGTTAGCATTGTAAATTGCTGAAGTTCCTGAGATATTAGCATAGTCAAGTTTGCCTTGTTTGTACATTTGAACGGCTGTATCAGGTTTCTTAACTGTTTGAACATTTACAACACCATTTTTGACGTTTTTAGCATCCCAGTAATTTTTATTTTTTACAAGTTTGAATGTTCCACTTGTACCATTCCAATCTTTAACTGTGTATGGTCCTGAATAAACTTGTTTTTCTGAAGATGTCCCATAATCTTTACCAGTTTTCGTCACAAAGTCTTCTTTTTGTGGCATGAAGTTAGCAAATGAAAGGAGGCTCTTGAATTGCGGAGCTGGCTCTGTCAAAGTAAAGATAACTTTATTGCCTTCAGCTTTAACACCAAGAGAATTTAGATCTGTATTTTTACCTGAATTGATTTCTTCAGCATTTTTCAAATGTGATTCAGTCGCAAGATAAGCGTACTCTGAAGCTGTCGCAGGATCAACCATACGTTTCCATGTATAAACAAAATCTTTAGCAGTTAAGTCACTACCATCAGACCATTTTAAACCATCACGTAGAGTTGCTGTGTAAGTTAATCCGTCTTCAGAAACATCAACTTTTTTAGCTAAATCTGGTTGTAATTTACCTTTAGCATCAACACGAAGCAAGTTACTTCCTGAGTTACCAATAGCAAGTGCTGAATAGGTATCTGTATTTTTTGAAATATCAAGTGTAATAATTTCAGTTGGTGTATACCAGTTAATTTCATTTTTATTGTCATTAGACGCAGTAGATTTATTACCACATGCCATTAAAACAGCAGCAGATGCTAACGTCAATGTTCCTAATCCAACACGTTTCCAATTAGTGCTTTTTGAATTTGTCATTTCAGTGACCTCCTAGTCAAGCATTTCTTAATAAGTTTAATACATTAAATTATACCACAATTCAGAAAAAAAGAAACAAATTTATCTGAAAATTTGGATATTAAATTTTTATGTATATGTAGGTATAAAACAGCTTGAAAACGTGGGTTTTAGAGGTGTTTTGTTAATAAAAAACCATTTGTTTTGAATATTTTTATGAAACATTCAAAAAAACTGCACGAAAATATGCAGTTTTTCTAATTTTAGTAATTATGTATATAATTATCAATTTCCCATTGTGAAACAAATGTTGCATATGAAGCCCATTCAATGCGTTTTGCTTCTAAGAAGTTGGTATAGATATGTTCACCTAAGGCATTTTTTACTACTTCGTCAGTTTGCAATGCTTTCAATGCATTGTGTAATGTTGATGGTAAATCTAAAATCCCTGCTGCTTCTCTTTCTTCAACAGTCATTGTATAAATGTTTGCTTCAACAGGAACTGGTGCATCAATTTTATTTTCAATACCATCAAGTCCAGCTTCAAGCAATACTGCTAAAGCAATATAAGGATTAGCGGTTGGATCTACAGAACGTAACTCTAAACGTGTACCTTGTCCACGAGATGCAGGAACGCGGATCAACGGCGAACGGTTACGACCTGCCCAAGCAACATAAACTGGTGCTTCGTAGCCAGGAACTAATCGTTTATATGAATTGACTGTTGGGTTCATAATAGCAGTGTAATTATAAGCATGCTTCATTAGACCACCTAAGAAATAATAGGCATCTTGTGATAATTGCATCCCTCTGCTATCGTTTTCATCAAAGAAAGCATTATTACCATCTTTATCAAACAATGACATATTACAATGCATACCAGATCCATTGATACCAAATTTAGGTTTAGCCATAAATGTTGCATATAAACCATCTTTGCGAGCAATTGTTTTAACAACTAATTTGAAAATTTGGATATTATCACACGCTCTAAGAACATCATCATATTTAAAATCAATTTCATGTTGTCCCACAGCCACTTCATGGTGACTTGCTTCTACTTCAAAGCCCATTTTAGTCAATACATTAACAATTTCTCGTCTAGTATTATCAGCTAAATCAGTCGGAGCTAAGTCAAAGTAACCACCTTGGTCATTAACCTCTAAAGTAGGATTACCATTTTGATCCATTTTAAAAAGGAAAAACTCTGGTTCCGGTCCTAAATTAAATGATTTATAACCAACCTTTTCCATATGTTTTAAAGCTCTTTTTAAATTACCACGAGGATCTCCAGCGAAAGGTTCTCCTTCTGCAGTATAAATGTCACAAATTAAGCCTGCAACTGCACCATTTTCATCTCCCCATGGGAAAACAATCCAAGTATCTAAATCTGGGTATAAATACATATCAGATTCATTAATACGCACAAATCCTTCAATTGATGAGCCATCAAACATTGCTTTATTTGATAAGACTTTATCTAATTGTTCATCTGTTGCTGGTATTTCCACATTTTTCATGATTCCCATGATGTCTGTGAACATCAAACGTAGGAAAGTTACATTTTTTTCTTTAACTTCGCGTCTAATGTCAGCTGCCGTGATTGCCATAAAATAGGTCTCCTTATTTTCAAATCCGTTCGTAGGTTAAATACGAAAGTTTCCCAAATATTGCGAAGGTGTCGAAAAGCCACCTTGGTTTTGAAGTTCATCATGAAGGATACGACGAACATCAGCATCAGTTAATGTAGTTTGTTTTTTCTTCGATTTTTCTAAACGATTCGCATACTCTTTTTTGATTGCTGCTATATTTAAGCCATCATCTAAAAAATCTTTAATTTCCAGCAACCTATCCATATCATTTAAAGAAAACATTCGACGATTACCATCCGTACGTTCCGGTTTAATCAAATCTTGATCTTCGTAGTAACGAATTTGTCTAGCAGATAAGTCGGTTAACTTCATTACAGCACCAATCGAAAAAACAGCCATTGAACGTCTGAGCTCTTTCTCTTTCATGAAAAACTCCTTTCACCAGTCTATTATATGCCCAATACAAAAAGATGTCAACAATCAATGTCAGGAAACCTAACATTCATTCAATCTTTTTTCTTAATCAGTTTATTTTTTATGATTTCAACATCGGTATTAATTAAAATTGCAATAAAGACACCACAAAATGTCTCAAAAATTCTAGTAAAAACATAAATAACCGTTTCACCAGATGGAATCGACAAGGTGATAATTAATAAAGCCGCTACTGCTCCAATGATTCCAGACTGATTATTAAAAGCAACGTTAAACATTATAGTCAACATGGTAAGTACAGGTACACAAAATAAGGTCACCAAGAAATGATGATGAAAAGTCGATTGTAGTATATAAAATATAAAAGAGAAAATACCACCAATACTGTTCCCAAGTATTCTTGAACTGCCAAACGAGATTGTCTTGTCAAAATCTTCTCGTAAACTAAAAACAGCTGTCAAGGCTCCAATTTGTAGCCCTTGAAAACCGAAAATATGAAAAAGCAATAAGACAAAAAAAACGGCCAAACCCGTTTTAAAGGTCCGCATACCAAGTTTCAATTTTCGGGGATCAAAATAAAAGTTCATAATTTCCTATTCTTTCAACTCAATATAGTCCAGTTTACCATTTTGTGAAAAAATTGTCATTCTTCAATTGACCTTGAACACAATTTGATCCAATTTTTATTTCAACCTAATTCTTCCTTTTCGCCCCTTGAATTTTATTTGCACGCCATAAACCAAAAAGAGGAAGATGAACCTCTCTTCTCTTGTTTTTTCACAGTTTATTTTTCTAACTACCCAAATGAAGCAATAATTCCTTTAAACATAGGATTTTCAACAAAGAAAAAATAGGATTTCATCGTAATTATCTACTTTCATCAACAAAGACTAGTCATTCTGACCCTAATTCGTCCATGAAACAGGACTTATGACTGTTTCCTTTTTAGTTAAGTTAGCTATCTCTGCCAATCATTCACCATGCAATATTTTTATCGATGTGCCACCACTAAGTCACAAATACTGTCATTATTAAAAAAGATCGCATAAGCGACCTTTTTTAGTTATTCGCCATAAACGTCTGCCCTTCATTCTGAAGGGCTAGTCGTTCTGACAGGGGTGCGCCTAGGAAATCTACTTTGACAGAAACTCCGTTTCCTATATTTCCAACCTCAAAATATCTCCCAGATATTTTGAGATAACTTACCGCCTATTTTTCTGTTAACGCAGCTAAGCCTGGTAATTCTTTTCCTTCTAATAATTCCATTGATGCGCCACCACCGCGTCACAAATACTTCCATTATCAAAAAAGGTCACAAAAGTGACCTTTTTCTAACATTCCAGTTTTGTTCCTTTTTCTACAAAATCAGGATTTTGCAGAGACTTTCAACAGGTGGAATCTTATTTTTCTGTTAACGCGGCTAAGCCTGGTAATTCTTTTCCTTCTAATAATTCCATTGATGCGCCACCACCTGTTGAGATCCATGAGAATTTATCAGCACGGCCAAGATTGATTGCTGCTGCTGCAGAATCTCCACCACCGATGATAGATTTAACACCTGGTTGTTTTACAATAGCATCCATAACGCCAATTGTTCCTGCTTGGAAATCAGGGGTTTCAAAGACACCCATTGGACCATTCCAAACAACAGTTTTGGCACCTTCAAGTGCTTCTTCAAATTCAACAATTGATTTAGGACCAATGTCTAAACCTAGGAAACCTTCTGAGATAGCTTCACCATCAGTATCACGTACTTCAGTATATCCAGCAAATGCATTAGCTTCTTTAGAGTCAACCGGAAGGATTAATTTACCATTTGACTTTTCAAGAAGTTCTTTAGCAACCTCAAGTTTATCTTCTTCTACTAAAGAGTTCCCAATCTCAATACCTTGAGCTTTGTAGAATGTATAAGTCATCCCACCACCGATTAGGACTTTATCAGCTTTTTCAAGTAAATTTTCAATAACACCAATTTTATCTGATACTTTTGAACCCCCTAAAATAGCAACAAAAGGACGCTCTGGTGTTTCTACTGCTTCTTTAATATAAGCAATTTCATTTTCAAGTAAGAAACCTGCTACTGCTTTATCAACATTAGCAGAAATACCAACGTTTGAAGCATGGGCACGGTGTGCAGTACCAAATGCATCATTAACAAAGATACCATCTCCGAGTGATGCCCAATATTTACCTAGTTCAGGATCGTTTTTAGATTCCTTTTTGCCATCTACATCTTCAAAACGTGTATTTTCAACAAGTAAAACTTGTCTATCTTCAAGAGCTTCAATAGCTGTTTCAAGTTCAGCACCACGTGTTGAACCTGGGAAAATAACATCTTGACCAAGTTTTTCTGCTAAGTTTTTAGCAACTGGTGCTAGTGATTTGCCATCTTTGTCTGCTTCTTCTTTTACACGTCCTAGGTGAGAGAAAAGAATTGCCCGGCCACCATTTTCAACAATATATTTAATTGTTGGTAGTGCCGCAGAAATACGGTTATCATTCGTGATAACACCGTCTTTTAAAGGTACATTAAAGTCAACACGTACAAGGACTTTCTTACCTTTTAAGTCAATGTCTTTTACAGTCATTTTAGCCATTTGAATAGACTCCTTAATATTTTTTATACTGACTATTATATCATATTTATTTTCAATAATCTAAAATATGAAAACAATAAATTAATTATTTCACAATTTTTTCACTAAAAAAAGGAAGAGAATTCTCTTCCTTTCATGCTAATGATAATTATTTAGCAATTTTTGCGAAGTACTCAAGCGTACGAACAAGTTGAGCAGTGTAAGACATTTCATTGTCATACCATGAAACAACTTTAACTAATTGATTTCCATCAACAGTTTGTACTTTAGTTTGAGTAGCATCGAATAATGAACCGAAAGCCATACCAACGATATCTGATGATACGATTGGGTCTTCAGTGTAACCATATGATTCATTAGCTGCTGCTTTCATAGCTGCATTAACTTCTTCAACTGAAGTTTCTTTGTCAAGAACAGCTACTAATTCAGTTACTGAACCAGTTGGAACTGGGACGCGTTGAGCAGCACCATCAAGTTTACCATTTAATTCAGGGATAACAAGACCAATTGCTTTAGCAGCACCAGTTGAGTTAGGAACAATGTTGTTTGCACCAGCGCGAGCACGACGTAAGTCACCACCACGGTGTGGTCCGTCAAGGAGCATTTGATCACCAGTGAAAGCGTGGATAGTAGTCATTAAACCTTGTTTTACACCAAAGTTATCTTGTAAAGCTTTAGCCATTGGAGCAAGACAGTTTGTAGTACATGAAGCACCTGAGATAACTGTTTCAGTTCCATCAAGGATATCATGGTTTGTGTTAAATACAACTGTTTTCACGTCATCTCCACCAGGAGCAGTGATAACAACTTTTTTAGCACCGTTTGCATGTAAATGTTTTTCAGCAGCTGATTTTTTAGCAAAGAAACCAGTTGCTTCAAGAACGATTTCAACACCGTCAGTTGCCCAGTCAATTTGTTCTGGATCTTTTTCAGCGGAAACTTTAATGAATTTACCGTTAACGTCAAATCCACCATCTTTAACTTCTACAGTACCGTCAAAACGACCTTGAGTTGTATCATATTTTAACAAGTGTGCAAGCATGTTTGGATCTGTAAGATCGTTGATACGAGTTACTTCAACACCTTCAACATTTTGAATACGACGGAAAGCAAGACGTCCGATACGACCGAAACCGTTAATACCAACTTTAACTACCATTAGTGATTTCCTCCTTATGAAAATCAAAAGAATTATTATTAAAGGGATTTCTCCCTAACTATATTGTGAAAAGATTAACTTGAAGATATCCCCAAAAACCTTTCAACATGACTATTATATAACTATTTCAGAAAAAATGCAAACGAAATAGCCATTTTCATTATGGTAACAAAGCGGTCTATTCCATATTCTACAAGCATCAACGAAAATCCAATTTCTGTTCTATATCATAAATTTTTATAACTACTGGAGCAAAAAAAGATTAGGATTTCACTCCTAATCTTTCTTTTCAGTGACTATTCACCGTGATTTTTTTTGATAATTTCTTCTTGTACTGATTTAGGAACATCTTCATAGTGGTCAAACACCATCATGAATGTACCACGTCCTTGAGTTGCAGAACGAAGAATAGTTGCATAACCAAACATTTCAGCAAGTGGAACAAAGGCACGAACAACTTGTACATTTCCACGAGCTTCCATACCATCAACACGTCCACGACGAGCTGTAACGTGTCCCATAACATCTCCTAAGTTATCTTCTGGAGCTGTTATAGTAACAAGCATCATTGGTTCTAGGATAGCTGGTGCAGCAGATTTAGCTGCTTCTTTAAGCGCAAGTGATGCAGCAATCTTGAAGGCAGTTTCTGATGAATCGACATCATGGTATGATCCATCGTAAAGTTTTGCTTTAACGTCTACAATTGGGTATCCCGCAAGAACACCGTTAGCCATAGATTCAACAAGACCTTTTTCAACAGCTGGGATAAATTCACGAGGGACAACACCACCAACGATAGCATTTTCAAACTCGAACCCTTTACCTTCTTCGTTTGGCGTAAATTCAATCCAAACATCACCAAATTGACCTTTACCACCAGACTGGCGTTTGAAGAATCCACGTGCTTGTGTTCCTTGACGGAATGTTTCACGGTAAGATACTTGAGGAGCACCTACGTTTGCTTCAACTTTGAATTCACGGCGCATACGGTCAACAAGAACGTCAAGGTGAAGTTCACCCATACCAGCGATAACAGTTTCACCAGTTTCAACGTTAGTTTCAACACGGAAAGTTGGATCTTCTTCAGCAAGTTTTTGAAGGGCAACACCCATTTTATCTTGGTCTGCTTTAGATTTAGGTTCAACCATTAATTGGATAACCGGTTCTGGAACATTGATAGATTCAAGAATAACTTTAGCTTTTTCATCAGTTAATGAATCACCAGTGTAGTATTTTTCAAACCAACAGCCGCAGCAATATCACCAGCATAAACTGTTTCAATTTCTTTACGAGTGTTTGCGTGCATTTGAAGAATACGACCAATACGTTCACGTTTGTCTTTAGATGTGTTCATAACATATGAACCACTTTGAAGAACACCTGAGTATACACGGAAGAATGTTAGACGACCTACGAATGGGTCAGTCATAATCTTGAAGGCAAGAGCTGCGAATGGTTCTTCATCAGAAGCAGGACGAGTTTCTTCTTCTTCTGTATCAGGATTGATACCTTTGATTGCAGGAATATCAAGTGGGCTTGGTAAGTAGTCAATAACTGCATCAAGCATCATTTGAACACCTTTATTTTTAAAGGCAGATCCACACATTACTGGGAAGAACTCAACATTAATAGTAGCTTTACGGATAGCAGCCATCAATTCTTCATTAGTGATTTCTTCACCTTCAAGGTATTTCATCATTAATTCTTCATCAGTTTCTGCAACAGCTTCAACTAATTTTTCACGGTATTCTTCAGCTTGTTCAACGAATTCTGCTGGGATGTCCTCTTCAAGGATGTCTGTACCAAGGTCATTAGTATAGATTTCAGCTTTCATTTTGATCAAGTCAATAATTCCACGGAAATCATCTTCAGCACCAATTGGTAATTGAATTGGGTGAGCATTTGCTTGAAGTCTATCATGTAAAGTGCTTACTGAGTAAAGGAAATCTGCACCGATTTTATCCATTTTGTTAGCAAAAACGATACGTGGAACACCATACTCAGTTGCTTGACGCCAAACTGTTTCTGTTTGAGGCTCAACACCTGATTGTGCATCAAGAACTGTTACTGCACCATCAAGTACACGAAGTGAACGTTGAACTTCAATTGTAAAGTCCACGTGTCCTGGTGTATCAATGATATTTACACGGTGTCCATCCCATTGAGCAGTTGTTGCTGCTGATGTGATTGTGATACCACGTTCTTGTTCTTGTTCCATCCAGTCCATTTGAGAAGCACCTTCATGTGTTTCACCGATTTTATGAATTTTACCAGTGTAATAAAGGATACGCTCTGTAGTTGTTGTTTTACCAGCATCAACGTGAGCCATGATACCGATATTACGAGTTTTTTCAAGTGAAAATTCGCGAGCCATTAGGTTATTTCTCCTATATTTTTATTTAATATGAATATTATATCATTATTTATAAAAAACGGATAGGCAGGACCTACCCGTAATCACGACAATCTTAACGACTTAGACTTAAGCAATCTTAAATCTATTAGTCATCATCTTACCAACGGAAGTGAGCAAATGCACGGTTAGCTTCAGCCATTTTGTGAGTATCTTCACGTTTTTTAACAGATGCACCAGTATTGTTTGCAGCATCCATAATTTCTTTAGCAAGACGATCTTTCATAGTATGTTCACCACGAGAACGTGATGCATTTACTAACCAACGTAGTCCTAATGTAGTACGACGTTCTGGACGAACTTCAACTGGGACTTGGTAGTTTGATCCACCAACACGACGTGCACGTACTTCAAGTACAGGCATGATGTTGTCCATTGCTGTTTCAAATACTTCAAGAGCATCCGTTCCAGTAGCTTCTTTGATAGCTTCAAAAGCATCATAGACGATAGTTGCAGCAGTACCACGTTTACCATCAAGCATAACACGGTTGATAAGACGTGTTACGATTTTTGAGTTATATAATGGATCTGGTAATACTTCGCGTTTAGGCGCTTGATTTTTACGACTCATTTGTTCTTATCCCCCTTCTATTATCCTTTAGGACGTTTAGCACCGTATTTAGAACGGCCTTGTTTACGATCCGCAACACCTGCAGTATCAAGTGCTCCACGAACGATATGGTAACGTACCCCCGGAAGGTCTTTTACACGTCCACCACGGATAAGTACCACACTGTGCTCTTGCAAGTTGTGGCCAATACCTGGGATGTATGCAGTAACTTCAATAAGGTTGCTCAAACGTACACGAGCAAATTTACGAAGGGCAGAGTTAGGTTTTTTAGGTGTCATAGTTCCAACACGAGTTGCAACACCACGTTTTTGTGGTGCAGACATTTTAGTGTGAACTTTTTTGTGGCTGTTGTAACCGATGTTTAAAGCTGGTGAATCTGATTTTTCAACTTTAGATTTACGTGGTTTACGTACCAACTGGTTAATTGTAGGCATCTACATTCTCCTGTATTTTTTTATTTTTGGTTGATATAGCGCTGGTGACAACCTATATCCGGGTGTACTTTTTGCAACAATTGTCAGCACGTCTCTGTACACTTTTGAGAGACCAAAAGTAAAAAGTACCGTCTACTATAGTAACATAGACGATCCTTTTTTGTCAATCAAATTTTAGTTGATTTTTTCTATAATCTTCCTTGTCTTTTAAGTTTAACACCTGCAAGACCAACAGCAGATAACATGACAACTCCAGCCCTTACGGCACGTTGAGTACTTTCATCGTTAGCAGCACCTATACTACTTACCGTTGTTGAACCATAGTAGTCTGATTCACGACTCGTGTCACTAACACTATCTACAACTTTTTTTAGAACACTCTGACTTGGTAATGATTCTGGAACTACTGCAACAATTGCCTGAGCAATCTTACTCGCCTCATTTGTTAACACCTTGTTAGATTCCGTCATTACTGAAGACGTCGCTGTAGCAATTTTTTCAGAAATCTCAGCTTTAATTTGTGCGACTTCCTTCTCTGATTTTTGATCCATTGCAACTGGTTTAGACTCTTGTTCAACAACTTCCGAAGACACAGCACTGATTAGTTCTGCACCCACTACTGCTGCCAACTCTGGTGCAACCTGTCTATCCACAACCGCTTTTTTCAACGGTGCAGGTTTTGCTACAACCATCAGCGCTTGTGGCTTAACAGTTGGTGCTAGAGCTTGAGTCTGGTTTTTAACCTTCGCTTTTTCTGCGTTTGCTTTTACAACCGTATTTAATAGCGTCAATTGTTTTTCAGATAGTTTAATAGCATCTAGCAATCTTGTTCTGGTTGAGTACAATGCCGCTAACGTTTCTTTATTCGCTTTTAATTTCGCCTTCGTTACAACTAATTCTTTTTCAGCCTTAACCAAAGCATCACGAGCAACAGTCACACGATTTGGATTTTGTTTTAAGGTCAACAGTTTTTCCAAATTGGTTTTTTTATCAACCAAGCTAGTAACTTGTGCCGAAGCTTGTATCAACTTACCTTCAAGTGTTTTTAATGAAAGCTTAGCGCTGTTCAAACTTAGAAGAGTGTGATCAAGTTTCGCTTTAACATCTGCTTGTTGCTTCTTAGCTGATGCTAGTTGAATACGCAAACCCTCTTTAGATTGCTTAGCCTGAATTGATTGTGCTTCAAACTTAGCCAAACTTTGCTTAGCAGCGGTTAATTTTGTATTTAATTGCGTAACTTTAGCTTGCGCTGTTTTTACAACCTCTTCTGATGAAAGATGATTTAAGCGATTTTCAAGAGTTGAAATATCGCCTTTTATAGTAGAAATAGTGGTTTTCAACTTCTGAATTTGAGTAGCATTGTTAACCGTTGTTTTTCCAGCAACTACTTGTTTCGTGCTAAATAAATTCGGATTTTGGATATTTGATTTCGGAATAAGTAAGAAATGCGTATCCAAACCACCTACTGATTCTGTTGAGAAACCTAAGTAAATTGGATTACTTGAATTTGCTTTATCTGTACGTAGAAAGTTAATTGCGTGTCCCCAAGTATTGCCATGTAAATCATCTGTAAACAGCATATACTTAAGTGTATTGTAGATACTTCTCTTGATACCATTAACTGTGTGAAGGTCATCAAACATTCCGAAGTTTTCATACATATTGTCGTCTTTAGCTTTTAAACCAACACGACTTGCCGAGCTTTCAATAATCGTCCGGTCATGCGGTCCAATTCCGTAGTGGCCACCAGCTCCAACTTGCCCATATGTAAAGTAAGGGATACTATTTTTATGAGTCGCTTTATATTGATCAGTTACCATACGAGCAAACTGTTGAGAACCTTCTGTAACGACAATTTGCGATAAGTTCAATTGCGAACGAACAGAGTTTAACATCTGTGCCGTAAACAGCGCCAATTCATTTTGAACATCAGCTGTTAAATTGTCAAGATTAACTTGACGATTGATGTCTTTAGCAATATCTTTATAACTATTTAACACCATTCCTTTTTTAGCTTTCGAACTAATCCTTTGTTCAAGGGCTTGAAAGGCAACATTATAGGGCCAAGAACCAATATAGCCGCTAGCAGCTAATTGTTTTAACTCATTAATTGGATAGCTTGATGGTAATACAAAGGTATTATTTCCTACAATATTGGTTGAGGTTTGCGTCAGTTGAGACTGCGCAGCATTTAATTCAGCTTGCTTTGCAGTAAGCGCTGATTTGTTTGTTGTAAGACTAGTTGATAATGAACGTTTAGTCTCTTCCTTAACTAGATTTAAATTAGATTGAGCTTTTGTTAAATCAGTTGTTGTAATTTTGACTGCTTTTTCGGCAGCTGCAATTTGTGATGCAATAACTTCCGGTTTGTTAACCATGGTTGTTACATCTGCAACTGTTTTGTCTGCAGATGCTACTTTTGCCACAAGAGCTTTAGCTGCTTCATTTTCGTTTGCTACAAGTTGCCTTTGTTTTTCAACATCTGTACTGACTAGTTTTTCATTAGCCCGCGCCTGCACCAGATCTTGGTTAGTTTGATTTAATTTAGCTTGATTGTCCGAAACAAGTTTCGTAAATTCTTTATCATTTGCTATTGATACAACAGTAAGGGTATTTTGGGCACTAGCTACTGCTTTTTCTTGACTAGCAACACCTGACATTAAATCAGAAACTTCCAGACTCTTTTCTTTAATATCTTGATTAACTTCAATGAGCTCTGTTTGTTGCGTTACTAATTGCGTTTGAGTCTTTTTAACTGCAGCACTCGCAGCCTCTGCACTTAAAGGCACAAGCGATGATTCCTTATTAGAATTTCCGTTTCCTTTTGGCGATAAATCATCAGCCTTAACCTGATGCGTCACACCCACACTAGCTCCAAGTAGAGCAAGCGTAGATGTTAATGCGATTGTGGCTTTGATGTGGTTTGTTTTCGCGTTATCCAATTCCATGATTCTCTCTTTTCTTCTTTGGTGTTAATCAAAGATATTCCCAAGCTCGACAACGACATTGTTATTTTTAACATCAATTTCTGATACTTTTAACAATGACTTGTAAGCCATGTCTTCTCTCTCTTCTTGAGCGTTTTCTGCAAATACGGCTACGCCAACTAAGGTACTATCAAATTCCGTTAACAAACTAATCATCCCTGTAATTGTACCACCACCCTTAAGGAAGTCATCTACAATTAAGACACGACTATTAGGTTTTAAGCTTCGCTTAGATAAGAACATTTTTTCAATACGATCACTTGATGCACTGGCATAATTAACAGATACTGTTGATCCTTCAGTAATTTTCAAATCACGGCGAACAATGACAAACGGTACATTAAGTATGTTTGCAACTGCATTCGCTAAAGGAACACCTTTAGTAGCTACCGTCATCACAGCATCGATTTTTTGTCCTTTAAAAGCATTTGCAATAATACGCCCAATATTTTGCAAGGTTTTGGGCGTACTTAGAATATCAGATAAGTAAATATAGCCTCCAGGAAGGATTCTATTGTTTTCTGATAACTGCTGACACAAATCTTCCACAATAGCTATAGCTTCTTCTTTTGAAATAGTTGGTGTAAAAATAACCCCACCACTGGCACCAGTTAGTGTTTCTATTTCACCAATATTTGCCTCTTCAAAGGCTTTTTTTATAATGGCTATGTCTTCTGAGATAGATGATTTTGCTGCTTCATATTTCATTGCAAAAGTGTTTAAACTTGTTAATTTATAAGGGTTGTTGATCAGATAATTTGAAATGACAACCATACGTTCACTACGTCTTAATTTCATATTTGCCCCATTTTATTGTACTTTTAATAAGTATAACATATTAGACAGAAAAAGACGAACGTTCAGAAAAAAATATGTTCATCTTTTAACATTTAACATGTGTTTGTAACATTTGCTGATTTTTCCTTTTGAAAAAACCTGACAAACCTTATTATATTAGGATTTAGATACTTTCGAGCAAAAAAACTTTGCCTAACTTGCCTTCCAATTTAGATATAACAACTACTTCTAGAAGTAGTTGTTATTGTCCACCTTTTCTGATTATCACACCTGCATTATTGCTTGCAAAATCATGTATTTTCTCGTCACTAATATCTATCATAAGCTCATCAAAATAAACTTTTGGAATACCATGAAAACGATGTATATAGCCATTTAAAAATTGTATTTCAACAATCTCATTTTCCCAACCAATATTGTCAATTAGTTGTGAGGGTATTTTTTCTCTTTTCACTCTTTTTCCTCCGTCCATGCCGTATTAGTCACATAAGTAAGTTAACACGTGAAATGATGCTATGATAAGAAAATTTAGGCACTTTTATTATATCACATTATAGCTACCATACTCATAATAAGTGAACCAGAAATTGCACAGTCTGTAAGACTTAGACCAGACCCGTTATATTGATTAAAACATACTAAGATTAGTAGTGAGGAAATCTCCGACGGGAGAGAGTACTTACTACTAATCTTAGTATGTTTTTGATGCTTTTTAAATGGCATAAGAGGGCATTTTTTAGACTTGGGCTAAAAAATGAGTCATGGAATTCCTAAAGGAAGTCGCTGACGTCCCTGCCAAATAAAAAAGCAACAAAAAAAAGTGAAGACTATACTTTGTCTTCACTCTGAGATAGGTCATTTTTGACCTATCTTTTTAATATTTCGGCTTATAGAAGGAACGATTATCCATTGCAAAAATTTTATTAGTCATCTCGCCTTCAGATACACGATTTAAAGCAGTGGTCATCATCATCATATTTGCATCAATGTTATCAATCATATGAAGAATCTCCGCCTCTAGTATCCTTGGGCGTACTGGACTACCATACTCCAATTGACCATGATGACTCAAAATTAAATGGCGTAATACAATCACTTCTTCTTTAGTGTCATCAATACCAAGTTCATTGATGACCTTAGTAATTTCTTCATTAATCAATGAGATATGCCCAATAAGATTACCTCGAATAGTATACTCAGTACGGTCTGGTCCAGTCAACTCGATGACCTTAGCCAAATCATGCAACATAATTCCAGCAAAAAGCAGACTCTTGTTCAAATTTGGATAGATATCACCAACACTATCAGCCAATCTTACCATTGTTGCCGTATGATACGCTAAACCCGACTCAAAGGCATGATGATTAGTCTTAGCAGCAGGATAAGTGTAGAATTCTTTATCATATTTACGATATAAAGAACGTACAATACGTTGCCAAGTCGCATTTTCAATTTTAAAGAGCATTTGTTCCAGATAGTCCTTTACTTCCGTAACGCTGACTGGGGCCTTTTCTTTAAAATCTTTCGGATTGTTTGGTTCGCCATCGCGCGTTTTACGTAAGGTTATCTGGTTAACTTGCGGCGTCCCATTATAAACTTCTCGTCTACCTTTCATGTAGACAATTTTACCAGCCACAAATTCCTCCACATTATAAGTTTGAGCATCCCAAAGATTTCCCGAAATTTCACCAGAATCATCTTGAAATGTGAAAGCAATAAAATCCTTACCAGCTCTTGTTTTTCTGACTTCTGCAGATTTTATGAGGTAAAAGCCATCAAATAGCTGATCCTTTTTCATTTGATTAATCTTCATTGTAATCCTCTTCTAAAATTGGCATATTCAATAATGCTTCTGTTTCTTTATCTTGGTATGTTTCAACTTTGGCTAAGGCTCTAACAATAGCATTGGTTCTTGTTGAAATTAATTTATCAAGTGTTGAATTTGCAGTATTGATTTGCTTTTGTGCTTGAACCAACATCCCACCAAATTTTTCAAATTCTACTTTTACATTGCCTAAAATCTTACTAATGTCGTCAGCATTTTTTTGTAAATTTAAAGTTTTAAAGCCAACGGATAAGGAGTTTAATAGAGCAGATAAAGTTGACGGCCCAGCGACTACAATGTTATCTTCTCTGCGCAGTGCATCAAAAAAGGCTGCATTACGAACAACTTCTGAATAAAGTCCCTCTGTCGGTAAAAACATAATTCCAAAATTTGTTGTTTCTGGAGGATTGAGGTATTTTTTGTTGATATCTTTAGCAAATCGCTTAATAGCTGCTAAAAGTGCCTTACGTGATAACTCAATCTGAACCTTGTCGGCAGTCTCATAAGCTTCTTCCAAACGATAGTAATCTTCCAAAGGAAACTTGGAATCGATTGGTAGATAAATATAGTCCCCTTGAACATTGCCAGGTAATTTAACAGCATACTCCACGCGCTCTGTCGAACCCTTAACTGTCGGAAACTCACGTTCATATTGCTGAACAGTGAGGATATCTTCAATAATTTGCCCTAATTGCAGCTCCCCAAGAATTCCTCGTGTCTTAGTATTTGATAATACTTTGTTAAGCGTCCCAACATCTTTAGCAACACTGCGCATCTCGCCCAAGCCCTGGTTAACACTTTCCAACTGTTTAGATACCGTCTCAAATGAAACTTGCAGACGATTTTTGAGTGTCGCCTCCAACTTCTCCTCAACGGTATGACGCATCTCCTCCAAACGTTTTTCATTGGATTCTTGCATCTCTTTGACAGACTGACCCAGCTGATGTGAAATAGACTCTAAACGTTGGTCTGAGCGATCACGATTCTGCGTTAACTCTTGATGTAGCAATAGCTTTAAATCATTAAGTTGTTGAAAGAGGTCAGCTTGTTGCCGATTCATTAAACGCGTCACTTCAACAAGCTGACTTTTACTAAACATTTCTAGCTGATAGCTGAGCTGATCAGATAAATTATCAGCATTATTTTCTAAACTCTTACTAAGCTGATCTTGCAACTGTTGCACTTTAAAATATAGCCCAAGTGCAACGCCCAAAACTGCTAAAAGAATTAATAAGGTTAAAATATCCACCCTATCTCCCATCTTTACTCTGAATAACAATTAGATAGCCACTTGAGATAGTGACTTCTATGGGATGCCCTGAAAATTCATTACTTGAATACATTTTCTTTTTAAAAAAATTAGAGCTATTTAAATCATATTTGGCACCCGAAATGGTTAGATCCTGATCTGCATCTGCCATAAAAGCAACATAGGTCATTTCAGGATCTGCATCGATGATATGAGAACCACAAGGTTTGTATGAAACGGAGTTTTGCTGATCTCTTAGAGTAATCTGCATCATAAAGGGTGCAATCTCAGGATCACTTGGTAAGAAGATATTGGACATGAGATGGTCTAAGCGACCACCAAAGGCACCAAAAATCGTCACCTGAGCATCTGGATACTGGGCAAATACTGTTTTTAATGCCAACTCTGTATCTGTATCATTCTTTTCAGCAGAAGATCTGATAACTTTTTTTGCCTTCTCTTTTATATTCGTAAATTCTTGGGGAGAAACTGAATCAAAATCGCCAACGGCAATTTCAATCGGCAGCGCATGCTTTAGTAAGAATAGATTGCCCCTATCAATGCCAACAAATAAGTCAAAATCTGTTTGGTAGTAGGACAATTCTCCCCCAGCAAAAAGAGCAATTTTAGTCATTTAAAGCCTTTCTTAAGGTTTGGACTTGGCTAACCAAATCATTTGCTTTGAAGAGGTATGAGCCAGCTACAAAAACGTTTGCTCCTGCTTCTTTGCAGGCCGCGATTGTTTTGTTGTCGACACCGCCGTCAACTTCAATATCAAAATGCAAACCTTTTTCCTGACGCATTTTTGCTACAGCCGTAACTTTTCTTAAGCAATCAGAAATGAAAGCTTGTCCGCCAAAACCTGGATTGACGGTCATTATTAAGACTTGGTCAACTAAAGCAAGGACTGGTTCAAGTGCCTCAACTGGTGTTCCGGGATTAATGACAACGCCCGCTTTCATACCAGCAGCTTTGATTTTTTGGAGTGCCCCATGGATGTGCTGTGTGCTTTCCGTATGGATTGTCATTATATCTGCCCCAGCTTGTGCATAAGCATCCACATAACGCTCAGGATTAACAACCATTAAATGACAGTCGAAAACTAATTTGCTGTGCTTGCGTAAACTAGCAACAACATCTGACCCAAAGCTAATATTGGGTACAAATTGCCCATCCATAATATCAATATGAACATATTCTGCATCTGTTTCTTCAATGCGTTTTAGCTCCTTGGCAAAATTAGCATAGTCAGCAGCTAAAATCGATGGCGCAATTTTATAGTTTGTCATGGGGAATCCTACTTTCTTTTAATTACTTTTTTAAATGTTTCACGACGATTTTCAATTTCACTTAGAAATTGCAGGTAATTGTCATACCGCTTTTGCCATATATCTCCTTCAAGAACGGCCTCTTTGACAGCACAATTTGGTTCGTGACGATGACTACATGATCTAAATTTACAGGCATGACTAAAATGACGAATTTCGGGAAAAGCCTCACTGAGATCTTCTGCATTATCAATCTCATAATCCAAGGATGAAAATCCTGGAGTATCAGCAATTTTCCCACCATTGACATTATAGAAACTAATAGCACGCGTTGTATGACGTCCACGTCCTAAACTATCCGAAATTTCTCCCGTTTCTAAAGCTAATTCCGGTGAGATTTTATTTAACAAAGTTGACTTACCAACTCCTGTTTGTCCCATAAATACTGTTACTTTACCAGCCAAAAGGGGTAACAGATCCTCCATAGTCAATACAAAGTCATAACCAATTGCTTGATAACGTCTACTAATTGATTCAATTGAAGAGAAATCAGCTAACAAATCCATTTTAGACATATAAATTATTGGTTTAATCCCTTTATGTTCTAAGAGCACCAAAAAGCGGTCAAGTAAGTTACTATTAAACTCTGGTTCTTTGACCGACATGATAACAACTGCTTGATCTATATTTACGATTGGTGGTCGGACTAAGCTATTTTTACGCTCGTCAATTGACAAGATATAACCTTCGGATTGGTCGTCAGCGGTAAATTCAACCCAGTCACCAACATAGGGGGTTTGCCCCTTTTTTCTAAAATTTCCTCTAGCTCGCGTTTGATAGACGTGATTTTCTGATTCAACATAGTAAAATCCGGCCAGCGACTTAACAATTCTTCCTTGCAATGAGACTCCTTTTAATCATGTGATAGCTCTATTGTAACAGATTTCAAACCTTATTTCAGCAGATTGCCTTCAAAAAATAAGTGACTTTTCTTAACCTCACTCCTATTTTTTTAAGAAAGCAATCGGACATAGATAGAAGCAATGTTAGCTTTCCAAAGCAAAAAGTTGTTTTCTGTGAAAATTTTGATTCATTAATTTTGACTTTCCGTAAAATAGGTATAAAATAGAGAAATGTATTTTTGAGAAAGAGAGAAAAAATGACTAAAACAGAAACTTTTGATATTCATGGTAAAACCTTTAACCGAAGTGCTATGATTATGCTTTTATTAATAGCCACCTTTGCTGGGGTATTAAACCAGACCAGTCTAGGCACAGCTATTCCAACACTGATGACTAGTTTTGACATTAGTTTGGCTAGGGCTCAAGAAGCAACCACTTGGTTTCTACTAGCAAATGGGATTATGATTCCTGTTTCTGCTTTTTTAACCACGCGCTTTTCAACCAAATGGTTATTCTTTTCAGCTTATGCTATCCTCGTGACTGGTTTACTGATGTCTGCACTTGCTCCGTCATCCAACTGGTTAATTTTTCTCATTGGGCGAATCATTCAGGCCTGTGCAGTTGGTATCACAATGCCATTAATGCAAGTCGTTATGGTTAATGTCTTTCCGCCTGAACAACGCGGAGCAGCCATGGGCTTAAATGGACTTGTAGTCGGCCTAGCTCCAGCAATTGGTCCAACTTTCGCAGGTTGGGTCTTAAAACATGACTTTGTTCTTTGGGGACATGAGCTCAGCTGGCGTGCTATTTTTGTTTTGCCATTAGTGATTTTGACAATCGCTTTGCTATTAACACCATTCTTAATCAAAGATGTTGTGCCAAACAAACCAATGAAACTAGATAGCCCATCCCTTATGTTATCAATCCTTGGATTTGGAATCTTCCTCTGGGGCTTCACCAATGTTGCTAGCTATGGTTGGGGTGATGGTCTTTATGTCCTGACTCCGATCGCAATTGGAACGACAATCATTGCAATCTTTATTCGCCGCCAATTAACATTGACTGACCCATTCTTAGATATTCGTGTCTTTAAAGTGAAGCAGTTTTCCGTAACAACTGCAGCTATCGGCCTCTCAATGATGGCTATGATGGGGGTAGAGATGATGTTGCCCCTTTACTTGCAAAATGTTCACGGTCTGACTGCTCTTGACTCTGGTTTAGTCCTTTTACCAGGTGCACTGATGATGGGGATTGTTAGTCCCATTGCAGGTAGTGTCTATGATAAAGTTGGTGCTCGCCGACTTGCCCTTATTGGTTTTATCATCTTAGGAATCGGGACTATTCCCTTTATTTACTTAACAGCCTCAACACCTGACCATTTCATTACGATGCTTTATGCTGTGAGAATGTTTGGTATCGCAATGGTAATGATGCCATTAACAGCCTCATCAATGAGTGCCTTGCCACCACACGAAGCAGCACATGGTACCGCAGCTAATAACACTGCACGCCAAATTGCATCAGCTATTGTTGTTGCCCTTTTATCAAGCGTGACACAAAACATCATTACCAATAATAAACCTGCAAAAGCGCTTTCAACAGAGAATCCCTTGCATTATTCTGAAAAAATGATTGAAGCTAGCTTAAAAGGTTTCCATACTTCATTTGCTATCGGCTTTGCTTTTGCTGTTATTGGATTTATTGTTTCACTGATGCTTCGTAAGGGAAAAATTATCGAAAAAGAAGAGAAGGCATTATAGAATGATTATACTTATTATTTGTTTAGCAACGGTTCTAACCTTTATCAGCTGGATGTATATTGACAAAGCTATTCTCCGTTATAGCCTTGGCTTTCTTTCTATTCTTTTCTTAGCTGGTTCAATTGGGGTTTTAACCAACCATTTTACCAACCATACCGGCATGGTAAGCCAAATGAAAACCACAACTAAGCCAATTTATTCTGCGGGTAGTGATTCATTACCCTTTGGTATTCTTATTTATAAGGAACTAGGAACTAAAGCTGATAGCCAGGTCCTTGTCTTTCGTGATAAGCCATCTGATAAGGAAGCGACAGCGCATTATATTCCAAATAAAAAACAGATCTCTGAAGCTATCAAGAAGACCGCAACTTATCAACTAGCCGATGTCGATCAGGCTCAGGCCCTTATTACGACAAAACGGTATGTTTGGAAATCTCCGTTTTATAAGTTTCTCTTTGGCATAGGTGGTGAAAATGGTCTATTAATCTCACAAAGCGTTTTAGTTAAGATTCCAAAAGACACCTGGCTTAGCTTGACACCTGAGGAAGCGAATCGTTTGAAAGAATTAGCACCAAAGTTACAAGCGGCCAATCAAGCTAAATTCAAAGCTGATCCTAATGCGGCAATGCAGATGAAACTATTACAAGAAAAGCACCCTAAACAATTCATTCAACTTCAGATTAAGACCATTAAAGAGGCTTTAGCTGAGGACAAGTAACGACAAAAGAGAATCTACGGATTCTCTTTTGTTATGAATTAGAGGAAGATTTAGGGTTCTTACTTTTTTCAATCACTGCCTAATAGAGCAATACTTGAGTGATTAACATGCCGCCACCAAAAATGAGAAGGAATGCGACCACTGGCCACACAAATTTTAGCCAGTGTGAATATTTCATGTCTAACATTTGAAGTGTGGCCATAACTAAACCTGTTGGGGCTAAAAAGAGCATGGCGTATTGGCCAAATTGATAAGCCATAACAACGACAAATCTTGGAATGCCAACTGTATCTGCTAAAGGTGCTAAAATTGGCATGGATAGCACAGCTAATCCTGATGAAGAGGGCACTACAAACCCAAGGAAGAAGAAAATAATTAACATAACGATGATGAATATTGGACCACTAACATGAGAAGCTAGTTTTGAGGCCGAAAAAAGCATGGTATCTGAAATATTCCCTTGGTTCAAGATAATATTTATCCCTCTAGCAAGACCAATAATTAATGATACGCCTACTAAGCTTGAAGCTCCTGCTACAAATTCATCAACAACGACTTTTTCACCAACTCCATTAGGCCCTGTAGCAGTTAGTAACATGATAACAATTGTAATTGCTAAGAATGAGGAAGCCATGGTTGGGAACCACCAACCTTGTGACATAACCCCCCAAACCATTAACGGAAATGACACAACAAATAATATAAGAATGAGTTTTTGTCTGATGGTGAAACTAGCATTTGCTGATCCCCCATCCACACTCCACTTCTCATAAAATTCTTCACGGTCGTCATAAGAATATGAGAAAGTTGGATTAGCTTTTACTTTTTTAGCATACCAATAGAGATAGCCGACGACAAAAATCGCTCCGCAAATACAGCCAAAAGTACGCCAGCCCAACCCTTCAGTGAAACTGATACCTGCCGCATTTGAGGCAATAACAGATGAGAATGGATTAATTGTCGAGAATGATGTCCCTACTGAACTTGCTAGGAAAATAGCTCCGACACAAATAATTGAATCATAGCCCATCGCTAAAAAGACAGGGACTAAAATAGGATAAAAAGCGACCGCTTCTTCTTCAATACCACAGAGGGTACCACCTACTACCATTAAAATTGAAACAAGGAAAATTAACAGAAACTCACGACCTTTGGTTTTTTTAGTCAGTGCAATCAGACCGGATTCAAAAGCGCCACTCCGACGGACAACACCAATCATACCACCTAAAACCATAATAAATACCATGATATCGACTGCTTCAATAGTCCCATTTACCATACTTGTCGTGATATCTCCAATACCTGCAGGACTTGATTTTAGACGTTTGTAAGTATTTGGAACTGAAATTGGTTTACTGATAGCACCAGAGGTAAATTCTTTAATGTTGATTTTAACACCAATTTTATCTAAACTGTTTTGACTAGCTTCTAATTTAGAAACTTTCCCAGATGGCTCAGTAATATTTAATTTTTCTGTCGAGGAATCATAAACGAGTTTAGCATAGGATCCTGAAGGGATAACATGTGTTGCAATAACGGCAATAATCGTTAGAACAAACAATATCGTAAATGCCCCTGGCATTCTAAGTCCTTTTTTTACTGGGCTACTATTATTTTTTTTACTCTCTAACATAAGAGTTCTCCTTTAGTGGACTGACTATTTTTGATACAAAATAAGGGTGTGATATGTCATCTAAACCACCTCACACCCAAGATATTATTTGGTTATCCTTGTTCCGAGATTGCCTGTTAGAGCATCCTCTAATCCTTCCAATGATGTAATAATAGCTTCACCTTGTGGATTTTCGTCTAGGAAACTTAAGCATGCGATAATTTTTGGAAGCATGCTTCCTTTAGCAAACTCTCCATTTTTAACGTGGTCGATGATATCATGTGTTGTGACCGATTTTAATGCTTCTTGATTTTCTTTACCAAAATGAACATAAACATAATCAACAGCTGTCAAAATAATCAGTTGATCAGCATCCAATTTTCCAGCTAATAACGCACTGGATTTATCTTTATCAATAACAGCTGGAACCCCTTGATAAGCTCCTGCTTCATTTTTGATAACTGGAACCCCACCGCCTCCACCAGCAACAACTAAAGTTCCTGTCTCAATGAGGTTTTTAATACTTTTAAGTTCTAAAATTGTAATTGGATCCGGCGAAGCAACGACACGTCTATAGCCTCTTCCAGCATCTTCTACAAAAGTATAGCCTTTTTCTTTTGCAATCTTTTCAGCAGTTTCCTTATCGTAGAAACTCCCAATTGGCTTAGTCAGATCTTCAAAAGCTGGATCGGTAGGATTAACCTCAATTTGAGTGACAACAGTTGCTACTTCTTTGTCCATACCTTCACTTTGCAATTCATTCAGCAAACTCTGTTGCATGTGATAGCCAATATACCCTTGACTCATGGCACCACATTCTGGAAACGGAAAATGAGCACCAATTCCATTTTCAGCTGCATAATTCATTCCTAAATTAATGGCACCTACTTGCGGTCCATTGCCATGACTAATGACAACTTCATGCCCTTGTTTTATTAAAGAAATGAGAGATTTTGAGGTCTTTTTTACCAGCAGTAATTGCTCCTCTGGTGAATTCCCAAGGGCATTTCCTCCAAGTGCTACTACAATTTTTGACATAAGAACCTCCTAATCACCGAGTGTTGCTACCATTACAGCTTTGATAGTATGCATACGATTTTCTGCTTCTTGGAAAACTACTGAATGTGGTCCTTCAAAGACGTCATCACTAACTTCCATTTCTGTCAACCCATATTTTTCAAAAATTTCCTTACCAATCTTAGTGTCTGTATTATGGAATGATGGCAAACAATGTTCAAAGATAACATTTGGATTTTCAGTCATTTCGATCATTTCTTTGGTTACACGATAAGGTTCTAATAAAGCAATTCTTTCTTTCCAAACGTCATCTGCTTCACCCATTGATACCCAAACATCAGTATAAAGGACATCAGAAGCTTTTACACCTTCCTTAATATCATCTGTAATAAGAATATTACCACCTGAAGCTTTCGCTAATTGTTGACACTTTTTAAGCAAGTCATCACTTGGATTCAATTCCTTAGGACAAACCAAATGATAATCCATACCAATAATTGCTGCCCCAATCATTAACGCATTAGCAACATTATTTCGACCATCTCCGACATAAGTAAAATTGATGTCTTTGTATGGTTTCTTTAGGCACTCTTTAGCTGTCAAGAAATCTGCTAAAACTTGTGTTGGGTGGTCTGCATCAGTTAGGCCATTCCAAACAGGGACACCTGAATGCGCTGCAAGGATTTCTACTGTTTCTTGTGAGAATCCACGGTACTCAATACCATCATACATCCCACCAAGTACTCTAGCTGTATCTTTAGCAGTTTCTTTTTTACCCATTTGACTTCCAGTTGGACCTAAGTAGGTGACATGAGCTCCCTGATCATAAGCAGCTACTTCAAATGCACAACGGGTCCGTGTTGAGTCTTTTTCAAAAATTAGCGCGATATTTTTTCCGACTAATTTTTGTTGTTCAATTCCTGCATATTTTGCACGTTTCAAATCTTCTGAAAGATTCAATAGGAATTCAACTTCTTGTGTCGTAAAATCTAATAAGGTTAAAAAACTACGGTTTCGTAAATTTTTCATTGCTTATTGCCTCCTTTTTATTTATACTTACATTATAGTTAACGCTTTCATAAATATTCAAAAATACTCAAAAATATTCTTTAAAAAATTTGGAGAAACCTGATGCTCGAAATACTTACGGAAAAACACGTTGAAAAAAGACAACGCATTATTATCGCAGCCGTCACTATTGCATTAGCAGCTCAAATTCATGTAAGTACGATTACAGAAGGATTTATTTTAACATTATCTCTTTTTATTTTGCCCGTTTTTTTATACTTCAATGATGATGTTAATCCATTTCATATCTGTTTAGGCATCGCTGCTGTTTCACCATTATTTAGGGGATTGATTCTTGCTCTTGTTGGTGATGCCTCCTTAAATAAAATAATCAACTTTGTTTTTACAGACATGGTGTTTTATCTATGGTACGGCACCTTGTACTACACCATCTATTGGCACCGTGAATCACGTAATAAAGGGACTTTTTTTCTAACGATTATCATCTGTGATTACTTTTCCAATATCTTAGAAGTTAGTCTGTTATTAGGCTTTCATCACTATACCATTCTCCTATTTCAAATTCTTTTTCTAACGGCCTTGATTCGTGCAACCATCAGTGCAGGAATATCATTTACTTATCATTACTTGTCACTACTTTTAATGAAAGATTATCATGAAAAACGCTATTACTATTTCATCTGGTCGACTTCTGCAGTAAAAAGCGAAGTTTATTTTATGAAAAAAAACATTTTAGAAATAGAAAACATCATGAAAAATGCTTATATCCTGGATAAAGAGTTAGAAAATCATCATCTCTCACCAGAATATCAACACCTTTCCTTAGAAATCGCTCGAGATGTTCATGAAATAAAAAAAGACTATCAGAATGTTATTAAAGGCTTGGGGACCTATTTTAGTGTCGAAAATGAAGCCAGTATGTTTTTAAAAGATATTTTTCGAATTGTTCTTTCCTATATTAGAAGCCTTATTACCTCCCATAAACAGGAAATTATCATCACCGAAAACATCAGAACCAATATAAAAGTCTATAACTACTATTTTTTATTAACCATTGTTTCTAATATTATTTTAAATGCTGTCGAAGCTATTAATGACACAAAAAATGGTTGTATCTATGTCTATGCTTCACATGATGATGCCCATTTAAACATCGTCATTACAGATAACGGGCCTGGCATTCCAGACAAGATGAAGCCTTATATTTTTCAATCTGGCTTTTCAACTAAATTTGATGTAAATGGTGACATTTATCGAGGAATTGGACTTTCTAATGTCAAAATCATTGTAGAAGAAGAGTTTAAAGGTCAGATAGAGTTAAAAGATAATCATCCTAAGGGGGCAATTTTTACTATCACCATCCCTAATGACGAACTATTATCTAAAGAAACGGAGAATACCATAGATGAAGTTTTATATTCTTGATGATGATCCATCAGTTACCATGATCCTACAAGAAATTATTGAGGAAGATTATAACAATACAGTTATTAAAGTAGAAAATTCATCCACCGTTGCTCTCAATGAACTCCCTTTTTATGAGGTAGATATTGTTTTAGTTGATTTACTGATGCCATTGCTAGATGGTGTCACTTTGGTAAAGAAAATCCATCAACAGCGGCCAAAATTAAAATTTATTATGATTTCACAAGTTAAAGATAATTCAATGCGACAAGATGCCTACAAGGCAGGAATTGAATTCTTCATTAGTAAGCCAATTAATATTGTTGAAGTGAAATCTGTTGTCAATAAGGTCAAAGCAAGTATTGAGATGGAAGCAAAGCTTCATCTTATTCAAGAATTACTTGGGCCAAAGTTAAGTCAAGAGACACAGGAAACACTACAGGAAAAACAACTCGAAAAAATTCGTTCTATTTTGAGTTACCTAGGCATTACATCAGAAGCAGGATGCGCAGATATCATTACAATTTGCCAAATCCTTCTCCAAAGTCACCTTTATTTTGAGCAGCTTAATTTTTCAAAACACCTATCCCTTGATGCTCATAGTCAAAAAATTATGTTGCAACGCGTTCGTCGGGCAATAAAAAAAGGGATGGTTAACATCGCTCATCTGTGTATAGATGATTATGACAATGAAATCACCATCCAATATGCTAATGCCTTATTTGGTTACCAAAATATTCACTCCGAAATTCAGGTCATCCAAAAATTAAATCACCAGGGAGGTAAAGTATCACTCCGAAAATTTTTTGACGAACTAATCGTTCAAAGCCACAACGCACTATTAAGTTGATTGCAATTGACTCAATAGACAAAAACTTTGCCCGTAAACACAAGTTTCAGAGTTCACGGGCAAAGTTATTATTTATTCAAATCAGCAACTATTTAGTCTCTAAAATAGTTTTAAGAGTCTAGTAGTTTATCAAAAGGCATTATCTTTTAATGCATCGGCCAATCGGCCAAAATCTTCAATACTTAGGGCTTCACCACGAATGTTTGGACTAATACCGGCCATGTCTAAAGCATGACTTAACTGAGTCTTGATTTCTTCTGATTTCCCAAAATGGCTAACCAAATTATTCCAAAGTGTCTTTCGACGGTGAACAAAGCTTGCTTTTGAGACTCTAAACAAGAAGTCCTCATCTTTAACTGTGACCAACGGCTCTGTGCGACGGGTCATTTTTAAAATGGCTGAATCAACATTTGGCGCAGGCACGAAGACCGTTCTCGGGACAATAAAGGCCACCTTTGCAGTCATATAATACTGAACTGCAATTGATAAGGAACCATAAGCTTTAGTGTTAGGCGCCGCGGAAATACGATCTGCCACCTCGCGTTGCATCATCACTACAAACTCTTGGAATGGGATTTTGCTGTCAATTAAGTGCATCAAAATAGGTGTTGTGATGTAATAAGGTAGATTAGCGACTACCTTAATTGGTAATTCTGGATTTTTAAAAGCCTTAATCTGTGTTTGTAAATCAGCTTTTAAAATATCTTGATTAACCACTTGAACATTATCAAAGTCTCTCAAAGTATCTTTTAAAATTGGAATCAAACGGTCATCAATTTCAAAAGCCATAACTTCAGCCGCATTCTCTGCTAAAAATTCGGTCAAGGCACCAATACCTGGACCAATTTCAATAACATTGACACCCTTATCAACCTCTGCTGTGTCAAGAATTTTTTGTAAAATATTGGTATCCGTCAAAAAGTTTTGACCGAAAGATTTTTTGAATGTAAACCCATGGTGCTCTAAAATAGCCCGGGTAACATTATAGTCTGCAATTCTCATTTGTTATTATTTCCTACTTATTTGTTTTCTCTATTGTAGCATACTTACAGAGTTAGCTATTTAAAATTTCGCCATAGCTTCTTGGACTTCTGCTAAGCTAATGCCAAAGAGTTCTAATCTGGCTAGTAATTGTTTGCCGTTACAGTAGCCAATTCGCAGTGTTTCGCCTAAGTATTCACGGCGTTTACGGCTGTCTCCACCCAAGAGTAGTCCTAGTTTAACTAGGTCTTCTTTGGTGATGTCAAAATCATTTTGATCATCGTATGTTTGGGTTACTTTGGCTAAAGCTTTTTGCAAATCTTTAAAACCAGCATGTTCAACACCTAGTGACCGTCCTTTAGACTTGGATCCTGGAACAGCTTCATCACGGTTTAAAAAGGCATGACGAACCGTCGGAACAGCCTGCATAATGATTTTACGAATGCGTTCGCCGTTATAATCTGGGTCTGTAAAGACAATGACGCCGCGTAGCTGATTGAGGCGGTCAATCCTCTCTAGGTCAGCTTCGTTGATTGCTGAGCCTCTTGTTTCATAAGTGTCAACCTCATAGAAACGTCGGAGATTTGCTGTATCATCCTTGCCCTCGACGACGATGACTTCTTGAATCTTAATTTTTTTAGTCAATCTTAAAAATCCTCTTAGCATTGGCTGTTGTCGCTTTTGCAACTTCTTCTGAAGTCAGGCCACGTAGCTCCGCAATTTTATCCACAACATAACGAGTATAGGCCGTATGGTTCTCGCGACCCCGCTTTGGCACTGGCGCTAGGTATGGCGCATCCGTTTCGACCAGCATTTTATCCAGGGGAATGGCTTGCGCGACTTCTTGAAGCTCTGTGGCTTTTTTGAAAGTAACCACACCAGAAAAAGAAATCAGCATGCCCAAATCAATGAATTTCTGAGCCATTTCCAAGCTACCACTGAAAGAATGCATGATGCCTCCGCAGGGCCCGACACCAGCTTCTTTGATGACTTGATAGGTATCTTCTAGGGCATCGCGGGTGTGAACAACAAATGGTAAGTTATAATCTTTTGACAATTGGATTTGTCGTTTGAAGACCTCAATTTGAACCTCTTTGGGGTCTTCCATCCAATGGTAATCCAAGCCAATTTCGCCCAAGGCCACAACCTTTTCATTATTTAAGTGAGAAACAAGCATCTCCTCAACGGCCTGACTGTATGAGCCTGCCTCAGTTGGGTGCCAACCAATGGTCGCATAAACGTCTGGATATTTTGCGGCAAGAGCTAATGCACCGGCAATGGTAGCTTGGTCAAAGCCAACCACATTGTGAGCCGTCACGCCCATTTCCTTGGCCAAAGCCAGCTCTTCATCTTCCTTACCAATGAAATTATCCACATTCAAATGGGTATGAGTATCAAATATGCTAAGCATGTTTTTTCCTTTTATTCTTCTTTTCTTCTCGGGAATTGCTGCGCTCTAAAGCAAAGCCTTACTCTGAAAGGCTTCTCTTGACTCTTATTATACCATAATTGAAAAAGATTCTCTGCACCAGCAATTGAATGTATGTGTCAATTAGTCGAGCACTTGACACTCTAAATTATGATATCATATAATACGATAACTACTTTTTATCTCTCTATCAAATCTCACAAATAGGAGTAGACGATGACTAAAAATATACAAATCAAAGCTAAAATTGAGGATGCGTTTTCTCAGATGACCCCTTTGGAAATTAGTATTGGTAAATTTTTTATTAATAATGACCTTGATGAGGCTCACATGTCGTCTCGCCTGGTTGTTCAACGGCTCCACGTATCGCAAGCAGCTCTGACACGCTTTGCAAAAAAATGTGGCTATTCTGGCTATCGCTCCTTTGCATTTGATTACCTCCAAACATTGCAAACAGCCGGAAACACCTTTCAAGACATCAGTCGCGATGTGACCAAGAGGGTCTTGGTTGACTACGATACCTTGATTAATAAGACTTATAGCTTGGTTGACGAGGAAAAATTGCAGAGCTTAGCAGAAGAGATTGATCAAGCTGAGCGGATTTATTTCTATGGGAAAGGCTCTTCTGCCTTGGTGGCCCAAGAGATGAAGCTGCGCTTTATGCGACTTGGAATCATCTGTGATGCCTATTCTGACACCGATGGATTCACTTGGGCCAATAGCTTGGTCAATAAGAACTGTCTAGTGATTGGCTTTTCTTTATCAGGTCAAACATTATCTGTGATCAAAGCCTTAGAAAAAGCAGCCGCTAATGGCGCCAAAACTAAACTCATCACAACAAGAGATTCTGAGCAATTTAATGCTGAAATCGACGTCTTTAACGTCTCTTCCACCCATCAGCTCAATTATGGTAACCGTGTTTCTCCGCAATTTCCACTATTAATCATGATGGATATTATCTATGCTTATGTCCTAGAAATTGACCGCGACAAAAAAGAAGACATCTTTGAAAAAACAATTATCAACTAAAAAGACTCTCAAAACAAAGCGTTGAGAGTTTTTCTTTTGTAACAATTTACTGATGGGCTTGCTTTTGTTTAAAATGATAGAAGGCACCAATAGATAACCACATCCAATATCAGCATTCTTTTAATATCATAGCGGAATAGGATATGAGAAAACTAATTTTACTGTTTGATCCTCATTGGAGGTATCGTTAATAGTTGGTTTTTTCATAATCTTATATAAACAACTAATCTTCTCTATTAAGAAGTTGGTTTATTTCTTGGCTATAGAGTATTGCCTTTCCTCCATAGATTGCTTGAATTCCATTTTTTACATCTAGAACAGCTGTTGCTCCAACGGACTGCAAGGTTCCTTTATCTACTTTACTACTATCAGCAAGTGATACACGTAATCTTGTTGCACAAGCTGTCACGTCTTCAATATTGCTTTCACCTCCAAGTGCATCAATTATTAATAATGATTGATCACGTAAAGAATTTGACTTATCATTTACACTTAACTGATTATCTGAGCTTGCTTCATTTGTTAATTCCATCCCTGGAACGAGAACATGGAATTTAGTGACACAAAACCTAAATACAATATAATAAATTAAGAACCAAACAACCCCCACAGGAATTACTAATAGCCAGTTAGTATGCGAATTTCCCTGAAGAACACCAAATATCAAGAAATCAATAAGTCCACCTGAGAATGAATTACCAATTCTAATTTGAAGTAAATCAGCAACTAAAAATGAGCAACCATCTAAGAAGGCATGGACAATATAAAGCCATGGAGCAACAAATAAGAAAGCAAACTCAATCGGTTCAGTTATACCTGTTAATAATGAAGTCAAGGCACTACTTGAATAAAAACTACCAACTTTTTTACGATTGATTTTGGGAATAGAATGATACATAGCAAGGCAGGCTGCAGGTAAGCCAAACATCATTGTTGCAAAACGACCTGCAAAAAAACGTGTTCCATAAGTGAAGAGTCCAGTATGATGGGAATCAGCTAATTGTGCAAAAAAGATATTTTGAGCACCTGCAATGGTTTTTCCTGCAACTTCTTCACTGCCACCTAAAGAGGTGTACCAAAACATTGGATAAATGGTATGGTGAAGTCCAACTGCCCCTGTTAAACGTAAGAAGAATCCATATAAGAATGTTCCTAAACTACCCATAACAGCAATTTTTTCACCTATGACTACTAATCCATTTTGAACTGGAGGCCAAATAATATAAAAAACTGTACCAATTGCAATTGCTGCAAAAGAGGAAATAATTGGGATAAAACGTGAGCCACCAAAGAAACCTAGGAAGGCTGGTAATTCAATTTTTCGATACTTGTTATGCAAACTTGCAACTATCAAACCAATAACTAAAGCTCCCAAGACACCAGTATCAATTTTAGCATCTTTTGCCGAAAATAAAGTTAAAAATCCACTGATAGTCGCAGTAAAAACTAAATAAGCGACACCACCAGAGAGACCCGCAGTTCCTTTATCAGCATCAGCTAGTCCTACAGCAACACCAATAGCAAAAATTAAAGCAATATTGGCAAAAACAGCATTTCCTGCAGTACTCATTATAGTAAAGATTGCTTGCAACCACGGTTGGTCTAAAACAGAAAACTGTGCAATCGCATTAGCATTTGATAGGGCACCACCAATTCCTAAGAGTAATCCCGCTACTGGCAAGATTGAAATTGGTAACATAAAGGCTTGCCCTAATTTAGAAAATTTCTTAAAATCCATCTCACTTATCTCCTTTTCTTACTGCTTCAATAAATCGCTGGGCGATTTCTTTTGGTCTTGTTATTGCACCACCCACAACAATGCCAAAGACACCTAAGTCGTTGACTGCCTTTGCTTGCTCAGGCGAGTGAATTTTACCTTCAGCAATGACGTCAATACCTGCTTGACACAATTGGTCAATCAGCTCTAGGTCGGGATCTTCTGCTTGTCGGCTATAACTGGTATAGCCTGAAAGAGTCGTGCCCACAAAATCAACACCAGCCTCGTAAGCTTCCTTTCCTTCTTCAAAGGTCGAAATATCAGCCATCAGTAGTTGATTGGGATATTTCTCCTTGACTTGCTGAATGAATTCACGGATAGTCAGGCCGTCATAGCGTTGACGCTTGGTACAATCCAGTGCGATGATGGCAATCTCAAGGGCTGCCAGTTGGTCAATCTCAGCCATAGTCGCTGTGATAAAGGGCTCTTGGGGTGGATACTCTTTCTTGATAATACCGATAATTGGCAAAGCCGTCACAGTCTGTATCTCTTTAATGTCACGAACGGAGTTAGCCCTAATCCCAACTGCTCCCGCTTCTTGGGCAGCCTTAGCCATGAGGGGCATAATGCCACCCCTGTCAGAATACAGAGCTTCTCCTGGCAAAGCCTGACATGAAACGATTATGCCATCTTTAAACTGTTGCCTGAGACTGTCTTTAGTCATCTCTTTTAACATGCTTTTTTCCTTTCCAATGATTACACTTGTCTGCTAACTGTTTTCATTATACCAAGTATAAAAGCGTTTTCAATAATCTTTAGGTATTTAGAATTGACTTTCAAAAATAGCAAGCTTTGTCTCTTTTATTAAAACTAGTTTCAGCACACAAAAAAACCAAGAGCCTCGAGCACTCTTGGTTTTATTTGTTTGTATTCGTATTTATTGCGATTAAGCTGATAATACTTTACGTCCTTTACGACGACGGCTCGCAAGCACGCGACGTCCGTTTTTAGTTGCCATACGGTGACGGAAGCCGTGTTTACGTTGACGACGGATTTTACTTGGTTGATAAGTACGTTTCACAGTGAATACCTCCTCATAGATTTTCGTATTCGTTTAGCCGGCTATTTTGTGATATCAGTTACTAAACATACCTTAATATTCTATAACATATAGGGAGCCTTGTCAAGATAATTTTAAAATATGTATGGGGCTGAATATTTGAGAATAGTCGATACTACATAAAAACAAGAAAATGACACTTAATCTAGAAAAGACCCTAGAGATTAACTGCTCCTTCCATAACTAGTATTTTGGACATTGTGAAATGCCTCTATGAGGCCAAACTTACTCTATTTAATATTAGTCAAGAATGTTTTTATTTAACTCTTGAACATCCATCAACTCTAAACTGTTAATTTTGCGATAGGTAACAGAATACCAGTTGATTTTTTCTGTTTTACAGTTCGTAAAATCAGCCTGATAACTTTTTAGTCATCATGAAAAAAAATCTAACATACTCATACTTTTTTATTTTTAGTACTTGCTTTATATCAGTATCCCCAGGAGTCTTCATTCTACTTTAATGCTAACACTTCATAGTTTGTATGCCAGAGATGTTAGCAATTTACTGTGAAAGACAATTAGAAATAGCTAATCATTTCTTCATATTCAGACAATGGATACCCACGGAAAAATATTAAGAGAATATTGAGATACCCTCTTTTCTTTTTCATTAATGTATTGTACAATACATTTAACATTGTGGTATTTATTAAAAATAAAACAAAATTATTGCAATTTATTGTGAAAAAAATAAAACTTCTAAGTAATTCTAAACCGTTGGAGTATTGCTTAAAAGGATTTACTCATTTAGTCTTACGCATGGTTACAAATTGGTAAGACAAATTTATAACAAGAGAAATATCCGGTGTTATAGGTGGAAATATTAAATAAAATAAAGCTAGTGAAAACTGGCTTTTTATGAGTGAAAGTGAGTACTATGAAAAAAATTAGTATAGTTGTTCCCTGTTATAATGAAGAAGAAACAGTTAACCTATTCTTAGAAGAAATATTTAAGGTGACAAAAGATATACCTAATTATTCCTTTGACTATATTTTTATTAACGATGGTTCAAAGGATAACACTCTGGAAGTGCTACGCGAAGTCAACAAAAGATTTGACAATGTACACTATTTATCCTTCTCACGTAATTTTGGAAAAGAGGCCGGACTATTAGCAGGTCTCAAACATACCTCTGGTGATTATGTTGCCGTCATGGATGCTGATTTACAAGATCCTCCTGAACTATTGCCTGTAATGGTTGGGTTAATCGAAAAAGGATATGATATTGTTGGAACAAGAAGAAAAAATAGAGAGGGGGAGCCTGTCATTCGCTCTTTCTTTGCTAAACTGTTCTATAAAATTATCAATATGGTATCAGACACCGAAATGGTAGATGGGGCAAGAGACTTCAGACTAATGACCAGACAAGTCGTAGATAGTATTTTAGAACTGACTGAAGTAAACAGATTTTCAAAGGGCATTTTTGCTTGGGTAGGATTTGATACAACTTACATTAGCTTTGAAAACAGAGCGCGCGTGGCAGGAAAGACTTCTTGGAGCTTTTGGTCACTTGTAAGCTATTCCTTAGAAGGTTTCATCAATTTTTCAGAAGCTTTATTAAATATCGCTATCTACAGTGGTTTATTAGCATTTATATCATCAATACTCGGAGCTATAGTTATTGTTATCCGAAAGTTAACTGTAGGAGGCAGTGTTGATGGATGGGCTTCACTTGTAACCATTATCCTATTAATAGGTGGCATCCAATTACTTTGCATCGGTATTCTAGGGAAATATATTTCTAAGATATTTTTAGAAACTAAAAAAAGACCTAGTTATGTTATCAAGGAAAAGGGATAAGAATGAAAAACAAACTAAATAAAGTAGTTTTTGAAAACAACTTAATACCGGTTATATTATTAATTTTGTGGGCAATTTTTATCACAAAAATATCAGAATTTGTTATTAATGGCTCAATGTCATATGATATGCGTTTTCATTTGGCACGAATCGTAGGCTTGGCCCAATCTATTAGTAACAGGGATATCTTACCTAATATCAATAATATTTTTAGTTGGGGAACCGGATATGCTAGTAATATGTTTTATGGTAACTGGCAACTATACATTCCTGCCTTTGTATTTATAGTTACTCAAAATAGCCTATTTAGCTTTCTTGTTTTGGCTTTCACAGTAATCTTATTAGAAAGTTTAAGTACCTACTTCTTCATAGGCAAAATTGTAAAAGACAATAGAAAAAGTTTTTGGTTAGCGATAATCATTCCTTGCTTTTTTCCTTTGTATAGCTTTGGAATGACTATTATTGTAGGTCTCGTTCCCATTCTTCTCTATGCTTTATACAAAGTCATTTATGAGGACAAGATTAATCCGTTACTGCTAGCTATTACTGTCTCATTACTAATCCAATCTCATATTATTTCCACATTAATTTTGGCAATTATTTCTATATTATTTATAATGCTCAATTCGGATAAGATTAAAACGAAACACATTGTGTCGTTTGCTACTTCTGCGGGCTTAGGTTTGCTATTATCTAGTGGTTTTATTATTCAATATATCGAATTGATACACTCACAAGAATTCTATTTTAGTTGGAAAAGCAGAGATTTTCCGATTCCTGCTGATCAAATGTTTATTCTAGATAAAAATTTTAATTCTGGATTTTCACCTATTACAAACTTTTTTGATTTGCCACTAAAATTACTTGCCATATATTATGCTTTGAATTTTAATAAACTAAAAAGAATCTCCAAGACTTTACTATGTATTACTTTCATAATGTATCTTGCTATGACACCACTATTACCCTGGCAAACTGTCTTGAAAAATACTTTTTTAGGGATTATTCAATATACCGAGCGTTTATCATTTTTTTCATCTATACTACTATTAATTGTCGTTGGTTTAGAAAATGAAATAAAAGTTGTTCGAGCAATGTCAACAGCTATTGTTATTATGTATTTCTTTGGCTTTGTAAAAAACGAATTCAATAAACCAAATAAAGTTATCACCAATTTTATGGACCATAATTTTAAGACTATGAAGCAAGCCTATAAAAATCCTTTATCTACTTTTGTGAATCCTGTAGGAGATGAATACTACACAGTTGACATTAACCATGTAGATGTCAGAGATAGGAAATTTGCGGACGTTTCAGATGAGAAGAATGTTGTTGTTAACAGTGTAAGATATGGATATAACAAGATTGAATTAGATTATCGAGTAATTGATAAAAACAAAAAAGGAAGTGTCGTCGTACCTAAAATTTATTACAAAGGCTATGTTGCCAATTACTCTGGCGGTGCTAAAGGGAGTCAACCTATGTTGCAACTAGCTAAAAAAACAGCTAGGGAATTAAAAAAGGATGATAAAAAAAAGATGCCAAAAGCAACCTATAAAGTATTAAATAACGGTAAAATATATTTGACGCTTGAAGGTGCCGGAAAAGTGCTAGTTGTCTATAAAAAGACCATTGCACAAAAAATAGGCTACACGCTTGAAACTTTTTCATGGATTGTAGTCATTAGCGGATTAATGACTACTGGTAGTAGGGGAATATATGGTAAAAATACAAAATTACAGAGAAATTATTAACTATCTGATATTTGGAGTACTTACAACATTTGTCTATATAATTACCAGGTGGATCATCTTTACATCAACTCACCAGGTTCTGATAGCAGCATTTTTTGCAAACTTTATTGCTATATTATTTGCTTTTATCACTAATGATCGTATTGTATTTAAACAAGCTTCAAAAGGTAAATTTTCACGATTTATTAAATTCGTCACCTTGAGACTATTTGCCTTGATACTGGATATTGTATTAGCTTACCTATTCGTTAAGCAATTTCCAGAGATAATTGGTTATTTTGTAAATAATGATATAGCAACAATTAACCTCACTGAAACTCTCTTTTCACAAGCTCTGATCATTATCCTAAATTATCTCTTAAGCAAATTTTTAATATTTAAAAACAAGATAGACACGTGACAAAAACACGTGTCTTTTAGTACAGGTTAAACTAATCAAATAAAGTAACGTTACAATCAGGATGTCTTGAGCTTTCCTGTAATTCTCTTCTACGTCAATGCACCTTATTTGACAAACAGGGCTTGTGCCAGTGGTTCTTTCTCTCCTTATTTTTTCTATTTTCATAATATATTACCCAAAATGTGAGGAGCAAAAGAATGTTAAGACCAGTAAGGCGCTCCCAGTCAATAGTTATGCTATAGAACACTAAAAACACTATGTAGGATGTGTTGTATTCATAAAGATTTTGGAGCATATTTTGATACACTTGATAGTTTATTTGACTAATATTCAGAAATTCTACTAAAGTGTTTACACAAAATTATTGACAGTACAAACTGCTTCTTACATCTCTCAATAATTATCAATATTCAGATTAAGCTATTTATGCTATAATTAGGTATACTTAATTTTTAATCTAACAATACCTTAGAGGGATAACTATGAAAAAGGAATCTCATAATTCCATACTAACTGATTCACAATTAATTGCATTACCTAAAAAAGCCTCCTTCGTCTCCTTTCTATTTGCTTTCACAGGACCCGGCATGTTGGTTGCTGTTGGTTATATGGATCCAGGAAATTGGATCACTAGTGTTGTGGCAGGTGCCAACTATAAATACTTACTCCTGATTGCTGTCTTGGTCTCTTCTTTAATTGCTATGCAATTGCAACAAATGTCTGGCAAATTAGGGCTTGTGACCCAAATGGATTTAGCTCAGATGATTGCTACAAAAATGTCCAAAAAGTTTCGACTCTTCTTTTGGGTGATAACAGAGCTAGCATTGATGGCAACTGATTTAGCCGAGGTCATTGGTGCTGGAATCGCACTTCACCTGCTATTTGGTTGGTCCCTATTACTTTCCATCCTGATTACCGTTTTTGATGTCTTTTTACTACTTTTATTGATGCGTTTGGGATTTCGAAAAATTGAAGCCATTGTCGGCACCCTCATTGTAACTATTCTAGTCATTTTTTCCTATATGGTTGGATTAGCCAGACCAGATGGTGTCGCTATTTTATCTGGCTATTTACCGAGTCCTCAACTGTGGCAAGCCCCTAAAGAAGTGAGCGGTTCTGTATTAACTCTTGCCCTTGGAATCATTGGAGCAACGGTTATGCCACATAACCTCTTTCTACATTCTTCTTTGTCTCAGACACGTCAAGTTGATTATAAAGACCCTAAAGCCTTAACTACAGCCATTCGCTTCATGACTTGGGATTCCAATATTCAGTTAAGTATCGCCTTTGTCGTCAATTCCTTGCTCTTAATTGTTGGAGCAGCCATCTTTTACGGTCACGCTCAAGATATAAGCGCTTTTTCATCGATGTATCATGCCCTCAGTAATCCAAAGTTAATCGGCCAACTTGCTAGCCCTTTCTTATCAACTTTGTTTGCTGTAGCACTTTTAGCAAGCGGTCAAAATTCAACTATTACCGGCACCTTGACTAGCGAAATTGTTATGAAAGGCTTCTTAAATATCAAACTACCTGCCTGGTTACTAAGACTTGTTACTAGACTAGTCGCATTGATTCCTGTCATCGTGGTAGCCTTTATATTTGGAACAAAAGAAATCATTTTAGATCACATTCTGATTTATTCACAAGTTTTTCTATCCATCGCTTTACCTTTTGCCATCTTCCCCTTGGTTTACTTCACCTCTAGCAAAGATATTATGGGAAACTTTGTAAACCACAAATGGAATAGTCGCCTAGCTTATCTCGAAGCTATAGCCTTAACACTTTTAAACATCAAACTAATACTTCCCTTCTTTAAGCAATATGACATAAAAACCCTCACATTGAATTTTTCCAATGTGAGGGTTTTTTACTCTAATGATTAGTTTTACTGGCTTGTCTTTCTGCCAATTTTTTGTTAATTATTGAGGTTTTACTATAATTTAAGTAGGATACAATAATCCAGACTATCAGATAGATAATGAAGAATTGAATAAAGAAACTTAAATAGTCTTCTTTACTTAACCAACCATTATAACTATTCATTAAAAAGACTAATCCACTGATACTAATAAAGTGAATCACATTTTGATAGATAAATGGAATTTGTTCAAGATTATAAATTAATGAAGCTATCCCCATAAAGCCACTAATTAACAGGCAAGAAACGATATTGGAAATACTTTGTGTTGTCACATCGCTTAGGAGTAGACAAGCAGAGTAAATAATTCCTCCAATGCCAATCCCATAGATATAAGCATTTATGATTTTTTTCATGGTCTTCCTCCTAAAGTCCTAGACTTTTTTCTAATTCTTTGACATAACGGCGACTAATTATTACTTTATGTTTTTGACTTAAAACGGCTAGCATATTGCCAGAAAAAGAAGCTTCCAAACGGATCAAATGTTTAATATTAATTACACTTTGTTTAGAAACTTGGATAAAATGCGATACAGGTAACTTGTCTTTTAATTTATAAAGTCTTTCTCGTGTTCGATACTGTCCTTGACTGGTCATGATATCTAAATAATCACCATCCACTTCGACAGCAATAATATCAGCTAATTTTAGCAATTGAATACTATCTTCAGTTTTAACAGCTAGTACATCCGTCTTCATCGCTTTAAAAACCTGCAAATAATTCACTAAGGTAGCTACTTCTTGATCATAGCTTTCTTTAGTAATGACAATTTCGATTTCTTCCTTCTCATGATCTTCCTTAAACAACCATTTCATTTTATTACCCCATACACTATTTCTATACTTGTATCATAACAGAAATGATCTAGCTTGTAAGCAAAATCTTGCTAACCGGTCAATTACTTAGGGCAAGTGGTATTAATCAAGCTAGTTTATTTTTTCTTTTAAGGAAAAGGATAAGAGCCAAAATGACTAATTGCACAGCTATAATCCCGATGACGAGCTGATAATCCTGAGCCTTAGTTGTTAACTTATCCCACTCCAAACCAATGCCCATGAACTTGCTGAAATGAATTCTCGCTTGACCAAAACTTTCTACTTTAGCATCCATCAAGATGTGACGGAACAATGACGCAACATATGCTCCTGGTACTAATTTGACTAATTGCTGTGCTGAATCTGGTAGGACACCTATTGGCATATAAACCCCAACCAAGAAACCAGAAGCCGTTCCAACAATGGTTGAGAGGCTACTTTCGAGGGACATTTTGTTGATAAATTGGAGTACGGTGATCGAAAAGAGTGAGCCTTGAAGACTGGAAAGTAAGGCAACCTGTAAAAGCTCTGGAAGCAATTTGGTCGAGATGACCAAGCCGTCTTCCTGCTTGAAGTAGAAAGCCATGACCAACCCAACAAAAATTTGCATAATGAAACTGATGATGCTAGCACTGATGATGTAGCCCAGAATGATTCTAAGGGGACTGACATCTGTTAGAATCAAATCTTGCCAGACATGACGTTCTTTATCTGAGACAATGCGAGACAGCGCTGCCCAACTGGTGGTGATTCCTGTTACTGTTAGTACCCCACCCATAACCCATAAGTCTAAGATTTTTTCAGGCTTTGGCATACTATCTTTCCAGTTGATGACTAAATTGTTTTGTAAAAAGAGAATATAAAGAATAAAGGCAATCAAGGCCCCTAGCAAGGAGAATAAAACTCCAATTTTACTGCTAAAATATAATTTTAAGTGACGCTCAATTGTTGCTTTCATGCTTGGATATCCTTTCCTGTCAATGTTAAGAATGCTTCGTTTAAGGTACCTTCTTGGAAGCTGAAGTTACTAATTTCTGTTTGGTATTGACTAAGTAGGCTAATTACCTCTTGGCTAGTCAACCCCTCTATCAAGTATCGACCTGGCTCTATCTCTTTTAATTCTTGCTCAGGCTTTGCTTCAATGCTTGTCATTTCCAAAAGCAATTGTGATTTCGCATAGTCTGCAATTAATTGACTAGGCTTGTCACTGGCTAAGATATCTCCATTATCAATGACATAAACCTGATCAGCACTTTCTGCTTCTTCCAGATAATGTGTTGTTAAAAAGATGGTTAAGCCTTCTTCTTTTTGCAAAGTATGTAATAGGTTCCAAATCAATTGACGACTTTGAATATCTAAACCCGTAGTTGGTTCATCTAAGAAAAGAATATCCGGTTTATTGATTAATGCTCGAACAATGTCCACCCGCCTTCTCTGACCACCTGAGAGACTTTGGTACTTTTGTTTTAAAATAGGTTCAATCTTTGTAATCTCAATCAAATGATTTATCCAATCCTTATCAGCTGTTTTATACATTTTCATTCTATTTGTTAGATTGGCATTAACACTTAATTCGCCATCAAGGACACTATCTTGAAAAACCATTCCCATTTTTAAATCTTTATCTCTGATCACTTGTCCTGAATCAAAAGCTAATAATCCAGATAAGATATTGATGGTCGTCGATTTCCCAGCACCATTGGTTCCTAGATAAGCAACCATGGACCCTTTTTCAATTTCTAAATTTAGTCCTTTTAAGACTGGTTTTTTACCATATGACTTGATAATATTTCTTACTGTAATTAACATTTTTCGTCCTCCTTATTACAAACAAATCTTACCAAGAAGAAGGTATCTTGTGACCACTTCCTCGCTAAGTGGTAAAGACTGAGAGGTAAGAGGTCAAAAGGATACGAAAATTGCTTTTGAAGATAATTTTCTGAAAATTTCATGTAGAAGTGATAAAGTATATCTGTAATTTCCAATTTTATTATATTTTTCTTGTCATTAAAGAACCATCTTGTTAAAATAGACAAATGGACAAAAAATTAATACCGATCGAATCTGGTCATCTGTTAACATTAAGCTATGATGTCAATGGACATATTGACGACTTTTGGAACTTATTAGCCACTACTTCTGGTTTGCAGAAATGGTTCCCGGAGTTGTCTCGCCAAGAAAACTGCTTGCACTTCACAGCAGGTGACTTTACTGACAGCTTAGCTATTCTAAACGAAGAAACAAACAAAGCTTTCGCTTTTGAGTGGTTTGGAGCTACTATCCATTTTTCAATCAGTAAGAATGAGAGCACTAATAATCATCACATTGTCTTTACTGAAGAAATCCCATCTACTGTTAACAATCTGTCAACTGATTTAGCAGGATGGTATAACCAAAATCAACGCTTACGAATTTATGCTAATACTGGTCACCTCCCCGAGGTCAAGGCCCTTCAACAAGACTCCAAAGATTGGATCGACAGTCAATTACGAAAAAAGAGATAAGCATACTAAAGCTTATCTCTTTTTAATTTTCCAAACTGACAACGACATAACGATTAGGATCATTTCCTTCTGAATAACTTGTTACACCTTCGATGCTTGAAATTGTTTTATGTACGATTTTACGTTCACTGTTACTCATTGGGTCCATTGTATAATCTTCTTCAGTTTCAAGCACACGAGTGGCTATCTTTTGAGTGAAGTCAATCAATGTTTCCGTCCTATGTTCAACATAGTCATGAACATTGACATTTACCGCAAAATTTTTCGAATAGCGATCATGCAAGAAATTTTGAGCTAACAGTTGTAATGATTTCAAAACTTTTCCATGATAGCCAATCACACGACCAGCTTCTTGTGTTTCGACCTGAATATTGATTTGGCGACGATTATGTCTCGTTTCAAGGCTGGCATCGATATCCATTTCATAGATAATCTTCTCAATATAAGCTGTCACTTCTTCTGCAGCTTTTTCAATGTCTTTACTTAGTGTATCTTCTGTAAATTCACTAGCAACAAACTCTTCGAAGGTTTGTTCTTTTTTCACTTGCTCATCAGCCCTAGCAGTTGGTTGGAATGAAATTGCTTCTTCATCAACCTTACTTGTCTGGTCTTGCGGTTGTGGTGCAATTGAAGTCACCTTTGCACTATCAGCTGTTTCAGCTACTTGTTGTTCTGCTTCAATATCCTCTTTTTTGACTGGTTTATGTGGGTTAATAACCGGTGCGTTTTGACGGTTAATTTCATCGGGAACCCCTTTAACAGCCTTTTTATCAGCTTTATAAACTGTTTTTTCGTTTATTCCTTCAATATCAACTTGTGCTAACTTTTTACCAAAACCTAAGAAGCCTTTTTTCTCTTTTGAAATAACTTTAATATGTGCTTTTAGGCGTGGCAATTGAAGTTCTTGCAACCCTTTTTCAATTGCTTCTTCAACAGTTTTACCTGTGTACAATACCATAACTAACTCCTATTTCTTTTGTCTACGTGCTTTTTTACGGGCACGTCTTTCTTTACTTTTTTGTAATTTTTCTTCTTCAGCCTGTCGCTTGCGCTCAGCAATAATTTTAAAAGGATTATTCAGTAACATAAGCTGAAAGACTTGGAAAGCATTTGATACTGTCCAATACAAGACAACCCCACTTGCCAAACTAAATCCCATAAAGAAAATCATTAGCGGCATAGCATAGGTCATTATAGTCATGACAATATTTTTTTCTTTTGCGGCTAAATTGGTTAGCCATGTTGATAAGAAAGTAAACAAAGCTGCTAAGATAGGTAAAATAAAATAAGGATCTGCTTTTGCTAATTCTACCCATAAAAAGGAACCTTCTTTAAGAAATGATACACGTGAAAGCGCTTGGAATAAGGCAATCATGACGGGCATTTGAATTAAAAGTGGAAAAATGCTGGCATATGGGTTAACACCATTGCGTTTATAAAGTGCCTGACTCTCCTCAGCTAAAGCCATACGACTTTCTGTATCTTTTCCAGCATACTTGGTTTGTAATGCTTTTAATTCTGGTTGTAAATCTTGCATGCGCTGACTTGACTTAATTTGGATATTAAACAAGGGCAGCAATACGATTCTGATAATCAGTGTAAATAGGATAATTCCCACACCAATGCTTCCGTCAAAGGATAACCATTGGATCGATTTCCCAAAAAAATAAACCAATTGATCCCATCCGTTGGATGAGTTGGCCGAAATATTTCCATTGCCACAAGCTGCTAATAAAAGAGCCAATGGTATCAGGCTTGCAATTTTAATCTGTTTTTTCACTTCCGAAACCTTCCTCAAGCATATGTGCTAGTTTTAAGACATGTTTTATATTTTGTTTGACTTCTTGATAGTCTAGTTTTTCAACCCCTTTACGGGCAATGATAACAAAATCAGTTGGCTTCAGACTCTCCGAAAACTCCATAATGACATGTCGTATCTTCCTTTTAACAGCATTCCGTGTTACAGCATTTCCTATACGTTTACCAACTGAAATACCTAAACGAAAATGCTTTTGGCTATTATTTTCATTTAAAAAATAGATAACAAATCTACGATTTGCTGTACTTTCACCACCATCAAATATGGCTTGAAAATCTTTCTCACGCTTGACACGATAGGATTTCTTCAAAATTCAACTCCAACTATCTAAATTATTACTATTATACCATAAAATTGAAAAAAGCCTCAACCCCAATGGATTTTGGCCAGTTTCTGTCTAATTGTCAAGTTCCAACTGATCTGCTTTAATTTGTTCTAATACTTGACTAATAATCTGTGTCTGACCTAACATCTTGACACGAGCCATCGAGGTCTTCGTATCAAAGACTGCTAATTTTTGGTCAAAACTAATTGATACATCAAAACTTCCTCTGGTGTCGGATTCCAAGAATTTTCTAAGATGCCACATTCATTAGCACGTTCCCACAAATTTTGATCAATAAAATAAGGATTATCCAAATTAGCTGGTACAGGAATATCATTTGCTATAGCGAACTGAATTTCTTCCTCACGAGACCATTTCCATTCTCTGACTAATGCAATCACTTTTAATTGAGGATCTAATGCTGCAATAGCCACGTCAAAACGGACTTGGTCGTTACCTTTACCTGTACAACCATGTACAATAGAAGAAGCACCCATCTAGTGAGCAAGCTCAACAAGTTTTTTTAGAGATAAGAGGGCGACTAAGTGCTGAAACTAAAGGATACTTTTGTTCATAAAATGCATGAGCCTGTAAAGCAGGTAGAACAAAGTTTTCTGCAAATTCACCCTTCACATCAAGAACATGTGCCTCAACTGCATCTATTTTCAAAGCCTTGTCATGGATAAATGGAAGATCTTTTCCTTCTCCGACATCCATACAGACAGCAATAACATCATAAGTTTCTTTTAACCAAGCGATAGCAACAGAAGTATCCAAACCTCCAGAATAAGCTAAAATTTATTTTTCCTTTGACATAAGCAGTTCGCTTTTCTAAATATTATTAGTGTATATACTAATATACATTTATGTCAGTGTTAACTATTTTTGGTGTTTTTATTCCATTAATATCAAAAAACTCTTTTATTATTGTATTTTAAAGTTTTCTGCCTTTTATCAAAATCAATATATATCCCGATTCGCGACATATTATACTATTATGAAAATCAAAAAAACTCGGATGGGAGTCCGAGTTCTTTACTGATGTAAAAATCAGTCAATATGTTATCCAAACAAAGACAACTGAATTGATCATTAGTAATAAAAGAGTCATATCAAAAATATTATTTATTTATGGAGAGAGAGAGAAAAAACAATATTTTGATTGAATTGGGGATTAACTCTTAAAAACTAGTGATTTAAGTCTTTATTTATATACTTATTATAGCGATAATATCTTGATTGGTACGTTTTTTTCCTGAAATGTTTATTTTTCATCCTAAAATGTTAATTATTTAACGATTTAGTGCAATTCTTGCCATTTTTCGATTAAACTTTTCATTTTGAGACGTGAAACCATACAATCATCTCCATTATCAAAATAAACCAATTGATTAAACTTGTCAATCCGAACAACATTTTTAAGATTAATTAAGTAAGAACGATGACAGAGGAATAATTCTGGAGCTACTTCTTGAATTTCAGAAAGTTTCCCATAAAACTCTAAGCGCTCGGTTTGTGTCCACAAACAAACTTTATGAGGTGTTGTTGAGGTTGCAAAATAAAGGATATCTTTAAAGGGCATTTTTAGTTTGAGGTGTCTCAAAAATAAATAAATCTTCAGGTTCATTTTTTGACATCATTTCATTGGTATAAAAAATACATTCTTCAATCTGTTCTTTAAACTGCTCAGTATCAACAGATTTATCAATAAAATCTAAAGCAGATACTTTATACTTATACGAAATCGGAGCAAACTCTGAATGAGTTGTTACAAAAACAATAACTGCATTAGGATCTTTTTGACGAATCTCTGTCGCCAGTTCTAAACCTTTACGTGATTCGCCTTGAATTTCAATATCAAGAAAGAAAAGTTGATGATCTCCCTTTTCTCGGATAGCCTCGTATAACTTTCTAGGATTAGAAAAAACTTCCATAAATTTACAATTTATTTTATTTTCATCAAGAATGCTTTCAATTACAGATTCTATTCGAGTTTGCTGAATAAAATCATCTTCTAATATAAAAATGTTCATTCTAGGGTCTCATTTCTAGGATTTGTCGTAAGCGATAATGATTGCTTCGGGTTGAAAAAGTTGCTGAGGGGTAATCATTTAATACAGACAGGAAACGAGAGATACTTTTTTGATAGGATTCCACGTTAGTCACTGCATCACTGCTATTATATAGTTTGGTCATGTCCACTTTTTTATTCTTAGTAGCGTTTTCGATAATTAAAAACTGCTGCCCATCATCTTCAAAAAAGACAATTGAAATGAATGGCTTTATACTTCCTCTTGCTGTATCAATAGCATTATCTAATAAAATGGAAATTAATACAACTAAATCTAATAGTTTTACATGATAATGGTTAACTTTATCTGGAATTTCCAGGTAAACATCAATTCCTTGATGCTGCGCTTCATAAATTTTTGTATTTAATAAACTCCGAACGACGCTATCTTCAATATTTTCTAAATCACCATAGCCAGTCGTTCTATCTAAAAATTGCAAAGCCGATTGTTGAACAACGGTATGATAAACTTGCTCAATATCTGTCCTACTTCCTTTATCTATACTATCTTTCAAACTAATCAAGATGTTTTCTGAGTCGTGTTTAAGCGTTCGAATATCTTGATAAAGACTCTCGATATAATTATTATAATTCTCAAGGTTATCAATGCGTTCTTGTTGGGCAAGCTTAAGTCTGTGGTGTAACTGCTGTTTAGCGAAACGATCTAACTGCATAATAAACCAAATGAGTACTGAAATATAAACCAAGGTGATATGAGTCCGGTAGGTTTGAAAAAAGTCAGGAAAAAGACCAAGCTCTTTAGCAATAAATTTAACCAGAATTAAATAAGACAACATGGTAATATTCATCCCTAATACAAAATAGGAAAACCGCTCATTATTAATGTATCTGATGAGACTAATATCTAAATTAAAGAGGTAGGAAAATAAACCATAAACTGGTAAAATAACCGCGTAAACCATCACTTTTAGCCAAATATGATTATTAATATCAGTTAGTGTTAGTAAAAAAAGTGGTGGCATGACACAAAGTGCCAACAATTTGTAAATAACCTCACATAATATGATGCAAATAAGCCATAAAACATATGATGAGACCATTTCTTATCTCTCCTACTACTGTAAGAAAGACCAATAAAAAACAGCTGATTAAATAAAATACTATTTTCAAAAATGACATTTAACCCTAAAAACAATAGGTAGGTCAAACTTAATTCCCACCAAGGTTTTCTAATCCCAGAGGACCTACTAAAGAAATACCAAATATTAAAAAACAACAAACTATACAAAATCAGCGTAGGAAATAGTGATGACAATTAAACTTCTCCCCCTTCAGGTATCGTTAAAACATGACTAAATTGATAGTCAGCACTTTTTGTAGCTAGCGTAACTAGTGGGTACTTTTTAAGTATGTTTTCAACACTGACTAAACCGATCCCACGCCCAGTACCTTTAGTGGAATAACCATCTTCAAAGATAGCCGAAATATCAACCTGCTTTTCAAGCGTACTATTTTCAATAACAAAGTATTGCTTGTTTGACATCGTAAAGTAGGCAACAGCTATTTGTCTTTCTTTTGACAATTGCGCTGCTTCTATAGCATTATCAAAAAAGATTGAAATCAATAAGAGAAAATCAAGTTCCGGTATATTCGATTGATAGATATTATCTGGAACTTCCAAGGCGACACCTAGACCCTTTTGTTCAGCTTCAATTATTTTAGCAGAGAGTAAACTCTTTACAGAGGAAATAGAAACAGTCCCTAATTTAGCGATGTTATAATGCTTTTGGTCCCAATACTGATTGGCCTTGTCAACAATTTGATAATAGACTAATCTAACATGATCTAAGTCATCTTTTTCAATGGCTTGCCCCAATTTATCAAGACGTTTCAAATAGCTTACTTGGAACTCTTTACCATCTTTATATAAGCATTCTAAATGATGCCCATAGGATTCCAGATTTTGAATATACTCATCTTGTTCTTTTTTCAGATCTTCTTCCATATAGGCTTTTGATTTATGATTAAAATAAGATAATAAATAAAGAAACAATAAGGTAAAACTAAAAAAAAGAATTTTATAAGAAACTTCAACCTTCATCGGGTGCTTGTAATAGATAAATGGATCTACAAAACCTAAAACCAGAAAAATATCAACATAATAGGCCAACATAAAAATGATGAAGATACTATAGAAGTTCTTTGCACGATCAGTCTTATCCATTTTAAAAATATGCTTATAATCATGTCCAACAAAATAGTCAACAAGCATAATCATCGGAAAAACTAATAAATACACTATCAAGTTAACAAATGAATATCCAACGTTAATTTCATTTGTTAAGAAGATATATGGTAAAACAACTGTAATGAGAAAGCGGGAAAATAAATCAACAAAAACACTTGGGAAAAAAGCAATGAATAACGATTGAAGGCTAAAGATTTTTCGTTTTTCTAACTTTAGTAACACTAAAAATAAAATAGGATCAATTAATAACGGTGATAAAGCGGGAATTTGATTGATCAAAATAGCAAAAGACATTAAGAGTAAAAGCTTCCAGAAAGGGAACTTAATATCTGATAAAAATGAAAAAATATAAAATTCTGTTGAATAATAAACAATGATTGATAATATCAAACAGATTAAATGTAGTAATGGCACTAAATTCTCCTTTCTAGATTATCTATTTTATCACAATTCAATGGTGTTTGAAAAACACTCAATGGACAAACTAGTGTACAATACAAAACTGCAGCCAATCTTTTTTAATAACTGCAGTTAATAATATGACTTAATTCGTTTTAAGTTAACCTTATTTCAGGGTTGCTATTAATTCTTGGGTAAATTGATGATTCTTACTTTTTGTTGATAACTCAATCGACGAATATTGGTCAAGGATTTTCTTTACATTAGACAAGCCTAACCCTCTATTTCTACCTTTGGTCGAGAAGCCTTCTTTAAACACATTACTAATAGCGACTTGATTTTCCTTACTTGAATTTCGCACAATTAAATAGAGCTTCTCATCGTTATAGAAGAGGACTAAATCAATCGTTTTTTCTGCAGAGTCACAGGCGGCCTCAATTGCATTATCAACAAAAACAGAGAGAATGACAATAAAATCAATAATATTCATTGGGATCTTATCAATTTGGTCTGGAATTTCAACGTTTGACGTCAATCCTAATTCATTGGCTTTAAATAATTTCGCAGCCAAAAGACTCTTTATCGTTGCAATTTTAATATTTACTAAACGATCAAGAGCATAGCGTTCCGATTGTTTTGGCTGTTTATTATTAATGAAAAGTGTTTGATAATCGTTCTTTAATTGTTCAATATCTTCTGAAGCAATACTCGGACCCATCTTCTCCAAAGACTCTCTGGTTTCTACTTTAAACCGTCGAATTTCTTCATATAAAGAATTGACATACTGATTATAATTATTGAGATTAGTTAAATGATTTTGACGTTCTTCATAGATTTTATCGTCAACAAAACGTCTTGAATACTTAATAATTTGATGTAAACTCCACAGAAAAATCAAAATATAGCCTGCAATCATTAAATAACGAATCCTCGCTACCAAAGGGGCTATACTGGGGATATGATATTGTAAGAAAATAGTGAGTGATACAGCTACATAAAAGATAATCATCCCAATATTAAAAACTCGTAAATCATTTCGAGTTGTCGGTTGATTAGCTTGTTTTACCGCAATATAATCAATTTGCAAGAGGAAATGAACTAGGCGAGAAAAGGGGTAAACCAAGAGGTATGACAGTACAATAAAATAAGGATTATTGCTAGTTATAGCCGTTGAAGCATGAAAAATTGTTGGTATCGCAACATATCCCATAAACCGTGAAATTAACCTAACAATAGTAATTGCATAAAAGGTGTAAAGAATATGTTGGGCTCTACTATAGGATTTATTAGTTAAATAAGAAAAAAGAAGTAAAAAAATTGGGTCAGACATGACATAAATACCATCTAAGATGTATGTCCCAATCACTGCACTAACAAAATAGAGAAGGATGTAGGATGCTTTTAACTGACACTTGGTCAATTTATAATAGATTAATAAATAGGTTGCGTATATGACACAATACATTACAATTGTTGTACTTATAGACAATTGTCTTACCTCGATTCTTCTAAGGGGATCTGATAATGACGACTTCTTGAATAAACACAGATCCTTCAGCTCTCACATCGTAACTAAAATTGGGGTATTTTTCCACTAGATTAATAAATGTTCTGTGTGCTTTCTCAATCTCTGTTAAGATATATTTTCGTTCTTTTGTTTTCAACTTTTCAGCATTTGTTAATACCTTTAACGACACCCAGTTGGGCTTTGACATATCATAGTAAATGTCAATAAAACCATTTGAAAGATCTTTAGCCATCAAAATAGCTAAATCACCAATTGCTGAAATAATGACAATGTCATCTTTATCTTCTAAAATACGATTCGCCATGTTCCCTTTAACTTCAATCACAGGCACTGTACCATTTTGACGAGCCTCATAAATTTTCAATGCTAGGAGGATTTTCATGTCAAAATTATCAATTTTATCTAATTGATCTAGTCTCAAAAGCGCCTCATAGTCAACTAAATCATCCATTTTCCCCACTATTTGATGATAAACAGGTTTAATAACAGAAAAATCACCACTCTCAATAGCACCTGATAAACTAATCAAAATATTGTCATAATCATGTCTAAAGGACCTAATATTTTGATAGAGCGTTTCTAAGTATTGGTTGTATTGTTCTAAAAGTTGAATGTGCTTTTCTTCCTCAAGTTGAATAAGTGTTTTAGTATTTTTTTGAAAATAATGATTTAAAAAAGATAACAGGCAAACAAAGATCATGAAGAAAATCAGAACCACTGATTTTTTATAGTCATTCATAGAAGCATCAATTAAAAGAGCAGAGTAGGATAGCGTATAATAGAGGAAAAAAATCAATTCAATCCCTACAATAAAGCGATTGAAAAGTCTTGTATCAAACCGTAAAAAGATAAAACTATCAATAGAAAAGATTCTAGCCAGATATCTCATTATCGGCACTACTGCTAAATAACTCACTATAATGTAGTTATAGTTCTGTTGCACATGACCTACTGAACTATTTACAACGAAAGGAATAATGAAGTATAAACTGATTTTTGCAAATAAATCTGTGACCACAACAGGAAACTGTGAAAAGAAAATATGTTGGATAATGTTATCTTTAGGATACTTTATATAATGATAAACAAACATCATTAAGGGCTCTACAAGCAAATAATAACTGCCAATAAATCCTATTATAGTCATTTCAAACAAGACAAAAAGACTAATTTGCCCCCATGGAATCTTTCGATTTTTCCGATCTACTGAATACTCCATGTCAAAAAAGACAAACCATGCCACGCCAAATCTGACAACAAAAACTAATATTAATGATAATGAATTTGGCATCTCATTTTCCCTTCTCTCTCATCTCCCCTAAATCATACTATACCTCTTTAGTTTAAGCAAATAGTTGTTTTAATTTTTTTGAATTTTTATAACATAATTAAAACCCACTTGTTCCAGACAAATGGGTTTGTTCTGATTAGAGCATTTTGTCAATATGTTCGATTGATTTATCACGCCCCAAAAGATAGATTGTGTTTGGTAATTCTGGCCCATGCATTTCACCAGAAACGGCAATCCGAATCGGCATGAAGAGATTTTTCCCTTTAATGCCTGTTTCTTTTTGGACAGCTTTGATTTGTGGGAAAATGTTTTCTGGTTGAAACTCTTCATCTGTCATCGCTGCTAATTTTTCTTTAAACGCTTTTAAGACAGTTGGTACTGTTTCGCCAGCCATGACTTCTTGTTCTGCTTCAGTCAACTCTGGAAAATCAGCAAAGAATAAGTCAGTCAAAGGCACAATTTCGTCCGCAGATTTTAATTGTGGCTGATACAATTCAACTAATTTTTCTGCTTTTTCGTTTAATCGCCCTGCTTCTTCCAAGAAAGGTTTGCAGAGAGCAAAAACAGTTTGGAAATCTGAATGTTTGAGGTACTCATTGCTCATCCAATCCATTTTCTTCTGATCGAAGGCAGCAGGAGACTTACTAAGACGATTTTCATCAAATAGATCAATTAATTCTTGGCGACTGAAGATTTCATCTTCACCACCAGGATTCCAGCCCAGCAAAGCTATGAAGTTGAAAACTGATTCTGGAAGGTAACCTTTTTTGCGATAGTCTTCAATAAATTGAAGTGTGTTAGTATCACGTTTAGACAGTTTTTTCCCTGTTTCAGAATTGATGATCAGAGTCATATGACCAAATTCTGGCGCGTCCCATCCCAGTGCTTCATAAATCATCAATTGTTTTGGTGTGTTTGCGATATGATCATCCCCTCGGATGACATGTGAAATCTGCATATCATGATCATCAACAACTACCGCGAAGTTATATGTTGGGTAGCCATCTTTTTTCTGAATAACCCAATCGCCACCAATATTGCCACCTTCAAAGCTAATCTCACCTTTAACCATATCAGTCCATTGGTAGATACCAGACTCATTAACAGAAAGACGCACTGTTGGAATAATACCCGCAGCTTCTCGTTCTGCAATGTAAGCAGCTTTTTCATCAGCTGACATACCAATAAATTCATTGATATAACGAGGTGTTTCGCCGGCTGCTTCTTGACGTTCACGTTCAATTGCTAATTCTTCTTCCGTGACATAGGATTTGTAGGCCTTACCTTCAGCTAATAATTGATCAATGTATTTTTGATAAAGTTCTAGACGTTCAGATTGACGGTAATTTTCATGAGTTTCTGGACTTTCATCCCAATCCATTCCTAACCATTTTAAGTTCTCAAGTTGAGAACGTTCACCGTCTTCAACGTGACGTTTACGGTCAGTATCTTCAATACGGATGATAAAGTCTCCACCATGATGGCGAGCATAGAGGTAGTTAAATAGGGCTGTACGGGCATTCCCGATATGTAGAAGCCTGTTGGACTTGGTGCATAACGCACACGAATTGGTTTAGACATTCTTCTTCTCCTATTACATATATCACTCAGAAACCTGTGGCACGAAAAATAAGCAACAAATAATGATTTGAGCTTGCCAGGACCTTTTCAGACTTCTTCTAAAATCTTTCTTATTATAGCATATTTTGGACGCATAGGCGAAAAAAATCAGCCCAAAAAGGCTGATTCTATGTTATTTTGACTAATTTGAGCCGGTTGGCAAATAACGTTTAAGAGCTCCAGCAAATTGCTCAAGGTTAAGGCTTTGGATATAAATTTCGCCATGACCTCTAAAGGTATTAACAACACCTTCACCAGTACCTATAGATTGCATGAATCCATTTTCCAAATGAATATCATAATCAAGTTCTCTGCTCCATGCTACAACATGGGCATTATCAATAGTCATTGTGCCGCCATCAAGTGTGATTTTCTTAATAGATCCAAACGAGTTAGCAAGTAAGGTACCATGACCTTCAGTTGTCATTACAAAAAGTCCGCCTTGACCACCAAAGAGTGCTTTACCAATATTTTGACGTTCCATTTTGTACTGAGCTGAACCATCTAGGGCTAGAAAGGCACCATCATTTAGACGATATTGATTTTCCCCTAGTTCTAAAGCAATAACCTGTCCTGGTGTATTAGGTGCTAAGGCTAATTTACCAACTCCATTTGACATGGCTTGTGTAATGAACATTGATTCACCAGAAACCATGGAACGGCCGATGGCTCCAACTAATTTTCCTAAACCAGATCCCTGACCATTCAACTTGGTATTTAAGGTCACATTTTCAGTATGATACACCATACTCCCTTGTTGAAGGTAAATAGACTCTTCATTTTCCAATTCAATTTCAACCAATGGAAATTGCATGTCTTGATCAATTGTAAACCTCATCCTATTGTCCATCATCTTGCTCTCCTTTTGTATTATCTCGTTGATACAAACATTATATCGCTTTCTTTATTATTTGTCTAATATTTTCAGAATTCTACATCATAAAAACGAGCTAAAAATCAGCTCTGCAAAAATTATTAATTATTTCATTACTGGTGTCATTCGACCACTGTCAACATCATAGACCGCGCCATTGATCACAATATCTTCAGGGATTAAAGGTGATTTTCTGAGAAGAGCCATGTCTTCGCGGACGCTATCTTCCACATCCTGAAAAGGAAGAAAATCGCGACCTGTCACATCTACGCCTAACTCTTGATGAATGTGGGCAGCAAAACTCTCATTGGTAAAGGTTTGGGCTCCACAGTCGGTATGGTGTAGGACAACAATCTCACGCGTTCCCATCTGTTGCTGTGAAATGGTAAGGGAGCGAATCATATCGTCAGTCACGCGACCACCGGCATTCCGTAATATATGGGCGTCTCCAAGTGCTAGGCCAAGAGCATGAGCTACGTGAAGGCGGGAATCCATACAAGTTACAATAGCTACCTTTGTTTTTGGTTTGTTGGGTAAATGAATCGTCCCGTGCTCCTCTACGTAAGCCTTATTTGCAAGCATAAATTGTTCAAAGTATGACATCATTCCTCCTAATTATCCTCAAAACAAGTTTGATGATTAAACTATCTTAAGCTTATCATGAATTGAAATAAAAGTCAGAATTTCTAACTAGAACTTTTAAAAAGTTCGGAAAATGAAAATCTCCCTTATCGGATGGTCTCTTATTTCGGAAATACGGCAGCCAAGACTTGTCCAACCGTCGCAACCCCAACAACCTCAATCCCATCAGGAATCTTAATGCCCTGCAAAGAATTTTTCGGCGCATAGATTTTGGTGAAACCTAGTTTAGCAGCTTCATTAATCCGTTGTTCGATTCGCGTCACGCGACGAATTTCGCCTGTCAAACCAATTTCACCCAAAAATGCTTCTTGAGGATTGGTTGGCTTTTCCTCATAGCTGGACGCAATAGCCACCGCGACAGCCAAATCAATAGCTGGTTCATCCAGCTTGACACCTCCAGCAGACTTAAGATAGGCGTCCTGATTTTGCAAGAGTAGTCCACAGCGTTTTTCCAAAACAGCCATAATTAAACTGACCCTGTTAAAATCCAAACCGGTCGTCGTCCGTCTGGCATTACCAAAAACAGTTGGTGTCACCAATGATTGAACTTCTGCAAGAATTGGTCGACTGCCTTCCATGGTGACGACGATAGCAGAGCCGGTAGCCCCATCTAAGCGTTCTTCTAAGAAAACTTGACTTGGATTCAAAACTTCAACTAAACCAGCAGATTGCATCTCGAAAATACCAATTTCATTGGTTGAGCCAAATCGGTTTTTAACCGCACGCAAAATCCTGAAGGTATGATGCCTTTCCCCTTCAAAATAGAGAACAGTATCCACCATATGTTCCAGCATCCGCGGACCAGCTAGTGTGCCTTCTTTAGTGACATGCCCCACTATAAAGGTCGCAATATTATTGGTCTTAGCTAACTGCATCAGTTCTGCTGTTACTTCTCTGACCTGACTTACTGAGCCCTGAATCCCTGATATTTCTGGACTCATCATTGTCTGAATGGAGTCAATAATCAAGAAATCTGGCTGAAGCCGTTCCACTTCAAGTCGGACGTTCTCCATATTAGTCTCAGCATAAAGATAGAACTCATTGTCGATATCTCCAAGACGTTCGCTGCGTAATTTAATCTGCTCCGCTGATTCTTCCCCAGAAACATACAGAACGGTTCCTTTATTTGCCAACTGTGTCGAAACCTGCAACAAAAGAGTTGATTTCCCAATCCCAGGGTCCCCACCAATTAAAATCATGCTTCCTGGAACAACACCGCCCCCAAGCACCCGATTAAACTCATCCATATCAGTTTGCGTGCGAGCATAGTGAATGTTATCAACATCTTTTAGCTTAACAGGTCGTGATTTCTCACCCGACAAACTAACACGCGCATTCTTAACTTCCTTAACTTCAACTTCCTCTACAAAAGACGACCAAGAAGAACAGTTAGGACAACGACCTAGATATTTAGGTGACTGATAGCCACATTCCTGACAAACAAATGTTGTCTTTTTCTTTGCCATAATTTGGCCTCTCTTTTTTTAAATTGCTGTGCAGACGCAAAACTAGCGTCCTGTTGAACCAAAGCCACCAGTACGAACACCATCAGCTTGATCACCGTCAACAAGTAAAAACGGTACAAAAACAGCTTGGACGATCCGTTCTAAAGGTTCCAAAGTGACTATTTGGTCGCTGATGTTCTTCATTTGAGCAAAGATGTGCCCCTCATTGTCAGGATTTCCATAGTAATCACCATCAATAACACCCACAGAATTAATAAGAACTAACCCTTTTTTACGAGGATTTGATGAGCGGTCAAATAAAAAAAGGACTTCTCCTGGTTGCATATAGCTTTAACCCCAGTTGGCACCAACTTAATTTCACCCGGTGCAACAGTGATAGACTCCGCCACTTTCAAGTCATAACCAGCTGCATGTACTGTCTCACGTTTTGGTAATAAATTCTCATCTGAAAATTTGCTAACTAATTCAAAACCACGATTTTTCATTATGTTTTATCTCTTTCTTTCTATAAATACTTTTATATCAACGTTTCTAAGACCTCTATATTATGAGGTTTATTTTTTTGTGTACCTTTTTTCGTACTAAATACTATTTATTGCTTTTTCAAAGTATGAAACTGCTTCTTTCTCTTTATCTTTTGATAAATGAGAATAGACATCTAAAGTCATGGCAATATTTGAATGACCTAGTCTATATTGTAACTCTTTATAAGAAATCCCTGCATTCAATAACAAGCTAGCGTGTGTATGCCTAAAAGCGTGAAATGTAAAGCGAGGGATTCCTAGTTTTTCGCACCTACTATTTAAGTTATTTTGTAAGGTCAAGCGTGATAAGTATTCTCTTGTAGGAGTTGCAAAAACAACTTTTGGAACGCCACCGCCTGCCTCATGGAATAACTGTCTTTGTCGTACCTGGTATAACTTCAAGAGATTTACCGTCTCTTTATCAATACTTATTTGGCGCGTGCCTGCCTTTGTTTTAGTGGTGCTTACTATTCTTAACTCTTGGCTAAAACTCTTGTTAATGTTTAATGTGGCGTTCTCTAGGTCAATATCAGACCATTCAAGAGCGATAGACTCACCAATACGTAAACCAGTAGCAAGTAACAACTTATAAAAGACATATTCCACATGGTAACGGTAACGCCTTAATGATTGCTTTTCCATGAAGTTAAGTAATGTTTTTAGGTCGTCTGTATCAATAAATTTAACACTATCACGCCCCGCCTTTTGTTTCTTCGGTAGGATAATATCACGCGCAGGGTTAAACGGTATTAAGTTTAATGATACCCCATACTGTAATATCCGAGAATTAATTGAGTTAACCGTCCTGAAATTAACTAGCTTATTAGTTAGGTCATTTACAAAAGATTGGATATCTGTATTAGATATTTTATCAAGTTTCATTTTACCAAAGTAAGGTAATAGGTGGCAATTAATCAATCGATTAGTTACTCTATATGTTTGAGGTTTAATAGTAAGTTTGTAATTTTCAAGCCATAAATCAACAAGCTGGCTATAAGTTTTAACTTGAACTTTCTTTGAAACAGTCTCACCATTGGCCAGAAACTCATACTTAGCTAGCTTTATATTATTTTTTAACTCTTTTTTGGTTCGTCCTGATACACTAGTTCTCGCTTTCTTACCAGTGACAGAATCAACACCTAGATAAACTTGTGAGCGGTACATTATTGTACCGTCTTTCTTTTTGTATTCTGTTATCTTCATATTCTTACCTCGATCTAACCACCCACAAGCAAGTAAAGGAATTAGATAGGTAAAGTCAGTAATTGGCGTTACTGAAAATAGAAAAATGTTAAGTTTATTCAATTAACTATGATTTTCAGTTAATTTCTTTATCTGTTTTTCAAAATCAGAGTTAATTTTCTGTGTCTTATTAAATTCCACATATTCACGACTAGCTTTTTCTTTTGCATGACTCATAGAAATAGAGCCTTTACCTTCTAGAATTCTATATTCACGGAAATTAAGAAAGTTATCTACACTTGCAACAAACTGCTCCATAGTGAATGAATTGCGTCTCTCTATCAAATCTTCAATATAATCAAAGTATGAGGACACATTTCTCTCAAGACTCTTAATTTCTTTCTCTGTAAGATAGTTTTTTGCTACTTGTGTATCTGATTTTAATATGCGACCGTCTGGAGAGTTTTTCCAAGTTGTTAGACCCATATTTTTACTGTTTCTATCTGCTTTTTCAAAGATAATTTCAGCACCAGTTTTTCCAGTTATAGCATAGTGAAATTTATTTTGAACAGTTGCATAGAAGTCTTTAGTGATTTGACTGTTTTTATCATAATCAACACTAATTTCAGCAAAAATGTCTGTTATTTTGTACCAAATTCGCCTCTCACTAGTACGAATGGAACGAACTCTTTCAAGTAATTCTTGAAAGTAGTCTTTTTCAAATAATCTCTCTCCTTGTTTTAGTCTGTCATCATCTAAAACAAAGCCTTTAATCATGTATTCTTTTAGTATATTAGTAGCCCACTGTCTGAAGCGCGTAGCTTTTTGTGAATTAACACGGTAACCAACAGAGATAATGGCGTCTAAGTTATAGTAACTAACTTCTTGAGTCTGTGTTTTCCCAGTCATAGCGCCATGTTGAGTGGTATTTGCAATTTTTGCAACAACCACTTTCTCTTCTAGTTCACCTTCTTCAAAAATATTTCTTAGATGTCTAGAGATAGTAGAGACCGATACATCAAATAACCTAGCCATTTCTTTCTGACTAGCCCAAATAGTTTCATCATTAACAATAACGTTGGCTTCCTCTTGATTATTATCAGCAGTGTAGATTAAAAATTGTAGTTCGTTCATTTTTTACCTCGTTTTATCCTTTACATTTAGCATTACCGAATGCTAGAAAATACGTCTAGCTCTTTCTATAACGATTTACCAATATCACAATACACAAAGAGATTAAAGCTGACATAAAGAAACGTTTTGCTAATAAATCATTAATTAAAGCAATGATACCAATCATAATAAATATGATATTAAATAATTTTTGTTTATTCATTTTTTACCTCTTTTAATTTAGTATCGGTATTTTTCGAACACCCTAAAGGATTGCCAAAGATAACAATTGGTGGAATATTGGCGCGTGGTTTATTGGTAAAGCAAGAACAAAATTTGAATCTAATCATTTTTGATTTTTTCTTCTTGGTACTTCTTAATTAGCTCTAATTTTTTCTCAGTCTCTGCTCTACTTTTAGGGTCATTAATAATTTTCTTATAGTTATTGTACTTTTCCTTTTCAACAGCTAAAAAATCAGGATATTTTTCTATGAAACTAAAAAATTCAACCTCTAACTCATCTTCGATAAACTCGTCATGATACTCAATTAAATTAGAAAAATACGCTTTATTTGATGCGTGAAAAATATGTATAGTATCTAAAATATTATTCAACTGTCTATCTGATAATAAATAGCCTAGTTCTAATAATATATTATTTTCCCTAGAAAATTGACTTTTTTTAATTTTTATATCACGGTCTATCTCTTCTTCAATTGTTCCAAAACCTAATAAATAGCCAAGGGAAACCTCGAAATATTTTGCTAATTTCAGTGCACTTTCTTCTTTTATAGAATTTGATGGATTTTCCCAATTTTGATAAGTCCTAAAAGAAATATTCATTTCTAGTTCTTTTTTTATAACCTGATTGAAAAAATCTTTTTGACTTATCCCTATATCTTTTCTTAATTCTTGTAATCTATTATCCATATTATTTTCCTTCTTCAATTTGAATTATACCATAGCAAATCAATATAAAAAAGCAGAAAATGAAAAAAAAATTGCGTTTCCTCGTTGACAACGAAAGTTTTTTTAGATTAAAATACAAAATATAAAATTAAACGTAATTTTTTTTCGTTTTAAGAAAGGAGATGAAAAATGCTAATTACTAAAGATATAGCAGTTAAAGTCAGAAAAAAAAGAGCAGTTAAACAGTTGGGAAAAGTAGAACTTTCAAAACAATTGGGGATTGTTCCGCCAACCTTAGCAAAAATTGAAACGGGCAATTACAAAGCACCTAAACGAATTTACCAAACTATCATGGAATGGCTAATAGAAGACTAGGAGGACACTATATGAACTTAGTTTACATGGACGGGAAGAAAGAGAGGGTAATATATGAAAGTTGAATATTGGAATGGATATGATATCCGTTTTGTAGAGCATAAAGGCGAGTGGTGGGCAGTTCTTGCTGATATTTGTCACGCGCTAGACTTAAAACCAAAACGTGTGAAAGAGCGTTTAGTTGATGAGGTCGTTTCAACCGACCACATACCAGACAAATTAGGAAGAAATCAAGAAATGTTAATCGTTAATGAGTTTGGAATTTATGACACTATTTTTTCAAGTCGTAAACCAGAAGCTAAATCATTTAAGTTCTGGGTATTTGAAACCATTAAACAGTTAAGACAAGCAACTGGCCTAGAAGGCTTTGAAGTCTTTAGAATGCTAGATAAAGAACACCAAAAAGAAGCCATGGCTAGATTGACTAATAGCTTAGGTATGGTATCTAAGAAGGACTTAATCAAGGCTAACACAATCACAAATAAAGCCGTTTCCAACAAGTTTGGATATTCAAAAATGGTTAAAAAATCAGAAATGACACCAGATATGCTAGTTGCTAGGGAAACTATTTTAGATGATACCGTAGAACTAATGGGAATTAAAGAAAAGTTTGGATTGAATATCAGTGTGTCTGAGTCAATCTACAATAAAAATTAAAAAACACGCAACAATGCGCGTGATGACAACAAAAAAAGCCTTAAATAGTTTGGCGACTGATTAGGCTTTTAAGAATATGAAAATAATAAAATACAAACCCACAAGCAAGTAAGGGAGTTACATATTTTTTATTAACTTAATTATACTACATTTCACTACATTTGAAAATACATAGGAGAAATCACAATGAAACAAGAAAAGAACGAAGTGAAGCTAACTGTCAAGGAATTACAATCCTTTGGCGCAGAACTTACCGAGCTTACCAATGAAATTGACTTAGCCAATATTACTATTGAGGGTTTAGAGGTAATAAACCGCAAAGACCGTGAAACATTCATGTTTATTATTTCTAAATGCCTAAGCACCACTTATGCAATCAATGAAAAGCTATTCCGCAAACTTGATGAAATTGCTTGCTATTTATTGAATGCTGATGATGAAAAAGAATTAGAGGAATTACGTAATGAAAAATAATATATTAAAAATGCAACCAATAGATGATGATTTACTAAAGGCAATTGAGATATATAACGATTGTATATCTGAAACAGATAGCGTATCTCTAAGCATTTTAAGAATATTTCAAGCTGGTAAGATTGAGGGAAAACGGATTGAGAGGGCGAAAAAATGGAAGAACTAAATCTAACACCTCTACAATATATCATCTTCTTACTGGTACTACTCCTTCTCATGGTCATTCTAAGCCATTTTAAGAGTTATACCGTCATTGATATAGAAGAAGATGAACAAGAGCGAAAACAAGCATGTAACCACTACTATGGTGCTTATTTACAGAATTACAACAAATACTATAACTAACAAATGAAGAGAGAGGTAACATAAAAATATTTTGTTACATAAATAAACTGGTAATGACGTCTAGCACTTATTATTTGAGGTTTTAAAAATGTAACAGAATATAAGATATGTTACTTACAAGGAGAGCAATTTGAATAAAAGATTACCCAAAACACACCGAAGACTATTGGCACTTATTCCAGTTGGGAAAGATAGAACGATAACTGGTCAAGAGATAGCAACTCATACAAAAATGAGCCTTAGAACAGCACAAGCCATTATCAGACGTTTAATTATTGATTATGGCATTTGTATCTGTGCAAGTCGTGACAATAATGGTGGGTACTTTATCCCAGCCAATGACACCGAGCGATTAGAAGGTATTAGAGCATTAACCAGCCAGCAACAGGAAGAAGAAAAGCGAATAACAACCCTCTTAAACGCTGATTTAAACTCATATAAGCACTATTTGAAGGTAGGTGATTAAATATGTCTTGGTTATCTAAAGAAGCTGAAAACGACCTTAAAATTGAAATGCTGACAACTTTCTCACACTTTCTAGATAGCTACAAAAAGCCAGAGAATCGTTTGACTGGCTTAATCACTCAAACTGATTTAAAGAAAGAGCTAGATATTGATTACAATACTCTGAGACGGTGGGAAGATAATGGCTTAAAAGGTATCAAGCGCCAATGGAAGACACTAGAAAAGTGTTTTATCGTGTGAGTGATATATTGATTTTTTTGGGGGTGAAACATGAGTCACTATTTGATGGAACCAGTTTTCAAAGGATACAAAATTGGTGATGAGACTAAAACAAAATCAAGAGCCAAAACCATCGAACAAAATAAGAAACAGCAACGATTAACACGGTTAAAGAAATTAAGAAAGCGGGGTAAATGATATGGCAATCTATGAAACGCGTGGCTTTTCGTCCTTAATTTATCTAAGTAAAAAAGACTTATCACCGTTTGACTATATCTCACAGATTAAACCAATGAAGCCACCCGAGAATATGAGCATTGAAGACTTTAAGAAATATCAAGCACCTTACTGCTTATCTGGTAAAGTGAAACAAGAAAAGAATGGATCATATAAGCGCAATAATCAGAGTCTTTTATATCGTGACTTGATTTTTCTTGATTATGATGACATCCATTGTACCCCTGAAACGTTCAAGAACACCATTCACAGCGCTTTAAGTGACTATTCTTATATATTATACCCGACTATTAAACACAGCACTGAAAAACCTCGTTATAGGCTTGTGGTGCAACCAGATAACAACCTGACAGAACCTGACTATAAAGCAACCGTTAAAAAGATAGCTGATTTAATTGGCTTACCTTTTGATTGTGCTAGTCTTACATGGTCACAACTTATGGGGTTACCAGTAACAAGAGATGACCCAGAAACTTATGACAAGATTATTAATAAAGGAACAGATTTCCCAACTATCAGAGGTCAAACAATGACGACATGCGCACCTAAAGAGCGTTTCACTCCGCAAAGTGGGAAACTATCAATAACAATGAAAGTCATTAATACACTATTAAATGGATATGGAGACGAGGGCGGGCGTAATATTGGGGTTACGCGTTTTGTAGGCTTATTATTAAACAAATATGTTAATTGCGATATTGAAACAGCTTATCAGTTAGCAACAATTGCAAACGACCAAACAGAACCACCGCTACCACTTGATGAACTTGATCGTACCTTTAGAAGTGTCCTAGAAGCAGAAATGAGAAAGAGAGGGAAACAATTATAGACAAAGAGACATTACAGCTATATGCTGAAAAATTTGAGGAGGCGAAAACCACCGAGCTATATTTAACCACATTTAAAAATATCAGAGGTCAATTCTTTGATATCTGTAACGACATCAAGGAAAAAGCTTATGAAGAAGCCTATCAAGAATTTAAAACTGAAAATACTAAAGCCTTAGCAGAGGGCAAGCTAACATCTAAAGATATAGAAGATTATGCTGAAAGTAAAAAGGCTAATGCTTTACCTAAGGAAGCCTTAGGCGTGGCAATCTTGATTAAGAAATATATCCGCTTTATCAGAATTAAACCCGCTAACATTAACCAACAAGCGCCCTTGTACTTCTATAACCCTGATAAAGGTTATTACATGCAAGACAACGAGCTTATCAAGGATATTATGAACATTATCAAAGCTGGTATGGTTGAGAACGTGGCTAAAAATGTTTTATATATCATTGGACGACAAAGCCCACTCAAAGAACTACACCCAGAATATACCGCGCTAGGTAACTGTGTTTACAGTTATAAGTCTAATCAATTTTATGATTTTAGTCCTGATATCCCAGTCACACGCAAGATTGAAACCAATTACAATCCCGAAGCTACAGAGCCTAATATTAAAGGTTGGATGCCTACTAAGTGGCTTAAAGAACTGTTTGACAATGATACTGAAATGTATGACCTTGTTATCCAAATGTTTAAAGCATGTATCACTAATGAACCGCTAGAGCGTATCTTTTGGCTATATGGGGCAGGCGGTACAGGTAAAGGCACGTTACAGCAATTCATCATTAACTTAGTTGGACTTGATAACGTAGCAAGTCTTAAAATAACAGAGCTTGCAAGGAGTCGTTTCACTACTTCTATACTTCTAGGAAAGTCTATTGTCATTGGTGATGATATTCAAAAAGACGCTATTATTAAAGACACGTCCGAGCTTTTCAGCCTGACCACAGGCGATATCATGACCATTGAAGAAAAAGGCTTGAAACCCTATAGCCTGAGATTACAAATGACTGTTATTCAATCATCAAATGGGCTTCCTATTATGGACGGGGATAAGGACGCAATATCAAGACGTTTGATGATAATTCCATTTACTAGCAAGTACAAAAACAAGCCTAACAAAGCCATTAAGAAATATTACATTATCAGGAAAGACGTTTTAGAATATATCTTGAAACTAGCTATTGAAACACCGACCAAAGAGATATATCCAAAAAGCAGTAAAGACTTAGTGCATGATTACTTGTTAGAGATTAACCCCGTGCTAGCATTCATTGAAGATTTTTTCACTGATAGCCTAAACAGTGAGTTTATCCCTAATAGCTTTATCTGGCACGTTTGGAAAAACTATCTTGAATATAATAACCTAAAAAGCTTTAAAACTGAAATGGCCTTACACAGGGAGATTAAAACCAATTTACCTGATTATATTACAGCAGGGCAAAGGACAATCCCAAAAGGGAGGGAACACCATATCAATTTTTATCCTAAGGATGACTTGCCACATTATGCCATGAAAGATTATGGCAACGGTAGAGCTGAAACTATTAACCAAAGGAAAGTTAAAAACGAGCGTGGTTATTGGAATGGCAACTATAAAAAATAGCTTTTAACACACTTTTAACAGTTTTTAGACGTTTATAAAAAAAGTGTATAACAATCCGTCCTAGTCATATCAATGAGTTAGCACACTTATTACACTTTATACACTTTATTTTAAGTTAAAAATAATTAATAACTATAATAAAAAAAGAATAAGTAAAAATTGTGGTGAATTTCAAAAAAAAACGTGTAAAGAGTATAAATTGTCTAAAACCCTTGGCACTAAAGGGCTTAAACGTTATACACTTAATTTTAAAGCGTGTGAAATATTTTAAAAGCATACTAAATTTTAGAAAGGGAGAACCAAACAATGAAAATCAAACTATTTTATCAAGGTCACAAAGAAAAATTACCTGACTTTGAAGCGCGTGTCAATGAGTTCACCCAATCACATAATGTTACTGACATTAAATATCACCCATTAAGTGTTGGCTTCTCTATCATGGTACTTTACAATGGCACAAACTAATATTCACTTATTCACTACACGCGCCAATGGCAGATATAAAGGAATGCTAGAAGGTCGCGCACAATGGCTTGAAAACCTAGAAAGATATTGCACAATGAAAACTTTATCAGATACACCTAACACTTTTAACTATACTTTTAAAGACTTTGAAACTGCACAGGTTGCTTGTCACGCCATCTTTGGTTATATGCACGGGATACATGAACAGCCAGTAATTGAAGCAACCTATCACAACGATAAGCAAGGAGCTATGCCAATCAGTTAGCCTTAGAATATGTAGAGGACAGAAAACTAAACAAAGTCTTCAAGCGCATTTGTGACAGCTTTAAGGACTACTATAATCAACCCGAAGACTTTGCTGAAAGTGATATCGATCATGTACTTCAAGAAAATGAATTAACTAAAGAAATCAATCAATCTGACTTCAATGATGAATACATTAACCATCGCGTGGCAATGCTTCAAAATATTGACAAAGACTTTCTTATCCATGACATAGCACAATATGAATTAGAGTTACTAGATTATGCTGATAGATTACTAAATGACAATGGCTTATCAATGGATAGCGAGACAGCATACGGAACCATTGAGCTATTAGGAGATAATGTTTTAAATCTACTTAAACAAGTAGACACAAAAAAAGAATACAAAGGTATTCATGATTATGCTTTATAACTATTAGAGAGTGACGTCAAGTCATTCTCTTTTATTATCTGCTGAGATACACTCTCTTGACCAATCTCACAACTCAAATAGTTTAGATTTAAAGCTTCACAGAGTCTCTCTAATAGACGATATGAAGCAATAAAAAGATTTTAAACTATTATATTAATAATGTTTTTAGAATCAATAACATTCATATCAAAAGCAATAACTCTAACTAAACATATACTTGTATAAAAGCATTATTTTAGCTTGTTATTTTGTAACTTTATGCACTCATAGTGATACAATAATATTGATCAATACCCCTTTTTATTTCAACGGGGCTACTCTTATGCTTAACAAAAGAACGCGCCCTTTTCTGTGCAAAAAATTCCCTTTTTGAAATTTTAATAGCAAGTATAGAATGCTGACGTAATAGCTTTTTAGATAGTAATTCCACTTCAAAACATACCACAAAGTAAGTATCTCATTCAAGGCCTCTAAGAGCTCGTATAAGCGATTTTAAATCTTTGGAATGAATATATACCCCCACCACTACTATGAGCCATAGGGGAGCCACTATGAGGTCTATTCTTACGTCACGCACGATTTTTTCAAATTTTTAAGGGGTGGCATGATACTATAAAGCCTATTAGAAAAAACGTTTCTTTTTAAATTTTAGTAAAAACCTTACCTGTTTTAGACATCAAAAAAAATCACTGTTTCCAGTGACCGAATTTCAATAAAAGACGTCCCACAAAAGCACCCTGATTAATTAAACTAAAAATATTATACCATTTTCTATTTTAGTTTTTTTGGAATTTCTTCCTAAGAATATTATAACATAACAGGGGAGATTATGAATAACAAAAACGCAATCAGAAAGCTAAATGAGTTTAGACGTTGGCAACACATCGCATATAGCCATAATCTAGCATATAACGATGACTTTATACTAACCTTAAACAACTATTCAAAACCACCATACACGCGCAGAGAACAGCTCTCAATCAATCGTGAGTGTGCCTTAGAAGAACTTAACGCTATAATGGACGCTATTAATTCAATAAAAGACATGAGACAGAGGCAGATATTAATTCTGAACTATCTGGTAAGCGTAAAGCTAAACAACTATGATATATATTCTTTAATGGGTAAATCTGAATCGTGGTATTATCCAAAGAAAAAAGAAGCCTTGAATAGCTTTATAAAATATTATCGTGGCGGGTGTCTTCTAGATATTTAAAAGGATAAGATTAGGATAAGGTATAGCACTAACAAATAACAAGTTTTGACATCATTAATATAACCAAAAATCCAATCATAGCAAGGCTTACGGACAATTATTCACTTGAAAACTTTACCTTGCCTTAAAATGTCAATCTCAACCTAATTACTAGAAAATATCAGTATATCAATGAACAATGGCAATTTATTTCAGACGACATGAAAACGGAGCTTAATCACCTTGTCATCTTGCTTGTCGCACTTCCCGCCGTACTGTACAAATTTATTCACGTTAGGATTTAGACCATAGTTAGTAATAGTAAGATAAAAGAAAGCTATTAGTTGCTTATCTATCAAGCTTTTAAGGCTATTATAGAAATAATTCTTGGTCAAGTTATCCTAACACCCCCGACCTTAAAATAAATCACTAAATTATTAATCATAAGACCGGTGGAGATCCCCGACTGTCCAAAAATCTGTCTCACGCGCGTGACGGGTACCCTATTTAATAAAAGTCTATTATATCAAGGTTTTTGATAATATTTTTCATTTTTTTATTGCTGTTTTTATCTTAAATTTAACAACTTTTATCATAATAAAATACTCTATTGTACTAATATATTTAAAGTGATATTATTCATGTATTGAATGTATAAAATTTTAAAAAGGGAATTTCTAGTTCTTATTCATGTAGAAATAGTAGGTAAAAAATGAAAAATAAATTATCTAAAGAATGGTTGCTTGAGAATATTTACAATCTTATTCTTGATATAGATATATCAGAAAAGGAACGAGAGATATTAATGTACGCTAAGATTGAACTAGAAAACAATAGATATGATCTTCAAGTAGCAAGGATATTAAACGGTGACCTATCAACACTAGCATTACAACAACAACTTTCTGAAAAAGTTATTGCCTTTAGTTTAGAATTACAAAAACGGACATTATTGAATAATAAAATCGGTCCAAATTCGATACTATTCTTTTAATAATCAAAGCACCTCTAAATATGTCTTTTCAAAAATAGCAAAACCGTAAAAATCCCCCTGTAAATTTAGCTATATTAAAGTTATAATATTTAATATAGTTAAAGGAAAAATTATGCCAAACAATAAGAATGAAAAACAATTATTAAATTATCCAAAGTTAATCGAAAAAATGAATAATATTGGAATTCTTTTTAATAATATCGATGAAGAACTTGCTTTAAAGATTATTTCAGAAAAAAGCTATTATTATAAAATTTCTAGCTATCGAAAGCTTTTCCCAAAAAATAGAAATAAATATGATATTGAGTTTCAAATCCTATCAGATATTGCAAGTATCGATATGCAAGTAAGATATCAGCTTTTAAAAATGTGTCTTGATATTGAACACGGAATAAAAACAAAACTAATGGATGCATTTGTTAGGAATTCTCGAATAGATGCATATAATTATGTTGAAAAGTATAAAAGGTGTTATCCTACTGGATATGAGGCCTGTATTAACAATCTTAAATATAGCCCATATCTATCCGAAATGTATGAAAAACGAAAAAGCAAAATTCCTATTTGGGTACTTGTTGAGATAATGAGTTTCGGTGAATTACTAAATCTTGTGGAATTATACTTTATTGATTTTCCTAAAAAAAACAAGTTGCAAAAAGCCTATGAATTAGGAAAATTTGTTCGAAACATAAGAAATACCTGTGCTCATAGTAACGTTTTTTTTATTGAATTTAACAAATAAAAAAACTAAAATTTCAACTCGTGTCGTATCTGTTGCTGAGCAAGTACATTTAAAAAGAGAGGACATTCAATATCCTAAACTTCATGATTTATTTTGTCTAATGATACTACATAGCGAGTACTGTAGCAATGATATTCAAAAGTATCGAAGGAAAGAAGCAATTCAGCTTTTAAAAAGAGCCACTAGAAACAAAGATGCTTACAGCACTAACGTGAGCTTGCAAAAATCATTTAATACTATAAAGAAAATGCTTGCCTTACTAAAAAAGAAATGATAAAATAATCCTAATTGAAAAAGAAACCAATTCGGTTACACTGCTCTAGGCTTGCATCTCTATGTAGGTAAGGGTTACAAATTATAAAAAAGCACCTAGACGTAGGTGCCTTTTTCTTGCTTGTGGGACTCATTTTTTTGTGTACCTTTTTTCGTACTTTTTGTGAACTAATATGTAAATCAATAAGATGACAATATTGTCTAAATCTTTATAAATTAAGGTTATTCAACTATATCAAATTATATGCTAATAGCACTGAATAAACCACGATTTTTCATTCTTACTAACGAAACCAAGCCTCAAGACTTGATTCTTTTCCTTTACTCTATATTAACAATGTCTCTATTATAATTTATTCGTAAAAGAATAGCAAAAAACTAAACAGCTCTGCTATTCCAAAAGAAAAAGCCCCTATGGAAGTTGGGACAAAGATGTGACTAGCTCTCAGGTACAAACTTAAATAAGACAAACGACATAATCGTGGTCATGCAAAAGAAGAAGATTTTCATCCAAACGATTGGTACAAAAATAATGGAGATTCCCATTAAAAGCCAAACTTGAAGGAGAATTTTTTTCTTACGACTTCTTGAAATCGTACGCGATTCTAAGTAGTCTCCAACATAGAATCGATAAACTTTTGTTTCAATTAGCCAATCATTGAAACGCTCTGAACTTCTTGAAAAGCAAAAGCCTGCTAAAAGAAGCAGAGGGGTTGTGGGTAAGATTGGTAATGGTATGCCAATAATTCCTAAAACAAAGCTGACGTAGCCAATGATGATATAGATTGTTTTTTTCATGAGTTTCCTTTTTTAAAATCTAACTATTATCATATCAAATTTTTCACCTTTTTTCTCTCAGAATGCATTAAAATGATGGAAAAAGGATTGATAATTACTTTAGAAAACGTTATCATTAAAATGAGAGAAAATCTCTTGCAAATAAGAAATGAGGAAATACTATGAAACTTATTGGTCTCATCGGAACTAATTCAAGTCGTTCCACTAATCGTAAGCTTCTTCAATACATGGAAAAACACTTTGCAGACAAAGTTGATATTGAATTGATCGAAATCAAGGATATCCCAACTTTTAACAAACCTGCGAATAAAGTTATCCCAGAGATTGTTAAAGAAATCGCTGCAAAAATTGATGCTGCTGATGGTGTTATTATTGGTACACCTGAGTATGACCACTCGATCCCTGCCATCTTAATGAATGCACTAGCTTGGTTATCTTATGGTATCTTTCCACTATTGAAGAAACCTGTTATGATTACCGGTGCATCTTATGGCACTCTTGGTCATCACGTGCTCAATTGCAATTACGTCAAATCTTAAATGCACCAGAATTGAAATCAACTGTTTTTCCAGATGAATTTTTATTATCCCATTCACTTCAAGCCTTTGATAACGAAGGTAACTTATTTGACCTAGAAACGATTCAAAAATTAGATGCTATCTTTGATGACTTCCGTATTTTTGTAAAAATTACTAGCAAACTGTCAAACGCTCAAGAACTTTTGAAAAAAGATGCTGAGAACTTTGACTGGGAAAGCTTATAATAAGAGAGGAAGACAGATATGAAATTTGTAGGTATCGTCGGCTCAAATGCTGAACAATCATATAACCGTACCTTACTTGAATTTATTAGACGTCAGTTTAAAACAAAATTTGAGCTTGAACTATTAGAAATCAAAGATATTCCGATGTTCAACCAAGATGACACTGATCAGTCAAATGAATTTGCAGTACAATACATGTACAATAAAATCACACGTGCTGATGGTGTTATCATTGCTACTCCTGAACATAACCATACTATTACACCTGCATTGAAAAGTGCTTTAGAATTGATGTCCTTCAATTTGCATCCACTTGAAAATAAACCAGTTATGATTGTTGGTGCATCATACTATGACCAAGGTACATCACGTGCGCAAGTTCACTTACGTAAGATTCTTGATGCACCAGGTGTGAATGCCTATACACTTCCAGGAAATGAATTCTTACTTGGTAAAGCTAAAGAAGCTTTTGACGACAAAGGCAATATCATTAACGAGGGTACTGTGAAATTCTTAGAATCATGTTTAGATAACTTTATCAAATATGTTGGTGTGGTTTCGGCTTTAAGAAAACCAAAAGCAATCCAACCTGAAGACTTAGATGCTGGTAAGCCAATTGCAACAACTATCCAAGGAATTGACCCTGATGATCCTGATTGGTTGGAAAAAGCTTCAAAACAGGTCAATGCTGTTGAAGGGGACACTTATGTCAAACTTGATAATGGTCTTTTGACTGTTGATCAAATCAATATGTTCTTGAAAGCTATGCCATTTGAATTGACATATGCCGACGATAACAACCAGTTCCTATATTACAACAATGCCCATCAAGATCCTGAAACAATGTACGCAAAACGCGTTCCTGCACAAGTTGGTAACCGCATGTCAACTGTTCACGGAAGCCTTCCTCCAAAACGTATGAAAAACGTTGAATGGGTAATTGGAACACTTCGTAATGGTAATCAAGATATGTACGTACAATCGTTCCTGGCTCCCCTGCTGAAATCATCAATACCCATAACTACCAAGCAATGTACTATCCAGATGGTTCATATGCTGGTATCAATGAGATTGTCTTCAACTTTAAACCATGGTTAGACTGGTACTTAAAAGAAACTGGTCAACACTTAGCTGGTGGTAAAGCAAGCGCAATGCCTGCTGCTACAGCTCATGGCCATGCTGATGCAAGTTCTGGTGCATCAGATGCTGGTGAAGCGGCGGCTGCCGCTGAAGCTTCTCCTGCAATTGTTGCTGAGGCAGATGCCAACTCAGGTGCTTCTGAAAGCTAATTTCAAACTCCTTATAAAAAAATCAAACAGTTAGTTTAACGAGAGATTAGCTTCTCTCGTTTTTTTATAAAATTTATTAAATAGAGGTTTCCTATGTCACCATTTCAAGAAAAAATTGAAGCTGCCTGTAGCAAAAAAGTTGCCCTATTCGACGAAAGTTTTGCGCGCTATGCCCTCCGTTCAATGTTTGCAGGGGCTTATTTAACAATGACTACTGCTGTTGGAATTTTAGGAGCAGATATGATTGCCACTCAATTTCCATCTTTAGCACGCTTCACTTTTACAATCATCTTCGCCATTGGTCTTGTCTATGTTCTCATTTTTAATGGTGAACTGGCAACTTCAAATATGATGTACTTAACAACGGGTGCTTATTATAAGAAACTCAGCTGGGCAAAAGCGAGCTTAATTATTTTCTACTGTACTATCTTTAATTTGGTCGGAGCTATTATACTAGCTTGGCTATTCAATCAAGGCTTCATGTTCCATCAGTTAACAGATAAGAGTTTTGTCATCACTGCCGTTCAAACTAAACTATCTAAAACAGATTGGATGAATTTTGTCGAAGGGATTACTGCCAATATGTTTGTTAACATTGCTATCATGGGTTACATGTTACTGAAAGAAGAAAGTTCTAAATTCTTCATCGTTATCAGTGCCGTTTTCATGTTTGTTTTCCTTGTTAATGAACATTTAATTGCCAACTTCGCTTCCTTCATGTTAGCAGCCTTTAGTCCTGTTGACCATATTAAAGGGTTCACTTTAGTCAACGTTCTTCGTCAGTGGATTAGTGTTTACTTTGGTAACTGGGTCGGAGGAGGTCTCTTTATTGGGATTGCCTACGCTTGGCTTAACAAAACAAAAACAAAACATCTTGATGGCTTATAAGCCTAGCCTAAACTGGATAAAAAGAAAAAGACTAGCTGTCTTCATTGCTTTTGAGCAAGATTAAGCTGGTCTTTTTTTGAATAATGGCAGAGCTTTAGATCCTTTTGCCTTTATAATTAAATGCAATTCTAGATAAGACTTCTGGGTCCTTATTTTGCAAATAGTCTTTAGCTTCTTGGCGAATTGATTTTAGGGGAACACCTTGTGCACTTGCTGCATAAACACAGCCACAATAGCACTGACGATAAATGTCATAAGTCTCACATAGTTCAACCGAACGACGATAGCCATTATTTTTCTTGAAATCACTCGGTAAATACTTGGTATTGTAAATTTTTTGGATATCAATTCCAATACTATTAATCAGCTGGGCATTTTTATGGGGACTAATTGTCAATGCACTCGCAAAATAATCAAAACCAAGGTCAAGAGCTTTCTTAGCCGTTTTATCAAGACGGTAATCAAAGCAGACATGACAACGGCTACCTCCTTCTGGTTCTTGTTCTAACCCTCGGACAAGACGAACATACTCGCTTGGTTGGTAGTCTTCTTCAATATAGGACACCTGCTGACCAGTATCTTGGTTGAAATCAGCTATAAATTGCTGAGTCACTAATGCACGCCTCATGTATTCTTCTTTAGGATGAATGTTGGAATTAGCAAAGTAAACTGTCACGTCGGCATACTCCGTTAAATATTCAAGAGAGTAAGTCGAACACGGTGCACAACAAACATGCAATAGAATACTCGGACGTTCCTCATTTTCTGACCATTTCTCAATCATTTTTTGAAGTAAGCGGTCATAGTTTACTTTTTGATTGGGCTTCATCTGATCCAGTAATTCATCTATTTCAATCATTAGTTGCTGTCAGTACACACTTTCTATCATTTTTTGTCATCTTATTATCTAGTTATCATTTTAACAACAAAAGATTGCGGTGTAAAGTATCTGTTAAAACCATTTGCTCCTACATATAGCAATTTAAATAGTAAAAAAAGAAGGCCCGAGGGACTATCTTTTTTCTAGGCATTATCATCGCTTTCCGGTTTCAAGGCTCAGACCTAAAAAAGCCCACTGGGCTTTTCCTCGCTTTCTTGTTTCTAGGCTCAGACCTAAAAAAGCCCACTGGGCTTTTTTAGTTATTCAAATACAAACTGGTTGTGGTAGAGTTCTGAGTAGAAGCCTTTTTGTTTAAGCAGTTCGTGGTGATTTCCTTGTTCAATGACTTCTCCGTCTTTTAAGACAATGATTTCATCTGCATTTAAGATCGTTTTCAATCGATGGGCAATGACAAAACTTGTGCGCCCTGCCACAATTGCTTCCATTGCTTTTTGAATTTTACTTTCTGTAACCGTATCAACATTCGACGTCGCTTCATCTAGAATAAGCACTTGTGGATCTGTTAATAAGGTACGTGCAATTGAAATCAACTGTTTTTGCCCCGTTGAAAAGATATTATCATCGTCAGATACTTGAGTATTATAGCCATCTGGTAGGGACATGATAAATTCATGGATATGGGTAGCACGTGCAGCTGTCTCAACCATTTCTTGGCTGATTAAGGCATCACCAAAACGAATATTATCAGTAATGGTACCTGAGAAAAGAACAGATTCTTGCAATACAATACCGACATTTTTACGTAGACTATCTAAGTCATAGTCACGAATATCAATACCATCAAAAGTGATTGAACCAGAATCAACATCGTAGAAACGATTAATCAAGTTCATAATGGTTGTTTTACCAGAACCTGTTGGCCCTACAACGGCAACCATCTTACCTTTTGGGGCTGAAATAGAAACATTGGATAAGACTTTTTTATTTGGTAAATAAGCAAAATCAACATTTTTAATTTCGACACTGTCTTTTAATTCAGTGAAGACTGGTGCATTCTCTGGGCGAACTTCTTCTTTTTCATCGAACATTTCCTGTATGCGTCCAGCACCAGTGAAAGCTAACTGTAATTCACCCCATGAGGCTGCAATTTGCATGATTGGTTGGTAGTACTGTTGTGAATACTGGACAAACATAACAACTAATCCCAAACCTACTGCCGCTGAAATGGACTTATCGTCTAAGACAATTTTAGACCCAAAGAAGATTACAATGGCTGTATTTAAGAGACTCATCCCGTTCATGACAGGGAAAAGCAAGCCTGAGAAGAGTCGCCCTTTGAAGGTTGCTTGACGAACTTTTTCATTATGAATAAGGAAACCATCAATGGTTTCTTTTTGAACACCCTGAACAATGATTGCTTTTTGCCCTGAAATCTTTTCATCCATATAAGCATTAAGAGCTGACACTTCTTTTTGTTGGATGTTCGTGTATTTACGTGCCAAACGGATAATAATAATCAAGAAAATCAAAGCAAGTGGCGTTGTAGCAACCGTTAGCCAAGCTAGTCGAACATCTTGTCTAAACATCATCCACACTAAACCAATGTACAAGGCAGCATTTGTAACCACCTGTACTAACGATTGATTGAGAGAGTTTTGAATATTATCAAGGTCACTAGTAAAACGAGATAGGATATCACCATCTTTATGTTGATCAAAAAAGGCAACCGTCAAACGTTCCAATTTCCCAAACAAACCTTTTCTCATGCGGTTTGTTGAATGAGCAACGATTCTCGTAAATAAAAGGCTATAGACGAGGTTAGCTAAAGCTGTAAAGATATATGCCAGTAACAATTTCCACATTATTGCCATAAAGTCTGACATATCAGGTTTAAATCCTGTTTGTCCAGCCATTTTTGCCATGTAATATTTTTGACCAATTTTTCCCAATTCTGTCAAGGATTCCCCTAAGAAAACTGGTGCTTTAACTTGTAAATAAGTAGCTAAAACGATAGCTATAAAGATAAAGAAAAATGATAATTTATAACGTTTAAAATAAAACCAGAAAAATCGTGCTGTTTTCATTAGTCTTCCTCCTTACCTTTCTGAGTTTCGTAAATTTCACGGTAGACTGCGTTGTTAGCAACCAATTCAGCATGGGTTCCTTGACCAATAAGCTTACCGTCATCTAAAACGAGGATGGTATCTGCTTTAACCACTGATGAAATCTTTTGAGCAATAATAATTGTAGTCGTCTCTTTCAAGTCTCTATTTAAAGCTTCTTGAACTAGTTTTTCTGACTTAGCATCTAAGGCTGATGTCGAATCGTCCAAGACTAAGACCTTGGGATTACTGATAACCCCACGAGCAATGGACATCCGCTGTTTCTGCCCACCAGAGAAATTATTGCCACGTTCTTCAACTTGACTTTCATAGCCTAAATCCATTCGGTCAATAAACTCTTGAGCTTGCGCAATTCGAGCTGCCGATTCCATAGTTGCTAAATCTGCAGAAAGGTTTCCTTGTCGGAGATTATCGGCAATCGTCCCTGAAAAAAGAATGGCTTTTTGCAAAACAATTGAAACTGTTTCACGTAGTGTTTGTTGGCTAAGTGTTTTTAAATCTTTACCACCAATTGTAATGCGACCTTCTTGAGGATCAAACAAACGTGGAATAAGTTGTGCCAAAGTTGATTTTCCGGCACCAGTTGCCCCAACCACACCAACCATTTGTCCGGATGCAATAGAAAACGAGATATCTTTCAAAATAGGTTCATCATCATTTGGATATGAGAAAGACACATGGTCGAAGACAATATCTCCTGTCAAATCTTCTTTTTCTTCTGAATCAAATGTCATAGCTGGTTCAGTCTCTAAAACTTCCTTCAAACGACCAATTGAAACAAAAGCACGACTAGCCTGCATCCCCATGAAGCCAACCATGATAATTGAGAACATAATTTGCATCATATAAGTCATAAAGGATGCAATACTTCCAATAACTGTAGGATCAGTTTTAACCATTTTTGAAACAAGTAAAATAGAAACAAAGATTGCTAGGTAAGAAACCAGCATCAAGGCAGGCTGCATCATTGAAAAACCATAACCAATAAACATATTAAGATCTAAGAGCTCATTTGATGTTTCTTTAAATTTAGCGTACTGTTCTCTTTCTTGAACAAATGATTTTACAACACGAACCCCACGCAAATTCTCCTTAGCAATTCGGTTAATTTTATCCATCATACTTTGGAATTTACCAAAACGTGGTCCCATTTGACTCATTACCAAGGCCATAATAATTGCTATCAGTACAACCATAAGGATAATAATCCACCAAAGTTTTGGTAACGTATAAACTGCCATGATAAAGGCCCCTACAAATAAGATTGGTAACCGTAAGAGGACTTGGAAAATCATCATCACTAAGTTTTGAATTTGGTTAACATCGTTGGTCATACGAACAACTAAGTTACCAGCATTAAATTCCTCAACATTGGCATAAGAAAAATCTTGAATTTTTCTAAATGTTTGCTCACGAATATCAGCTGATACCCCTTGAGCAATCTTGGCCGCCAAGATTGTATTAACAGCACCTGCAATTAAACCAATTCCTGCAATAAGTAAAAGTAACTGTCCGACTTCCGTAATTTTATGAGTATCGTTTTTCATGACAGCACTAAGAACATCTTTTAGATAATGTGGTTGCAATAAAGCACTGGCTACCACAACTATTATCATTAAAATAGAACCTAGAGCATACCATTTATAACGCACGATGGCATCTTTAAACATTTTTCTCTCCTTTATATTCCGCAATGTTTTGCTTTAACTGGTTTACGACATGCTTAACAGTCATAATATCCTCTTTTGATATTTCCTTAAAAAAATGATTCTCGATAGCTTTTCGGCACTCTTGTAATAAAGGTATCTTTTCTTTTCCTGCCTCGGTTAAGATTACTTGCTTGTAGCGTTTATCTTCCTTAGAAGGAACAACTTGAATAAACCCATTTTTTTCCATCCGTTTTACTAGATTACTTGAAACTGATTTTGAAATATGCAAGGCTTTTTCAATATCTTTAACAAAAATTTCGCGATCTTTATTTTTTTCCAGAAAGATAAGAACATGGCCTTGAGGGCCAGCTAAGTGGTCGATATGATACAATTTAGCGACTTCTTCAGTCATCTGTTCGATTTGGTGGGTTAAGACGCGAAGGTCAGCAATAATTCGTGACATGTTTTCCCTCCTTAGTTCTCATGCTGACTATTTTAGTTCTCTTGGAAACTAATGTCAACAAAAAACACTTACAATTTCCAAAAATTTTAATTTAATTCATTGAAATGATGGCAAATTACAAGTTCAAGTTAGCCATTTAGTAAAAACTCTTTAGGAGATTTATAATCTAGTATTTTTT
>NZ_JRQN01000011.1 GCF_000785785.1 Streptococcus uberis
AGGCTTGAACAAAGTGAAAGCCAGCGTCTTTAGGCGCTGGCTAGTTATTTGGGCTTATAGCCTGGACCAAACCACCCGTTTGACGGGTGGTTATGATTTTATAGAAAATTATAAAAGTAAATTAATTCAAAAAAGCGAGACTCCATATAATAATGATAACTCCAATTACAAAAAATAGGAGTCCAATTGTGAATTTCTTTTTATATTTAATAATCAACTGTTGTTGATTATTAGTTAAATTACTTGGATAAGATCTACGACCGAGTAAATAAAGAAGTAGCCCACTGGAATTGTTTCCAGTGCTAGCAAATAATGCCCAAAAATTAGGATGTTTGAATCCTCTACTTGCTGCATCAATATTGATGATTTTATAAAGATGAACCTCTAAATATACACCTCCAACTAAGAAAAATGCAAGACCGAAAGTTATAAAAATAGAAAAATAATTAGCCATACGATCACCTTAAATCCTTTTAACAATCTGGTATAAAAGAAATGCAGTAGCAAGTGTTACTAAAGTAAATGTTCCTGTAATAAATATTATGTTAGTTTCAAAAAAGGTAGCTAATATCATCAAAATTAAAAAAATAAAAATCAATAGAAAAATAGACAATATTAATTTTTTATTACTTTTAACAATATTTGTGCTTTCCTCAATATGTTGTATCATTTCTATATCCTCCTTCAACAACTCATCTAGACTGATATGGTATAAATCAGATAAGATAATAATACTAATAACATCAGGATAGGATTTTCCATTTTCCCAATTTGAGATGGTTTGTCTAGAGACTTGCATTAGTTCTGAGACTTTTTCTTGAGTTAAATGATTATCATTTCTTGCTGATTTTAGTTTTTTTCCAATATCCACTTTTAACCTCCCTTGTTAATTTGATCTTCCCATAAATTGGTAGTGCTGTCCATATAAATTTTTTTACAATAGGTATTATCTTTGTCAAAGTTCTTTGACATCCTATAAAAACACTGCTTTTTATTAAAATGTTTTTATTAATTATATCAGTATCACCTACTAAATTGAGCTACCTGTAAAATGAAAAGATATTCCTAAATACTTTTTTAAAATACATACTTATATTAGTTGAGAAAATTTTTTAAATTTATAAGACAAATTATTTTACAACAGGGCACATTTAAAAAACCAAGTTGTTTAAAAGACTTTTTAAGATCAATGGATTTTGGATGACGTTTTGTTGTAGGGACTGCATTCGTAATAATGACTAAAATATCAAGCTCTTTATTAATCGATTCAATTAACTCTAAAAACGCATCAGTTATTTTTGAAGTAGCAAGTGCTTTGGAAGATAGTAAATCTTTGACATAGTGTTCCTCGTCTTCTAATTTTAAAATTGAAGTTATGTAAACTGTATTGATATGTTATCATATAATTTCAACGAAATAATAATACTTAATTAGTTTTGTTCATATTAGATATACCTTTATTTACTACATCTTTCTCCATATTTTGTTATACTATAATAAAAGCGGTTACAGGAGAAGGCTTATGGAAATTAAAGAAATTATGGCTATCATTGAAGACATGAAAGTCGGTGTCTTTGCTACTGTTGATAAGGATGGAAAACCACATGCAAGGCATGCTCATATTGTTGCTGCTAATGAGGAAGGGATATTCTTTATGACTAGTCCGAAAACACATTTTTACCAGCAATTAACGGGAGATGACCGTATTGCTTTAACGACTATGGTTGAGGATGGTTACTTGACACAGGTGGTTCGTGTTGAAGGAAAAGCTCGTCCGGTTAATAATGAAGAGTTACGCACTATCTTTGCTAACAACCCTTACTACAATTTCATCTATACTGATGAAGAGAGTAATAGCATGCAAGCATTCCAAATCTATGATGGTGAAGGTTTCTACCACAGTATGACGCAGGGCCATAAGTATGTCTTCTCAATTGGCACGACAAAAGATGTCTATGTTAAATCACTATCATAAGAGCATTCGATTCACTTAAGACAAAACAGAAGGCAAGGTTTCTATTCTTGCCTTTTCTATTTATGGAGGACAAATGACAATTACAGTTCAACCTTACACAGCATCTTGGGCAAAGGACTATCTGCTAGAGGAAGCAAAAATTAAAAGCATTCTGAGTGATAAGCTACTTGCATGTCATCATATTGGTAGTACTTCTGTCGCTGGGCAGGCCGCAAAGCCAATTATTGATATCATGCCCGTCGTAAACGATATTTCTGAAGTGGATCAGCTCATTCCTGATTTTGAAGCCATTGGCTATGAGTCATTAGGGGAGAATGGGATACCTGGCAGAAGGTTTCTTCGCAAGGGTGGTGATTTGCGGACACATCATATTCACGTATTTGACGAATCGAATCAGAATGATATACAGCGCCACTTAGCCGTTAGAGACTATCTAAGAAGTCATCCAAGTATCTGTAAGGACTACGGTGCCCTAAAAAGTAAGCTCGCCAAGCAATTCCCCAATGATATTGATGGTTATTGTGATGGCAAGGATGCCTTTGTTAAACAAATGGAAGCAGATGCCATAAAGTGGTATGAAAACCAGAGTAACAAAAACTAAAAACGGCAAGGAGATAAATTTGTCGATTAATATTGAAAATTATAAAGCTTATTTACAAGAACCTTGGGGTAAAATACAGTATGACATTTTATTTGCCCAACTAGAACATATTCAAGATAAGACCATTCTTGATTTTGGTGCAGGTTTAGGCATGACCAGTAATTTTTTATCACAAAAGAATCAAGTCCTTGCTATTGAACCAAATCAAGATATGTTAGAACCTGATAAAGAAGCAGATTATCAAAAAATATTAGGTAGTCTAGATGCTTTGAAGACTTTGGTAAACAATTCTTTTGATGTCCTTATTTGCCACAATGTCATGGAATACATTGAACCAAAAGAGAGACAAGACTATTTCTATCAGTTCAAACGTGTTTTAAAGCCACAAGGGCTATTATCGATCGTCAAGCATAACCAGGTTGGCAAACTGATGCAAACGGTAGTTCTAGAAAATGATGTTTCAAAAGCTCTGCAATTACTCAAAGGAGAAGAGTTTGAGAGCGTCTCTTTTGCGCAAGGGTGGACATACAGCATTGAGGATTTGTTGGAGTTGTCGGGGATGCGTCTTGAAAAGTATCAGGGGATGCGCACTTTTTACAGTTTGCAGGCCAACGACTTGAAGTCGGGTCAGGATTGGTTGGAGCAGATGACAAAGCTTGAACTTGCGGTCTGTGACTTGCAGCCATATAAAGATATCAGTTTCTTGCAGCATGTCTGGTTGGTCAATGATAAAGGGGAATAAGGGTCAGATTAGTTTCGCAATTATGAGTTGCTTGATGCAACAATAAAGTTCTTTAAATAACGTTCATTGAATGGTATGATAATTAAAAAAGCGATGGTAGGGAATTGTATGAAACCTAAATTTTCGACACAATTAGTTAAACTAAGAAAAGAGCAAGGCATGTCACAAGATGAACTTGCTGAGAAGCTATTTATTACGAGACAAGCCATCTCCAAATGAGAGCGTGGGGAAACAACACCTGATTTGGCCAAGATAGAGCAAATTGCTGAGGTTTTTGGAGTTACCACAGAGTTTCTGCTTTTTGGACGTAATTTTGAGGATGACTGGGGATTAAATCACATAACTACTGAAGAGGCTTCAGGAGAGAAAAATGATCATGTTAGTGAATGGCTATCACTTTTTAAATCCCATTGGTGGTTGTTATTTCCATTGAGTGGTTTGCTGTTTGCCTTGATTGATCATTTAGGAAAATTATTAAAATAAGAAGGAGCCTTGAAAACTATTTCTAGGGCTTTTTGATTATAGAGGAATAGCTTACACTAGGCAAAGATGCTATAATAATAGTAATTTGACGAAAGGAGGCAATAGTATGAGAACAACTAACATCGGAGGTTTGCTTTTAGTTTAACCTCCCAAGGAGATTCAGGTGAAAGCATATTTAAAAGAAAATCAAGAGCGTTGGGATCGCGTTTCTAGTCGACAGGGAAATCCTTATACCATTCCTTATAGTCATGACGAATTGCAGCGCTTAAAAGATCAACCACTAGAAGTGGCTCTGACAGTTGGCAAAGTAGTACCACAAGCTTGGTTTGACAGGTGCCCAGGGAATAATCTACTTGGTTTGGCCTGTGGGGGCGGACAGCAAGGACCAGTATTTGCCATGCATGGCTATCAAACAACTATCATGGATTTTTCAGAATCACAATTAGCAAAAGATAGAGAAGTAGCAAATCGAGAAGGTTTTCAAATCAATACTATTCAAGCTGATATGACAAAACCATTTCCGTTTGAGGATGATAGTTTTGATATTGTTTTCTGTCCAGTTTCAAATGTCTATATTGAAGACTTAGATATGATGTACCATGAAGCTTACCGTGTACTTAGAAAAGGTGGCTTACTAATGATAGGCTATATGAATCCCTGGATTTATATGTATGATGGCGATGAGGTTTGGGACCAACCGGAAAAAGAATTAGTATTGAAGTACAAGATTCCATTTAATTCAAGACAGTTAGAAGAAGCTGGTGAACTAACAATTGACCCAGAGTTTGGCTATGAGTTTAGTCATACTTTGGAAGAACAAATACGAGGTCAATTGAAAAATGGCTTTGCTATGATTGACTTTTACGAATCTAAAGATAGTCGAAATCGTTTAAGTCAGTTTGGCTCAGATTATCTAGCCAATCTATCTATTAAATTATAGGAGAGTCATATGCAAAATAGTAGCATTGAAAAATATTGGAAAAAGTTTAAGTCTGAAAATAATATAGATACTGACAACTATGAAGCTTGGCAATTTGGCTTTGATGCTGACTTATTAGGTAATTTAGTTCTGGAAGGCAAAAAAACAGCAACTGCAAGTGCTTTTGACTTATATGATATTGCTAAGGAAGAATTGCCTAAAGTGGGAGAATATAACATTATCTTAAATGCACAAAATGAGCCACTTTGTATCACTAAAACAACAAAGGTATATGTCGTACCATTTGACCAAGTTAGTGCCAATCATGCCTATAAAGAAGGCGAAAATGACAGAACACTTGACTCTTGGAGAAAAGGACATGAAGCATTTTTTAAAAACGAGTTTAAAGCATATAACATTGCATTCACCAATCAAATAGACGTCGTCTGTGAAGAATTTGAAGTGGTTTATAAATCATCTTTCTAAAACCTTTTATTTTTGAAAACATCACAACTAAAAAAAGCCATGTGGCTTTTTTTAGTTTACTTCTAATTTGTAGTAAGCTTTATTGTCAATGTTAGCTCCGATACTTGAGGCATAAATCCATTTTTTGCCTTCTAATTCTTTGAAGTTTTCAGATTTTCCGGTTAAGATAATTCCGGAAAAGGTTAGTTGCTCGCCATTTTGTGTATTTTGAAATTCTTTCACATAATTATCTAAATCTGAATAAACATCAACGTTATTAATGATTACTTTTGATCCTTCCTTGGAAACTAATTTCAGATTTTTCAGGAAATGTTGCGGATTATCTAATACTTCAGGGTTCGTTCCAAATTGATACGAAGTCGCCCAAGTGGAGGTATCAAGTGTTGTTTTACTACCAATCCATAACCAGTTTTTCTTCAGATTCTTTGGTAACATAGTTTTTAGTTCTTTATAGGTATAAGGTTTATCAAAAGTAATCGCCATTTCAATTAGTTGGTTTGGCATGTTAGTAACATAAGGAAGATCATGCGAAGGACTTGATTTTACTTCTCCATTCTCAAACTTGACATTGGTATTGAAAAATTGAGGAACTTTTTGGCGTGTGCCACGATCAAATAAGTAGCTGTTGGCTGAGGATTCTTCAGCACTTGATTCAAAAGTTCCCGATAAACTATAATTAGCTTCGAAAGGAGAATAAGAAATGGGAATCCCATCAATATCCTTAAATCGGTCTGCATGAACTTTGCCGGTGAATTGTCCGCTTGGGTAGTAATAAAGGCTATCATAAGAAATATTAGGGTAGGCTATTTCTGAAAGTTGTTGAAAATGATGATATACTTTTTGACCGTTTTTAGCAGTTAGGGAACTTAATCCTTTGAAACAGATAAGAATCAGGAGTAAGCATGCTAATAGGCTAAATAGAACTGTTTTTAAAAGGGTTAGTCGTTTTCTTTTTATAGCTAATTTTGCAAGAGGATCATTGTAATTTTTGGGGGTCATCATAAATTCCTTTCTTTTCTAAAATTTTTTTCAAAACTTTCCTTGAACGCATCAATTGAATTTTTATCGCACTTTGTGACTGGCCCGTTATGTGTGAGATTTCTTTTATTGAAAAATTTTGAAAATAGTATAAGTCTAAAAGATATTGTTGCTTCTTTTTTAATCGGCAAATGGCTTCATAAAGGTCATCATAGTTGTCACTATCATAAGTGTTCAGAGTATCTTTTGTAAAAAATTCTTTTTGTAAGATATCGTAATAGTGTTTATCACGTCGATAACTATCAATATACCGTCGAATAGCTGTGCGGTACATCCAAGCACGCATCTTTTCTAGAGGAAGTGAAAGATTTAATTCTAAGATTTGTACAAATACATCCTGTACAACATCCTGAGCTTGACTGGGTTTGACACCAGATTTAATCAGATAGGCAATAATTTGATGTGAAATAGCAAGCAACTCTTGTTCATACTTATCTAAAATGATTATCCTTCCTCCTTTCAAAATGATCTATTCTATTCTTCACTAGTATAACGAATGGAAACCAGGTTTGGTTACAGTTTTTTTAAATAGTTACAAATTATTGCTAATTTGCCTTTAGATAATGATCAAATTTTTAATTGTTCGGCTACTATTAGTGTAATTATTGTATAATGAGGTATAGACAAAGCGAGGATAACCATGAAAAAAATAGATCTATTTAATGAAGTTGTTCGGATTATGGCTGAGGATTCTTCCACCATGAAGGATATCAAAGGGACTGATCCTGAGCAGTTTAGAGGTAACATCAGTGAGGCTATGCCCGAGGAAGACTTTTATTATTTAGTTCGTTCTTACTTAGCTTCTTTTGGTGTGATTAGTCATGTCAGCTTCAATAAAAAGCAAAGCCATTGGCCATTATTGCGACTACGCAAAACTGGAAATCACTTGTATGTCTTGGCTGCTGAAGCAGGCTCTAATTTATCAAAAGGTGATGAAATTGTTGTCATTGACGACATAACCATTGCTGATTTTTATCAGGGGCACCAAGAATTCTTCGTTAGTTCTACTGAGGAACGTCAGGCTCTGGACTGGGGCTATTTTGTCCGCGTAGCTAAGACCTTGTCTGTTAAACGTCAAGGCAAAATCTTAGAAACAACTTTCAATTCCAGCACAGCCATTGTGCCTAAAGAAGCTTTTGAAAGCAAGTGGTTAAATCAGGACACCTTTTATATGCGACTGGATAATTTCTTTATGGAAAAGGAGATCTCTGAATTATATGCTAGCTGTCAGGAGGCTTTGAGCGAGACACAAAATCTGATCATAGATGTTCGGACTAACCAGGGTGGCGCTGATTCTCTTTATTTTCCGCTGTTTGAATACACTTTGCCCCCAGAGCAGGGCTTCAAGGACATTGATAGTTTTGACGATTATCATATGGAGATTTTGTATACACCGTTTAATGTGCAAGCGCGTCTGAGTGACTTTCAAGAGCAGTTAGAAAATCCTGATATCAGTGCCGAGTCCCGTCAGATGATTGCTGAGTTTATACAAGAATTGGAAGCAAATGCTGATAAAGGCTATGTGGAATACCCAGGCGACTTGTCCGAGTTCTTACCTGAAGTTAAAGGTAAAAAGGAGAGCCCACAGCAGATTTACATTTTGACAGATGTCTATTGTGGCTCGTCAGGTGAATCCTTTGTTGAAATCATGAAACTAATGCCTAAGGTAACCGTTCTTGGCCGGCCAACACTAGGTATTTTAGACTACTCCAATTGTTGTTCAGTTGATTTTGGTGACTATACCTTAACCTATCCAACATCACGCAGTCAATCCCTAGATGCTGGCAAAGGGATGACAGACAAAGGGGTTGTCCCAGATATCCTTATCCCATGGACCAAAGAACATCTGGACGAAGATGTGGATTTGAAGGTTGTCATGGAAATGGTAGAAAAAAGCTAAGGCAGTTATTAATATGAGCAGACATTAGCTGTAGAGAAAGAAATCAAGGCTAATTATCCCACCTACAACTGGGAAGTTAAAAACGAGGTTTATATGCACGTGCATACTCTGGATGCTGAACCTTATCTGGATGCGCGTGATGCCATTTCCAAATTCCCTGAACGGTGCACAGCTATTGCCGCAAGGCTAGATGATGAGGGAGAATTAGAACTCTTTTTACCTTTTGGAGAAGAGGTCTTATTGAATTTTAGGATTTCTCCGACGCCCTTTTATCAGGAACATCCTGGCCGGATGGTTGATTCAATGGCCTCGCTTGGTGATTAGTGATTAACCCTATTGTTTATAGTTGTATAGGGGATGTGCTCAGGTTGTAGATATTATAATTATTAGAAATAAGTGACTGGGTAAGATGCCATATTTTGTATCATTCTAAAAAATTTAGCATATTGTGAATTTTATGGTTAAATTATTGGTGTAAATATACTTTTTACTTTATAATAGTAATGTTAAAGTATATTTAGAGGGTGGGATAGTCGATGACGCTTCCAATATTTTTGGAATTGGTTGAAATAAAGGCAAAAACAGCCAGTGTTTTACCATTTCTAATTGGTCTTCTCTTTAGCTATTATTACTATGATTCCGTACATCCACTGCTGATTATCTTATTTTTTATAGCTATGTTTGTTTTCAATATGTTTGTTGACATGTGGGATAACTACAATGATTATAAAAATGCACATAATTTAGCTTATCAGAAGGATACGAATATCATTGGTCGCGAAAACTTATCAATCCGCACTATTGAAAAATTGATGGCCCTATTCCTTGCAATAGCAGCAGGAATAGGTCTTCTGTTGATTTATATTGTTGGATGGCCACTATTGCTGTTAGGCATTTTTTGTTTTTCAGTAGGTGTTTTCTATTCATTTGGACCTAGGCCGCTGTCTAGTTTACCTTTGGGTGAATTTTTCTCAGGCTTTACAATGGGGTTTATGATTAGTTTGATTTGTGTTTATTTAAACACTTATGAAACATTTACTTGGGATATGAAAACCTTGGGAATGATTTTCTTCATTGCCTTACCCAATACATTATGGATAGCTAATTTAATGTTAGCCAATAATTTGTGTGATAAGGAAGAAGATGAAAGTAATCACCGTTATACCTTGGTTCACTATATTGGTATAAATGGCGGCTTATTACTTTTTAGTTTGGCTAATGGCTTAGCGTTAATAGCAATTGTTGGAGAAGTTTTACTAGGACTTGCGCCAATTACGGTTTTATTAACTTTGTTACTGATACCTTTTATCTACAAACAAAGCAAGTTACTCTGGCAAAAACAAGTTAAACAAGAGACATTTATTTGTGCAGTAAGAATTTTGGCCTTGGGTTCTGCGACTCAAGTCATCACTTACTTATTAGGAATTATTTTTTAGAGGGAGCATTTTTATGCAAGAAGTTTTAGTATTAGGTGCCGGTTATGCAGGGTTAAAAGCTGTACGTAACCTACAAAAGCAAGCTGGTGATTTCCATATTACCTTAGTTGATCGTAATGATTATCATTATGAAGCTACAGAGTTACATGAAGTCGCTGCTGGTTCACAACCAAAAGAAAAGATTAGTTTTCCAATTAAAGAAGTTATTGATGAGAAGAAAGTAACTTTCATTCAAGACAGTGTTGTTAAGGTTTATCCAGAGGCAAATACAGTTGAATTGGAAAAGTCTGGTACATTACATTATGATTATGTTGTTGTAGCTTTAGGTTTTCGTTCAGAAACTTTTGGAATTGCTGGTGCTGAAGAAAATGCGCTTCAAATGGTTGATATTAATACAGCTGATAATATTCACCGTCATATCATTAAAATGATGGAAAAATACCGTGAAACTCAAGATAAAAATTACTTGCGTCTCCTTGTTTGTGGTGCTGGTTTTACAGGTATTGAATTAGCAGGTGCGCTTGTTGATGAGAAAAAACGTTATGCTGAAATTGCTGGCGTGACTGCTGATCAAATTGAAATTATTTGTGTCGAGGCAGCAACACGTATTCTTCCAATGTTTGATGATGAACTAGCTAATCATGGCCTCGAATTAATTAAAAAACTAGGTGTTAACTTAATGCTTGGTTCAATGATTAAAGAAATTAAACCAGGTGAAGTTATTTATGTGACTAGCCCTGAAGAAAATGCGGAACGTTTATCTATTGCGGCAGAAACAATCATCTGGACAACAGGTGTAAGTGGTAGCAAAGTTATGGGTGAGTCTGGATTTGCAGAACGTCGAGGACGTGTTGTGATCAATGCTGACTTGCGTGATCCAAAATATGACAATGTGTATATCATTGGAGATGTCTCAGCATTAATTGACCCATCAAATAATCGTCCGTATCCAACAACTGCTCAAATTGCAACGCAAATGGGTGCATTTACAGCAGCTAATATTGTTCGCCAATTAAAAGGTGAAGCAACAAAAGATTTTTCTTATGACTCAAAAGGAACAGTTGCTTCAGTTGGTAATACCCATGCTTTTGGTGTGGTTGGTAAATCAATAAAAGTTAAAGGATATCCTGCTTCATTTATTAAAAAAGCAATTATGAACAAGTCACTTGTTGATATGGGTGGATTGAAAGAGCTCTTGGCTAAGGGACGTTTCGATTTATACCATTAAGATACTAACTATTGTTTTATTACTAGTCTTCCTTCTTGTTTTAATTAAGGAAGGTATTTATACAAATCGGAGGATTTTTTATGACTATTGAAACACTTGCACGTTTTCAATTTGCCATGACAACAATTTTTCACTTCTTCTTTGTTCCCTTTACAATTGGAACGTGTTTTGTTGTCGCAATTATGGAGACCTGCTATGTTGTCACCAAAAATGAGGAATACAAAAAGATGACAAAATTCTGGGGCAATATTATGCTCTTGAGTTTTGCGGTCGGAGTTGTTACAGGTATTATCCAGGAATTCCAATTTGGGATGAACTGGTCAGACTATTCTCGTTTCGTTGGGGATATCTTTGGAGCACCTTTAGCTATTGAAGCCTTACTTGCATTCTTTATGGAATCAACCTTCTTAGGTTTATGGATGTTTACTTGGGACAATAAAAAAATCAGTAAGAAAATGCATGCTGCTTTTATCTGGCTAGTTGTTTTTGGTTCATTGATGTCAGCGATGTGGATTCTGATTGCTAACTCCTTCATGCAACATCCAGTTGGCTATGAAGTTGTTAATGGACGTGCGCAGATGACTGATTTCTTTGCACTTGTGAAGAATCACCAGTTTATCTATGAATTTTCTCATGTTATTACAGGTGCAATCACTATGGGTGGTACTGTAATTGCTGGTATGGCTGCTTTCAGATTGTTGAAGAAAGACAGTTTATCAGAATCGACTCAAAAAATTTATCAAAAATCATTACGTCTAGGTTTACTTGTTACCTTAATCGGATCAATTTCTGTTATGGGTGCAGGTGACTTTCAAATGAAAGCTTTGTTAAACGACCAACCAATGAAATTTGCAGCTATGGAAGGTGATTACGAAGATTCTGGTGATCCTGCTGCGTGGACAGTTGTTGCATGGGCTAACGAAGCAAAAAAAGAACAAGTTTTCGGTATTAAAATCCCATATATGCTAAGTATCCTTTCCTATGGTAAACCTTCTGGTTCAGTTAAGGGTATGGATACAGCTAATAAAGAATTAGTGGCTAAATATGGTAAAGATAATTATTATCCTATGGTAAACCTCTTATTTTACGGTTTCCGTACAATGGCAGCATTTGGAACATTGATGCTAGGAGTATCTGTTCTTGGACTATTCCTAACACGTAAGAAAAATCCAATCCTGTTTAAACAAAAATGGATGCTTTGGATTGTTGCACTTACTACGGTTGCACCATTCTTATCAAATACTTTTGGTTGGATTATAACAGAACAAGGTCGTTACCCTTGGACAGTCTATGGCTTATTTAAAATCAAAGATAGTGTATCACCAAATGTTTCTGTGGCGTCACTATTTGTTTCAAATACTGTTTACTTCTTACTATTCAGTGGATTAGGTGCTATGATGGTTTACCTTGTTATCCGTGAATTGAAAAAAGGTCCAGAGTTTGAAGAAGAGCAGTTATTAACAATGTCACATACACTTGTTGATCCATTTGAGAAAGGAGCATACTAATGAGCGGTTTACAAATTTTTTGGTTCTTCCTTATTGGGGTACTCTTCTCAGGTTTCTTCTTTTTAGAAGGTTTTGACTTTGGGGTAGGAATGGCAGTTCAAACACTTGCTCATAATGAGGAAGAAAAAGACCAGATCGTGTCAACTATTGGCCCAGTTTGGGATGGTAATGAAGTTTGGTTGTTAACTGGTGGTGGTGCCATGTTTGCCTCATTCCCCTATTGGTATGCATCACTATTTAGTGGTTATTACTTAATCTTGTTAACTATTTTATTTGGTTTGATTATTCGTGGTGTTTCCTTTGAATTCAGACACAATGTGCCAAAATCTCAAAAACAAATTTGGAATTGGACCTTATCTATTGGCTCTGCCATTGTTCCATTTTTCTTTGGCGTCATGTTTATTAGTCTTGTGCAAGGAATGCCTTTAGATGCTAAGGCTAATATGACAGCTCAATTTGGAGATTACTTCAATATCTTCTCTCTTGTTGGTGGGGTAGCGATGCTCTTGCTATCATACTTACATGGTCTTAACTACATTGCTTTGAAGACTGAAGGTCCAGTTAGAGATCGAGCTAATAACTTTGCTCAGTTGCTTTACTATGTACTTTACCTTGGTTTAGCAGCCTTTGCTATCCTATTGTTCTTCCAAACAGACTTCTTTAGTCATCATACGGTAGCGACCGTTCTCTTGGTCTTGTTGATTGTTGCTTTAACAGTTTTTGCTCACGTTTCAAGTTTCAAAAAAGCTGAAATGCAAGCCTTCATTGCTAGTGGATTGACATTGGTAGCTGTTGTTGCCTTACTATTCCAAGGGTTGTTCCCGCGTGTTATGATTAGTTCAATCAGTTCGAAATATGATTTATTAATTCAAAATGCTTCATCATCACCTTATACATTGAAAGTGATGTCCTTTGTAGCTATTGGATTAGTACCATTTGTACTTGCATACACTGCTTGGGCATATTATATCTTTAGAAAACGTATTACATTGCCAGTTATTGTAACGGGGGAAAATAATGCTTGATAAAGCGGTAATGCGCTTGTCTGGTATTCATAAACTATTAGGATTGCTTGCGGGATTGGATTTCCTTCAAGCAATCTTTATTATAGGACAAGCCTATTTTTTAAGTAGTGTAATTACAGGCCTTTGGCAAGGACATCCTTTAAAAGCACAACTTTTGTCAATTATCTTATTTTTAATGTCTTATTTGGGTCGTCATGTCATTAATTATGTTAAAGATGACAGTTTGGACAAGTTTTCAGCAAAACATGCTAAGGAAATTAGAACGCAATTACTTGAAAAAGTTTTTGAATTAGGACCAAGTGTTGTTCAAGAGCAAGGGTCTGGAAATATGATTACCATGGCTTTAGATGGTGTTTCCTTAGTTGAAAACTATTTGCATCTTGTGCTTAACAAGATGATGAATATGACTGTGATTCCCATTATCATTTTAGCTTTTATCTATTACCTTGATATTGATTCAGGAATCATTTTAACCTTGGTATTTCCCTTGATTATTATTTTTATGATTATTTTGGGATTAGCAGCCAAGGCAAAAGCTGATCGCCAATATGCATCATATCAGATACTTTCGAATCACTTTTTAGATTCATTACGAGGAATTGACACATTAAAATTCTTTGGACTAAGCAAACGCTATGCCAAAAGTATTTATTCGACTAGTGAAACATTTCGAAAATCAACTATGTCGGCTTTACGAATTGGTATTTTATCAACCTTTGCATTGGATTTCTTCACGACTTTATCCATTGCAATTGTTGCTGTTTTTCTAGGCTTGCGTCTGATTAATCAAGAGATTTTTCTCTTTCCAGCCTTAACTGTTTTGATATTATCACCAGAATATTTTACACCTGTTCGAGATTTTTCAAGTGATTATCATGCGACCTTGGATGGTAAAAATGCTTTTCAAGCGATTCAAACAATCTTAACTAAAGAAAGTTTTAAAAAAGAACAGGTCCCACTTGCTAAATGGTCTGAAACAAGTCAACTGGTTTTAGATGATATTACCTTAGCATATGATAACAAGGACTTTATGAGGATTCCTCAATTACATTTATCTGGCTTCCAAAAAATTGGAATCATTGGTATGAGTGGCTCTGGCAAGTCAAGTTTGATTAATTTACTCAGTGGATTTTTAGCGCCAAGCCAAGGGCAGTTTGATTTAGATGGTCAAAAGCTTGCCAATATGGATCAGGATGATTGGAAGAAGCAGATGCTGTATATTCCCCAAAATCCTTATGTGTTTGAGATGTCACTTCGTGATAATTTGACTTTTTACACGCCAAATGCTAGTCAAGAGGACATCAATCAAGCGATTTCCGTGGTTGGTTTGGAAGAGTTGGTTACTGAGTTGCCTCAAGGTTTGGAAACTAAAATTGGTAATGGCGCAAGGCCTTTAAGTGGTGGACAAGCGCAGCGGATTGCTTTAGCGCGTGCTTTTCTAGATAAGGATAGAGGCATTATGCTTTTAGATGAGCCAAGTGCCCATTTGGATATTGAAACAGAGTTAGAGTTAAAAGAAAAAATGATTCCTTTGATGGCCAATCGTTTAGTTTTCTTTGCCACTCATCGTCTTCACTGGTTACAGCATATGGATCATATTTTGGTTATGGATCAAGGTAAGATTGTTGAAATGGGGCCTTACCCAGAGTTGATGGCTAAAAAAGGTCACTTATATAAATTGCAACATGCTATGGGAGGTTTTGATGACTAAAATACCTATTATTCAAGCCTTGGCAAGAGATACATGGGTCAAACCGTTTTTCAAACGTTATAAAAAATCATTGATGCTAGCTCTGTTTCTCGGTTTCCTCACTTTCTTTGCGGCCAGTGCCTTGATGTTTAATTCAGGCTACCTTATCAGTAAATCAGCTTCCTTACCAAGTAACATCCTTCTTGTTTATATTCCAATTGTTTTGACACGTGCCTTTGGAATTGGTCGTCCGATTTTTCGTTATATTGAGCGACTAACCAGTCATAACTGGGTTCTGAAGATGACGTCAAAGCTTCGCTTGAAATTATATGAAACTCTAGAAGAAGATGCAATTTTTCTCAGAAAGAATTATCGACTCGGAGATATCATGGGGCTCTTAGCTGAAGATATTAATCATATTCAGAATTTGTATCTACGGACTATTTTTCCAACGATCATTGCATGGGTGCTTTATGTCTTTTTGATTGTCGGGTTAGGCTATTTTAATGCTTTGTTTGCCCTCTTTGTTCTAATTTACTTAGGAGTTTTGGTCTTTCTTTTTCCTCTCTGGTCTGTCCTTGTAAATGGTGTCAGACAGGAACGGGAAAAACAATTGAAAAACCAATTGTATACGGACTTAACTGATAATGTTTTAGGGATTTCAGATTGGATTTTTAGTCAACGTGGCCAAGAGTATGTAGCCTTACATGCTACATCTGAAGCAGAACTGGCTACTGTTCAAGCTGAGATGAATCGATTTAACAATAAACGCAATTTTATTTTCCAACTGGCCTTTGCGATTTTAGCTGTTGTCACTTTGGTTTGGGCATCTTATCAATTTCCAGGTAAACATGGTGGAGCAGCTAACTGGATTGCGGCTTTTGTATTGTCTGTATTCCCGCTGATTGATGCTTTTGCAGGTTTATCATCTGCTAGTCAGGAATCTACTAGTTATGCCGATTCCGTAAATCGCTTAAATGATTTACCACAAATCTCTGCAGTTGAGATGAGTAATGACTTACCGACGGCCCCTTTTGATCTGAAGATAGCTGGCTTGAATTTCAATTATGCTGATTCTAACAAACTAGTCTTAGCCAATATTAATTTAGAGATAAAGGCAGGACAACGGTTAGCCATTCTTGGAAAGAGTGGTTCAGGAAAGAGTACTTTAGCAAGTTTATTACGTGGAGACTTGCAAGCTAGTTCAGGAACAATTACCTTATCTGGAATACCAGTTGCTAGCTTAGGTGAGAAAGTCTCAGATTACATTGGTGTTATTCAACAAGCACCCTATCTCTTTAATACTTCCCTCTTGAACAATATCCGTTTGGGTAATCATGAGGCTAGTGAAGAAGATGTTTGGGATGTGCTAGCAAAAGTTGGTTTAAAAGCAATGGTTTCAGCCTTGCCAAATGGTATCCATACCATGGTTGATGAAGCCGGTCTTCGTTTTTCAGGTGGTGAAAGACACAGAATAGCCTTGGCTCGTATTCTCTTGCAAGATACTCCAATCGTTCTTCTTGATGAACCGACAGTTGGTTTGGATCCAATCACTGAAAAGGCCTTGCTTGAAACAATCATGGAAGCACTAGAAGGAAAAACCTTGATTTGGATCACCCATCACTTGAAGGGAATCGAGAAAGCAGACCGTGTTATTTTCATTGAAGATGGTCAGATTGAAATTTCAGGTTCACCAAGTGACTTACTTGAAACCAATCTTCGCTATCAAAAATTAAAAGCCATTGATGATGGCAGATAAAAAGCAAAGGACCTGGTCCTTTGCTTTTTAAATATTTCGTTTTAAGAGTTCTTTTGTGACTTTTAAGAGTTGTTTTTGAGCTTTGATTTTTGGTAACTGTTCAATGTCTGCTAAAGCTTTTTGAGTGTAACTATTTGCTAATTCTTTAGCTTCTTTCACACCATCATTTGCCAGAACTAATTCTTTTACTTTTAGGCGATCTTCGAGAGTCATTTCTTTTTGCTTATCTAGTAAGGGTTTGAAAGCTGCCGGATCTTTTTTTCATGGCTAATAGAAGTGGTAGACTATAAACACCGTTGCATAAATCTTCTAATACTGGTTTATTGAAGGTTTTAGGATCTGCTGTATAGTCTAAAATATCATCTAAAATTTGGAATGTCATTCCGATCTGATGGCCAATTCTACCAGCAAGGCTAACAACTTCTTGACTGGCACCGGCAAAATAGGCACCTTCTTGACTAGCTAATTTGAAAAGCTCTGCCGTTTTCCCAGAAATAGCTTTGAGGTAATCATCAACACTTTGTTCCTGGCTGAAGTAAAGTTCCATTTGCTCCAATTCACCAATGAGGATGTTTTTCATGGCTTTCGCATTGATGGTCATATAGGGTGAATCTTGCATGCTCTCGAGAATGAGTTCAAAGAAAATGGTGAAAAGAAAGTCTCCAGTATAGACGGCAACATCTTTGCCAAATTGTGTTTGAATAGTTGTTTGACCACGTCTTAGTGGGGAGTCATCAATGACATCATCGTGGATTAGTGTCGCCATATGGAGGATTTCTAAGGATGCGGCGATTTGGCGTAATTGGTCACGGTTTTCATCCTTCGCATTTCCAAATTGTGCGAAAAAAAAGAAAAAGGCTGGTCTCAGGTATTTTCCTCCGGCTGTGCTTAAGTCTATAATAGCCTTTTTTATTTCAGAGTTTTGGACGTCAGAGCGTTCACTGATTAACTCTACAACAGCATCTATTTCTTTTTGGATTTCTGGAAACTTGCTCCAATAACGTGACATTCTAGGGTTCTCCTTGTATACTTTTACTTCTCTATTCTACCTTAAATACAAAGTGATTGCTAGAATAATATTCACAAGAAGCCATTTGGAGGCTTGAGAATGTTGTTAGTGACTTGTTTTGCGATAGGTGATTATGGCAGTGGCCTTTAAATTGGAAAAGAATTCTTGAGTTTTTTACTAATATTGTGTATATTTTAAGATATATCAAAGAATAAGTGAGGGGTCTTATGGTATCGATTATTGAGAGAGCTCCTGCAAAAATCAATTTAGGTCTAGATGTACTAGGGAAACGTGATGATGGCTATCATGACTTGTCAATGGTAATGGTCAGTGTTGATCTGTGTGATTACATTACATTATCTGATAGGGATGACGAAGTTATTGTAGTCACATCAAATTCAACAAAAATGCCTGTCAATGGGAAAAATGACGTCTTTAAAGCAGCGCAATTGCTTAAAGATACATATGGCATTACCAAAGGTGTTTGTATTGATTTGGATAAAAAGATTCCGATTTGTGCAGGCATGGGTGGTGGTTCAAGTGATGCGGCTGCTACTATTAGAGGCCTAAGCAAACTTTGGCAATTAAACTTGAGTAAGCAGGACATGATTACTATTGGCAAACAAATTGGCAGTGATGTTCCCTATTGCATTGCAGGTGGTTGTGCATTAGTAGGTGGAATGGGTGAAAAAGTCGATTGCATAGAAGGAACCTTATCGTCTTGGGTTGTCCTGGTCAAACCTGAATTTGGTATTTCAACACGAACAGTATTTCCAGAAGTTGACTGTCAAGATATTTCGCGTGTTGATATTTCATCAATTGTAAAGGCATTAAAGGATGATGATTACCCTGCTTTGATTGCAAATATGGGCAATTCATTAGAAGATATTAGTATTGCAAGGAAACCATTTATTCAAAAAATAAAAGATAAGATGATGCTTTCAGGAGCTGATATTGCTTTAATGACAGGGAGTGGGCCAACTGTATTTGCTCTATGTAAAACGGAAAAACAAGCTAATCGTGTCGTTAATAGTCTAAAAGGATTTTGTAAGGAAGTCTATAAAGTTAGGACATTACAGTAGTTTCCTACCTTGCTTCTTTGAGTGCTTTTTGCTATAATTAACTGGTTAATAAAGGTGAGGTGTGTTATGGGGAAGTTAGAAAAGAAAATTGATAGCTTGGTTAATCAAATTTTGATGAAGGCTGAAAATCAACATGAATTATTATTTGGATCATGCCAAAGTGATGTGAAGTTAACAAACACGCAAGAACATATTTTGATGCTCTTATCGCAAGATAAATTGACCAATACAGAATTAGCTAAAAAATTAAACATTAGTCAAGCTGCAGTTACAAAAGCTATTAAAAGTTTAATCAAGCAAGGCATGCTGGCTTCGTCTAAAGATGCGGTAGATGCGCGTGTGACTTACTTTGAACTAACGGAGTTGGCAATGCCAATTGCTCATGAACATACACATCATCATGACCAAACACTCGATGTCTATAAGAGACTGCTTGAAAACTTCTCAACAGAAGAAGCAGTAGTCGTTGAAAAGTTCTTGACAGTTTTTGCCAAGGAATTAGAAAGGTAAAATTTGAGATATTTAACAGTTGAAAATCTCTCCTTCCATTACGAAAGTGATCCCGTCTTAGAGGGGATCACTTATCATTTGGACAGTGGAGAGTTTGTTACCTTAACCGGAGAAAATGGTGCTGCAAAATCAACTTTGATTAAAGCAACTTTAGGTATTTTGACGCCAAAAGTTGGTACTGTAACTTTTTCGAAAACGAACAAAGAAGGAAAAAAACTTCGAATTGCCTACCTACCACAGCAAGTTGCCAGTTTTAATGCTGGTTTTCCGTCGACTGTATATGAATTTGTTAAGTCAGGGCGTTACCCTCGAAACGGCTGGTTTAGACGTCTTACCAAGCATGATGAAGAACATATTAAAGCTAGTTTGGAATCAGTTGGCATGTGGGAAAATCGGAATAAGCGTATTGGTAGCCTATCTGGTGGCCAAAAGCAACGGGTTGTTATTGCTCGGATGTTTGCTTCAGACCCGGACATCTTTGTTCTGGATGAGCCAACTACTGGTATGGATAGCGGTACGACGGAAACATTCTATCAGTTAATGAATCATAGTGCCCATAAGCACGGGAAAGCAGTTTTAATGATTACCCATGATCCAGAAGAGGTTAAGGATTATGCAGATCGCAATATCCATTTGATACGTAATCAAGAACTTCCTTGGCGCTGTTTTAATGTACATGACCAAGAGAACAAGGAGGTTTAAGTCGTGTTAGATATTTTATCGTATGATTTTATGCAACGCGCTGTCATGGCTGTTGTGGCTATCAGTATTTTTGCTCCTATTTTGGGAATCTTTCTCATTTTACGACGTCAAAGTTTGATGAGTGATACCTTAAGTCACGTTTCCTTAGCTGGGGTTGCACTTGGTGTTGTGATTGGGGTCAATCCCACATGGACAACAATTATTGTCGTTGCTATTGCAGCTGTTGTCTTGGAGTACCTTCGTGTGGTCTATAAGCACTATATGGAAATTTCGACAGCGATTTTGATGTCTATGGGACTAGCGGTTTCGCTCATCATCATGAGTAAATCTTCAAGTAATTCAAATGTCAGTTTGGAACAGTATCTCTTTGGATCTATTGTGACAATCAGTATGCAACAAGTCATTGCTCTCTTTATTATTGCTGTGCTTATATTAGTTTTGACCTTACTCTTTATTAGACCTATGTATATTTTAACTTTTGATGAGGATACTGCCTATGTTGATGGACTACCTGTTAGGTTAATGTCAGTACTCTTTAATATCGTTACCGGGATAGCTATCGCTTTAACAATTCCGGCGGCAGGAGCCTTGCTAGTTTCAACTATCATGGTCTTACCAGCAAGTATTGCCATGCGAATTGGGAAAAATTTCACTTCTGTAATCTTCTTAGGGATTGGTATTGGATTTGTCGGCATGACTGCCGGAATATTCCTATCTTACTACTGGGAAACACCAGCTAGTGCAACCATCACAATAATCTTTATCACAATTTTCTTGATTGTTAATATTGTTGGACTGATAAAAAAACAATTTAATTAAAAAAGAAATTACTTAAATAAAACCCTCCTGATGAATTATTTTTCACTAAAATTCATCAGGAGGGTTTTTCTTATTTTACCAAGGAAGACCTGCAGCTGCAATTTCAGCTTTTGAGGCGTATTGGCCATTTGGTCGGTGCCATCTGCCTCTGTAGTCTCTGGTGTAACCAGTGCTAGCTTGTTGAGCTTGTTGAGCTTGCTGTGCTTGCTCTTGTGCTAATGCCGCTTGTTGAGCTTGAGCCTGTGCGATAGCGGCTTGTCTTTGTTGTTCTGCTTGCTGTGCAGCTTTTTGAGCAGCAGCTTCAACTTTTGCTTTCTCTTCAGCTTGTCGTTTTTCTTCTGCGATACGTCTTTTTTCGTCTGCTTTTTTCTGAGCCTTTTGTTTGGTAGCTGATAAAACGGTATTTTGCGCACGTCCAGTAGCGTAATCGATGCTTGCATTTGGAGAAATATTATCTAAGGTAACTTTACTGATGCCGTTAGTATCTTGTATTGACTTACCACCAAGTATAATTGCAATCAGTTTTCCATTATTATCAATTCCAACATATTGTAGTTCAATCTGTCTAGGGATTAATTCGTGGTCCTTATATATGGGAGTCACTTTATAATCAAGGTAGTAATGGGGATGATTGGAAAGCCAAGAATCGAGTCTTTTCTCATAAAAGAGAAGGCTATCCTCGTTAGAAGCATTCATTCCTTTATAACTTCCTGAATTAAGCCAACTTGTTAGAGGGGCTAGATTTTTTGCCTCTTCATTTAAACCAGAGAACTGATAGCCTATTAAGTGTCCGCGGTTCATTAGCCAAGCTTTCTGCTCACCATTTTCAAAGTAAAATTTATAATTATGCCAACCGACGGGATTAGTTTTTAATCGTGTATTCCTTTTGCGCTTAGGTCCATCACTGTCTTTTAGCTGAATATGTGCCCCATTAGCTCTTTTTAGCTGATCTAGGGGTTGTAATATCAACTGCCTTTTCTTTTTAAAAGGTAGGAGACCTAAGTTGGTTACCTTAATCTTGGCTGATGCTACAGTTGTCTTTTGTGTATCCCCTGAGACAGGCGGCACTTGATAACTGAACAGAGAAGTAGCGAGAACAAGAAGTGCAACTTTTGCAAACAGTTTATTTCTCATGTTTTTTCTTTCTAGCTCATTTTTACGTGGCTTGAGCAGTGCACGTTATCTATACCCTCAAGTGGTAAACTTGAGAAATAGTCCAAGTAACTATTTAAAATATTAAAAACTTAGCAGAATTTAACTTTATTCCATCACAAAAAGAAGGATTTATTCTCTATTGGTATCAGAGAATAAATCCTTCCTTTAGGTATAATAGTAGATTTCCAAATATGGAAATTCCTGTAACCTTCTTAAGCTTAATTAGTATAGTATAAGAGGGCTTCTTTCTTCTCATGACTAAATAACTATAAAATGAAGAAGTGGTTGCGTTTATTAATAAGTTAATACGGCGTATTTTTTCTTACCACGACGGATAACGGTTAGTTGGCCATCAATTTTATCTTCTTCTTGTAATTGGTAATCTAAGTCTTGGATACGTTCACCATTTAAGTAGATAGCGCCATTGTTCACATCTTCACGCGCTTGACGTTTTGATGAAGAGATACCGGCTGTAACTAACATCTCAACAATAGCTAAGTTATCTTCTGCGGTCACGTGGTAGTTCGGTACATTGCTTAGACCTTGTTTAAGTTCATTGGCAGATAATTCTTTGATATTTCCAGCAAACAGTTGTTCCGTGATTTTAACGGCTTGATCATAGGCAGCTTTACCATGTACTAAGGTAACAACTTCACGTGCCAATGTTTTTTGAGCTAAGCGTTCGTGTCGCGCAGCATCAAATTCTTTTTCGATGGCATCAATTTCATCTAAGCTTAAGAACGTGAATATTTTCAAGAAGCGAACCGCATCATCGTCCATTACATTTAACCAAAATTGATACATTTCATATGGAGATGTTTTATCTGCGTCTAGCCATACCGCATTACCTTCAGACTTGCCAAACTTTTTACCAGTTGCATCTGTGATTAATGGAACGGTCATCACATGACAGGATTTGTCAGCTTTTCTGCGAAGCAACTCAGTTCCTGCGGTCATGTTACCCCATTGGTCAGAACCGCCAATTTGGAGAGTGACATTATGTTTATTATTTAGCTCATAGAAGTCAAATCCTTGCATGATTTGGTAAGCAAACTCCGTGTATGAAATACCGGTTTCAATCCGTTTTTTAACAGAATCTTTACTCATCATGTAGTTGACGGTAAAGTACTTACCAACATCTCGGAGGAAGTCGATGAAGCTAATTTGAGAGAACCAGTCATAGTTGTTCACAAGTTCAGCTTTGTTAGAACCGTTTTCAAAATCAAGGAAGTTTGATAACTGTCCTTTAATTTTGTCACTCCATTCCAAAACAGTCTCTTTGGTTTGAAGGCTACGTTCAGCATCTTTAAATGACGGATCACCAATTAGACCAGTTGCCCCCCAACGAGAGCATAGGGTTTATGACCAGCAATTTGTAGACGGCGCGAGGTTAAAATAGCAACCAAGTGACCAAGGTGTAAACTATCAGCTGTTGGATCATAGCCTGTATAATAGGATACTTGCCCTTCTGTTAATGCTTTGACAAGGGCTTCTTCGTCGGTCGTTTGAAAGACCAAGCCACGAGCTTTGAGTTCTTCAAAAATATTCATAGGCTTTCTCCATTTTCCTTTTAGTTTCGGAAATCATTATATCAAAAAAAGCTAGTGCTATGCAAGCTTTATCAAAGTTTGGTATAATAAAGATTGAGGTGTTTTATAGTGAAGCAGAATAAGAAGAAAAAAATAGCCACAAGTCAAAATCTAGAAGTTAAAGATGTTGGTTTTGTTGCCTTGCGAACAATTAAGTTGTTGACTAATTTCATATATATTGTCATCTTGCTTTTTGGTATGCTCGGAATAGGTATGGCCTTTGGTTATTTGGCTAGCCAAATAGACTCCGTTAAATTACCTAGTAAGGATAGTTTGGTGAAGCAGGTTAAAACGACTACCATGATTTCGCAATTGAAATACTCTGATGATAGTCTTATTTCTACGATTGATACAGACTTGCTGCGGACACCAGTTGCAAATGATGCCATTTCTCCAAATATAAAAAACGCCATTATTTCAACAGAGGATGAAAATTTCAAGGAACATAAAGGTGTAGTGCCGAAGGCTGTTTTTCGGGCTACACTAGGTTCAATTCTTGGTTTAGGAGAATCTAGTGGTGGGTCAACGTTAACCCAACAATTAGTTAAACAACAAGTTTTGGGAGATGATCCAACTTTCAAACGTAAATCAAAAGAAATTATATATGCCTTGGCTTTAGAGAGGTATGTAAGCAAAGATGATATCTTATCTACATACTTGAATGTCTCACCTTTTGGTCGTAATAATAAGGGCCAAAATATTGCTGGGATTGAGGAAGCTGCTCAAGGGATTTTTGGGGTTTCTGCTAAGGATTTGACAATCCCTCAAGCAGCCTTTTTAGCAGGTCTTCCTCAAAGTCCGATTGTCTACTCTCCTTATTTAGCAACAGGACAATTGAAGTCAGAAGAAGACATGTCTTTTGGCATTAAACGTCAGCATAATGTTCTTTATAGTATGTATCGAACAGGTTTTCTTTCTAAAAAAGAGTATGAATCTTATAAAAACTATCAAATTAGTAAGGATTTTAAACAACCTGAAGCAATAAAAATCAATAAACATGATTATCTCTACTATGCAGTTTTAGAGGATGCTAAAAAGGCAATGTTTACCTATCTTGTTAAGCGTGATCAGATTTCATCAAGAGATTTGAAAAATGATGAGACTAGGGCTTCCTATGAAGACAGGGCATTGAAAGAGCTGCAACAGGGTGGCTATTCTGTTCAAACGACAATTAATAAAAATATATATAATGCCATGCAAAATGCTGTTGCTCAATTCGGTGGATTGCTTGATGATGGATCAGGTGTGGTTCAAGTTGGGAATGTCCTAACTAATAATTCAAATGGAGCAATTCTTGGCTTCATTGGTGGACGCGATTACAATGTAAATCAAAATAATCATGCTTTTACTACTGCTCGTTCACCTGGTTCAAGTATTAAACCAATCATTGCATACGGTCCTGCTATAGACCAAGGATTGATGGGAAGTGAGAGTATCCTTTCAAATTACCCAACAACCTATTCAAGTGGTCAAAAAATCATGCACGTCGACAGTGAAGGTACGGCAATGATGACTTTGCAAGACGCCTTGAATACTTCTTGGAATATCCCTGCTTTTTGGACAGAAAAAATGCTTAGGGAAAAAGGAGTTGATGTTGAATCCTATATGACAAAAATGGGTTACCAGATTAATGATTATTCTATTGAGAGCTTACCTTTAGGTGGAGGAATTGATGTCTCAGTAGGAACCCAAACTAATGCTTATCAAATGATTGCAAATAATGGTGAATACCATAGGCAGTATATGGTTGAAAAAATAACTGCTAGTGATGGTAGAGTTGTCTATCAACATGAGTCAAAAGGTCAACGTGTTTTTTCAGCACCAACAGCAACGATTCTGCAGAGTCTTTTACGAGGGCCGATAAACTCAGGTGCAACAACTACTTTTAAATCACGTTTAACTGCTATTAATCCAAGCTTAGGAAGTGCAGATTGGATTGGTAAAACAGGAACAACAGAAAATTACTCAGATGTGTGGTTGATGCTTGCGACTCCAAAAGTGACTTTGGGTGGCTGGGCAGGACATGATAATAATAGTTCATTGACACCTATGGCTGGCTATAATAATAATTCCAATTATATGGCTAACTTAGTGAATGCATTAATCAAGCAGAGCCTAGTCTCTTTAATTCTGGTAAATTTGCTCTAGATAAAGGTGTTATTCGTTCAAATGTTCTAAAGAATACGGGATTACAGCCTGGAACAGTCACAGTAAATGGGCGTCGTATTACAGTTGGTGGTCCAACGGTTACAAGTTTATGGGCTAAAAATGGAGCAGGATCAATGACCTATAAATTTGCTATTGGAGGAACAGATGCGGATTATCAAAAAGCTTGGGCAGGTTTTGATGATCAGAAAAAGTAACTTGAAATTTTGTGATAAATAGTGTATAATATCAATAACTATTTGTCGTCCAATCTAGTTGAAATATTGTCCAACTAGGAAGTACAGCAGTTAAATCAAACTGATTCAGTCAGATTTAGCTGCTCTTTTTGTGCCTATTTTTGCTTAATATAATGAATTGTCATCTATATTTAAAGATTCTAAAAATTCACATTTGGGACAAATTATAAAATTAGACCAATTTGCTTTATTGCAAATGTTAAAAAGAAAAAGGAGCTAAAAACTTGGCAGGACATGAAGTTCGATACGGAAAACACCGTACACGTCGTAGCTTTTCAAGAATCAAAGAAGTTCTTGATTTACCAAACTTGATTGAAATTCAAACCGACTCATTCCAAGATTTCCTAGATACAGGATTAAAGGAAGTTTTTGAAGATGTATTACCAATTTCAAATTTTACTGACACAATGGAACTTGAATTTGTGGGTTACGAATTTAAAGAACCAAAGTACACTTTAGAAGAAGCTCGTATCCATGATGCTAGTTATTCTGCACCAATCTTTGTTACTTTCCGTTTAGTTAATAAAGAAACAGGTGAAATTAAAACTCAAGAAGTCTTCTTTGGCGATTTTCCAATTATGACTGAAATGGGAACTTTCATCATCAATGGTGGTGAGCGTATTATCGTATCTCAATTAGTCCGTTCACCAGGTGTTTACTTTAATGATAAAGTGGATAAGAATGGTAAAGTTGGCTATGGCTCAACCGTAATTCCTAACCGTGGTGCTTGGTTAGAATTGGAAACAGATGCCAAAGACATCGCTTATACCCGTATTGATCGTACGCGTAAAATTCCATTCACAACATTAGTCCGTGCTTTAGGATTTTCAGGAGACGATGAAATTGTTGATATCTTTGGGGAAAGTGATTTAGTTCGCAATACGATTGAAAAAGATATACATAAAAATCCTAGTGATTCACGTACTGACGAAGCCCTTAAAGAAATTTATGAGCGCTTAAGACCAGGTGAACCAAAAACTGCTGATAGCTCACGTAGTTTATTGATTGCTCGTTTCTTCGATGCACGTCGTTATGATTTAGCAGCCGTTGGACGTTACAAAGTCAATAAAAAATTAAATATCAAAACACGTTTATTGAACCAAACAATTGCTGAAAACTTAATTGATGCTGAAACAGGTGAAATTCTTGTTGAGTCTGGTACAGTAATGACACGTGAAGTGATTGAATCAATTGAAGAGCATATTGATGGTGATTTAAACAAATTTGCCTATACACCAAACGATTATGCAGTTGTGACTGAACCTGTTATTCTTCAAAAATTCAAAGTGGTTTCACCAATTGATCCTGATCGTGTCGTAACCTTAGTTGGTAATGCGACACCAGATGATAAAGTTCGTGCACTTACACCTGCTGATATCCTTGCAGAAATGTCATACTTCTTAAACCTTTCTGAAGGTATTGGTAAAGTCGACGATATCGACCACCTTGGTAACCGTCGTATTCGTGCCGTTGGTGAATTGCTTGCTAACCAATTCCGTATTGGTCTTGCACGTATGGAACGTAACGTCCGTGAACGTATGTCTGTTCAAGACAACGACGTTTTAACACCACAACAAATTATTAATATTCGTCCAGTAACTGCTGCTGTTAAAGAATTCTTTGGTTCTTCACAGTTGTCACAGTTCATGGACCAACATAACCCATTGTCTGAGCTTTCTCATAAACGTCGTTTATCAGCCTTAGGACCTGGTGGATTGACCCGTGACCGTGCAGGGTATGAAGTACGTGACGTGCATTATACTCACTATGGTCGCATGTGTCCGATTGAAACACCTGAAGGACCAAATATCGGTTTGATTAATAACTTGTCATCATTTGGTCACTTGAATAAATATGGCTTTATTCAAACACCTTATCGTAAGGTTGATCGTTCTACTGGTATTGTTACAAATGAAATCGTTTGGTTAACTGCTGATGAAGAAGACGAATTCACAGTTGCACAGGCTAATTCTAAATTGAATGAAGATGGCACGTTTGCGGAAGAAATCGTAATGGGTCGTCATCAAGGTAATAACCAAGAATTTGCTGCAAGTATTGTTGATTTCGTTGATGTTTCTCCTAAGCAGGTAGTTGCCGTTGCGACAGCATGTATTCCTTTCTTAGAAAACGATGACTCAAACCGTGCCCTAATGGGAGCTAACATGCAACGTCAGGCTGTGCCATTGATTGATCCCAAATCACCGTTTGTTGGTACTGGTATGGAATATCAAGCTGCACATGATTCAGGAGCTGCTGTTATTGCTCAACATAATGGTAAAGTAGTCTTCTCAGATGCTGAAAAAGTAGAAGTTCGTCGTGAAGACGGTTCACTTGATATCTATCATGTGACGAAATTCCGTCGTTCAAACTCAGGTACAGCTTATAACCAACGCACACTTGTTAAAGTTGGCGACATCATTGAAAAAGGGGACTTCATTGCTGATGGACCTTCAATGGAAAATGGTGAAATGGCCCTTGGACAAAACCCAGTTGTTGCCTATATGACTTGGGAAGGTTATAACTTCGAGGATGCTGTTATCATGAGTGAACGTCTTGTTAAAGAAGATGTTTATACATCAGTTCACTTAGAAGAATTTGAATCAGAAACCAGAGACACAAAGCTCGGCCCTGAAGAAATTACACGAGAAGTACCAAACGTTGGTGAAGAAGCTCTTAGAGATCTTGACGAAATGGGTATTATCCGTATTGGTGCTGAAGTTAAAGAAGGCGATATTCTTGTAGGTAAAGTGACACCAAAAGGTGAAAAAGACTTGTCTGCTGAAGAACGTCTATTGCATGCAATCTTTGGAGATAAATCTCGTGAAGTTCGTGATACATCACTTCGTGTTCCTCACGGTGGAGATGGTATCGTTCGTGACGTTAAAATCTTTACACGTGCAAACGGAGATGAATTGCAATCAGGTGTAAATATGTTAGTTCGTGTTTACATTGCCCAAAAACGTAAAATCAAAGTTGGGGATAAAATGGCCGGTCGTCATGGAAACAAAGGGGTTGTTTCTCGTATCGTTCCTGTAGAAGACATGCCATATTTACCAGATGGAACACCAGTTGATATCATGTTGAACCCTCTTGGGGTACCATCACGTATGAATATTGGACAAGTTATGGAACTTCACCTTGGTATGGCGGCACGTAACTTAGGTATTCACATTGCAACACCAGTCTTTGACGGTGCTTCAGCTGAAGACCTTTGGGAAACAGTTAAAGAAGCTGGTATGGACTCAGATGCTAAAACAGTTCTTTATGACGGTCGTACAGGAGAACCATTTGATAACCGTGTATCAGTTGGTGTCATGTACATGATTAAACTTCACCACATGGTTGATGATAAACTTCATGCTCGTTCAGTAGGTCCTTACTCACTTGTTACGCAACAACCTCTCGGTGGTAAAGCACAATTTGGTGGACAACGTTTTGGTGAGATGGAAGTTTGGGCCCTTGAAGCTTATGGTGCTTCAAATGTTCTTCAAGAAATCTTGACGTATAAATCAGATGATGTGACTGGTCGTTTGAAAGCTTATGAAGCGATCACTAAAGGTAAGCCAATTCCAAAACCAGGTGTTCCAGAATCATTCCGCGTACTTGTAAAAGAGTTGCAATCACTTGGACTTGATATGCGTGTCCTTGATGAAGATGATAGAGAAGTTGAATTACGTGATCTTGACGAAGGTGAAGATGATGATGTCATGCACGTTGATGATCTTGAAAAAGCACGTGAAAAACAGGTTCAAGAAACACCAGAAGTATCTGAAACAACTGAAGATTAAAGAATATTAACATTGAAATGAATTTACTAGTCTAGAGCAGATTTGCTCTAGAAACTAGTAAAATGATAAAACGAAGAAAGGTAAAACTAGTGGTTGACGTAAATCGTTTTAAAAGTATGCAAATCACATTAGCTTCACCAAGTAAAGTCCGCTCATGGTCTTACGGGGAAGTTAAGAAACCTGAAACAATCAACTACCGTACGTTAAAACCAGAACGTGAAGGTCTGTTTGACGAAGTCATCTTTGGACCAACAAAAGACTGGGAGTGTGCGTGTGGTAAATATAAGCGTATCCGTTATAAAGGAATCGTTTGTGACCGTTGTGGTGTAGAAGTAACTCGTGCCAAAGTTCGTCGTGAACGTATGGGACATATTGAGTTGAAAGCACCAGTATCTCATATTTGGTATTTCAAAGGAATTCCATCACGTATGGGATTAACCTTAGATATGAGTCCACGTGCCTTGGAAGAAGTTATTTACTTCGCAGCTTATGTTGTTATTGATCCTATGGACACACCTCTTGAGCCAAAATCACTCTTAACAGAACGTGAATACCGTGAAAAAATTCAAGAATATGGACACGGTTCATTTATTGCTAAGATGGGTGCAGAAGCCATTCAAGATCTCTTGAAACGCGTTGATTTACCTACGGAAATTGCTGAGCTTAAAGAAGAGCTAAAATCAGCAACAGGGCAAAAACGTATTAAGGCAGTTCGTCGCTTAGATGTTCTTGATGCCTTTAATAAATCTGGAAACAAACCTGAGTGGATGGTATTAAATATCCTCCCGGTTATCCCACCAGATTTACGTCCAATGGTTCAATTGGATGGTGGCCGTTTTGCTGCTTCTGACTTGAATGACTTGTACCGTCGTGTTATCAACCGTAACAACCGTCTTGCTCGTTTATTAGAATTAAATGCACCTGGTATTATCGTTCAAAATGAAAAACGGATGTTGCAAGAAGCCGTTGATGCTTTGATTGATAACGGCCGTCGTGGTCGTCCAATTACTGGACCAGGAAGTCGTCCATTGAAATCATTAAGCCACATGCTTAAAGGTAAACAAGGTCGTTTCCGTCAAAACTTGCTTGGTAAACGTGTTGACTTCTCAGGTCGTTCCGTTATCGCAGTTGGTCCAACTCTTAAAATGTACCAATGTGGTGTGCCACGCGAAATGGCCATCGAACTTTTCAAACCATTTGTTATGCGTGAAATTGTTGCTCGTGAATTTGCTGGTAACGTAAAAGCTGCTAAACGTATGGTTGAACGTGGTGATGAACGCATTTGGGATATTCTTGAAGAAGTTATCAAAGAACACCCAGTTCTCCTTAACCGCGCACCGACTCTTCACAGACTAGGTATTCAAGCATTTGAACCTGTACTGATTGATGGTAAAGCACTTCGTCTTCACCCACTTGTTTGTGAAGCCTACAATGCCGATTTCGATGGAGACCAAATGGCCATCCACGTACCACTTTCAGAAGAAGCGCAAGCTGAGGCACGTTTATTGATGCTTGCAGCGGAGCATATTCTCAACCCTAAAGACGGTAAGCCAGTCGTTACACCATCACAGGACATGGTTTTGGGTAACTATTATCTAACTATGGAAGATCCAGGTCGTGAAGGCGAAGGCATGATCTTCAAGGATAAGGATGAAGCTGTTATGGCTTATCAAACGGCTATGCGCATTTACACAGTCGCGTTGGTGTTGCCGTTGAAAGTATGCCAAATAAACCTTGGAAAGATAGTCAAAGAAATAAAATTTTAGTAACAACTGTTGGTAAAATCTTATTCAATGCAATCATGCCTGAAGATCTTCCTTACTTAAATGAACCAAATAATGCCAATTTAACTGAGGGTACGCCAGATAAATATTTCCTTGAACCAGGTAAAGAAATCCAAGAATTGATTGATTCATTAGAACTTAATGTACCGTTCAAGAAGAAAAATCTTGGAAATATCATTGCTGAAACCTTCAAACGTTTCCGTACGACAGAAACATCAGCATTCCTTGACCGTCTTAAAGACTTAGGTTACTACCACTCAACTCTTGCTGGTTTGACAGTTGGTATTGCTGATATTCCTGTTATTGATAATAAAGTTGAAATTCTTGAAGCAGCTCACCATCGTGTTGAGGAAATCAATAAAGCATTTCGTCGTGGTTTGATGACTGATGATGACCGTTATGTTGCTGTTACAACAACTTGGCGTGAAGCTAAAGAAGCTCTTGAGAAACGCTTAATTGAAACACAAGATCCTAAGAATCCAATCGTTATGATGATGGACTCAGGTGCCCGTGGTAATATCTCTAACTTCTCACAGCTTGCCGGTATGCGTGGGTTGATGGCTGCTCCGAATGGTCGTATCATGGAACTTCCTATTCTTTCAAACTTCCGTGAAGGGTTGACCGTTTTGGAAATGTTCTTCTCAACTCACGGAGCTCGTAAAGGTATGACCGATACAGCCCTCAAAACAGCCGATTCAGGATATCTTACTCGTCGTTTGGTTGACGTGGCTCAAGATGTTATCATCCGTGAAGATGATTGTGGAACTGACCGTGGACTTCTTATCAAAGCTATTACAGATGGTAAAGAAGTTACAGAGACTCTTGAAGAACGTCTTCAAGGTCGTTACACACGTAAGTCTGTTAAACATCCAGAAACAGGTGAATTATTAATTGGTGCAGATCAATTGATTTCTGAAGATATGGCTCGCAAGATTGTCGAAGCGGGTGTTGAAGAAGTTACAATTCGTTCTGTATTTACCTGTGCAACTCGTCATGGTGTATGTCGTCACTGTTATGGTATCAACCTTGCAACAGGTGATGCTGTAGAAGTTGGTGAAGCAGTTGGTACGATTGCTGCACAATCTATTGGTGAACCAGGTACACAGCTTACAATGCGTACCTTCCATACGGGTGGTGTTGCGTCAAATACCGATATTACTCAAGGTCTTCCTCGTATCCAAGAAATCTTTGAAGCACGTAACCCTAAAGGGGAAGCTGTTATCACAGAAGTTAAGGGTAAAGTGGTTGATATTGAAGAAGATGCTTCTACACGTACTAAAAAAGTATTTGTTGAAGGTAAGACTGGTAAAGATGAATACGTTGTTCCGTTTACAGCTCGTATGAAAGTTGAAATTGGTGATGAAATTAATCGTGGTGCATCTTTAACTGAAGGTTCTATTCAACCAAAACGTTTACTTGAAGTCCGCGATACTCTTTCTGTTGAAACTTATCTTTTGGCTGAGGTACAAAAAGTTTATCGTAGCCAAGGGGTTGAAATCGGGGATAAGCACGTTGAGGTAATGGTTCGTCAAATGCTTCGTAAAGTACGCGTCATGGATCCAGGAGATACTGACTTATTACCAGGAACACTTATGGATATCGCAGATTTCACAACTGCTAATAAAGACTTTGTTATCTCTGGTGGTATTCCAGCAACTTCTCGTCCAGTTCTTATGGGGATTACAAAAGCTTCACTTGAGACAAATTCATTCTTGTCTGCTGCATCATTCCAAGAAACCACTCGTGTTCTTACAGATGCTGCTATCCGTGGTAAAAAAGATCACCTTCTTGGTCTTAAAGAAAATGTTATCATTGGTAAAATTATCCCAGCTGGTACTGGTATGGCTCGTTACCGTAACATTGAACCGCAGGCAATCAATGAAGTTGAAATTATTGAAGAACCTACTATCGAAGAAACAGTGCAAACTGAAAACTAATAAAAAGAGTCAATTGACTCTTTTTATTTTACTTGTGAGCATAAACTTTTAAAAAAAATTACTATTTAGCTATAATATTCTAAAGAGAAGGTAATGTATTTATGTATCAAGTAATAAAGATGTATGGCAACTGGGAACCCTGGTGGTTTGTTGACGGATGGCAAAATGATATTATTTATAAAAAAGAGTTTGATAAGTGGGAGTATGCCTTGAAAGATTACCAGAATGAATGGGAAATCTTGAAAGAACAGTATCCAAACTTACACAGTCAAAAAAATTTATTGGCTACCTTTTGGAATGACAATGAAAAGAAATGGTGTGAAGATTGTACAGATGATTTACAACAATATCACTCACTCTTACTCTTAAAAGATAATGACATTATTCCTCTTGAAAAAAACATTGCTTCTTTTGAACAACGTAATGATAACCCACCAGTGTCATCTATTTGCAAATTAAGAATAAAAAAAAACTAACTTAGTCCAATAAGTTAGTTTTTTTTTTCGAATAAATGTGTAAGGAGGTTAATAATGATTCAAGGATTGGGGAAACAGTTAGTAAGAGAAGCAGTGACTTTGAATGTCCAGGATATTTATATCTTACCAGAAGGCGACAATTACATTGTCTATTTTCGGTTAAACGAAGAGCGTTATTATTCTGAAAATTTTCAATCAGGGCAATTACAACAATTAATTAGTCATTTTAAATTTCTCGCTGGCATGAATGTGGGTGAAAAGAGACGATGTCAATTAGGATCATGTGATTATAGCATTGGTGAAAACTCCATGATTTCACTTCGATTTTCCACTGTTGGAGATTATCGCGGCTTTGAAAGTATGGTAATCAGGATTATCTATCCTTTTGACAATAATAATAGCTATTGGTCTGATAAAGATAAGAAGCTTAAACAATATCTGATTGGAAGGGGATTATTCCTTTTTTCTGGACCGGTAGGATCTGGGAAAACTAGTTTAATGTATCAACTAATCGCAGAGCGAGCTAAAAATAGTCAAGTCATAACAATCGAAGACCCTGTAGAAATTAAAAATAACATATTTTTGCAATTGCAAGTGAATGAGAGTATTGGAATGACCTATGACAACCTCATCAAGCTATCATTAAGACATCGTCCGGATATATTAGTCATTGGAGAAATTCGTGACAAAGAAACAGCTAAAGCTGCAATAAGAGCTAGCCTAACAGGAGCTATGGTCTTTTCAACAGTTCATGCTAAAAGCATACCTGGTGTCTATGCTAGGTTACTGGAATTGGGAATCAGTCACAATGAATTAGAAAACACCCTAAAATTAATTGTTTATCAACGAATAATGGGAAAGAAAGGCTTAATTGATTTTGCTCATAAAAATTTTATCCAACACACACATGAAGATTGGAATCAAGAGATTAATCAACTGGTTACAAAAGGATGTCTCTCTAGGGAAGAAGGCGAAAAAGAGAAAATTATCTTCTAAAAAACAGTATCAACTCATTCAATTGCTACATAATCTCCAAGCAAGTGGCTTTAATCTGGTTGAAATGGTCTCTTTTTTAAAAAAGAGTAAATTATTAACAGAGACCCATGTAACTATAATGGAAAGTCATATGATAAATGGTAGTAGTTTAGCAAATATAATGCTTGAGTTGGGATATTCTGATAATGTGGTAACTCAACTAAGCTTTGCGGAGTTACATGGAAATAGTCAAACCAGTCTTGAAAATATTGAAGCCTATCTTTTACAGGTAAATCATATAAAAAAGAAAACGCTTGAAGTCATAACCTATCCAATAGTTTTACTTGTGTTTCTGGTCATCATAATGTTAGGCTGCGCCAATATTTATTGCCTTCACTTAAAGAAGGTAATGCCATTACTCAACTCTTAACCTATTTCCCTCAATTATTAGTATGCAGTTTCTTATCTATTCTCTTTACAGGGTTACTAATGCTTTTTATAAAAAAACGTAGTTCACCGCTCAAATTAATAAGTTTTATTAGCAGGTTACCAGTATTAGGTCAAGTTTTTCAACTCTATATGACAGCTTATTTCGCAAGAGAATGGGGGAATTTAATTGGTCAGGGCTTAGAGCTGTCAACGATATTAAATATCATGATAGCTGAAAAATCACAGTTAGTTAGAGAACTTGGTCAAGAAATGAAGCAGTCATTAATTGAAGCATTGCCTTTGATCAAAAAGTATTAGACTATCCATTTTTTAAAGATGAACTTAGTTTAATTATTTCGTATGGTCAAATAAAATCAAAATTAGGAAAAGAGTTGGAAATCTATGCCAAAAACACAATGGAGAATTACTTCAGACTCTTAATTCAAGCAACACAAATTATTCAACCGATAATTTTCTTAATAGTTGCATTAGTCATCGTCATGATTTACGCAGCTATGTTATTGCCAATTTATCAAAATATGGGAGGTCACATATGAAAAACACAATCTTATCAGTAAAAAACAAAACAGTAGCTGCATTTACTCTTTTAGAGATGTTGATGGTCATTTTAATCATCTCAGTTCTAATGCTATTATTTATTCCGAATCTTAATAAACAAAAAGAAAAAGTATTAGATATTGGTGGCGAAGCACTTGTCAAAATTGTCGAAAATCAGGCTGAATTGTATGCACTAAATCACGATGGAAAAGAAGCGAGTTTAACTGACTTGAAATCAAGTGGTAATCTAACTGCAGAACAAATCAAGGCTTATGATGATTATTACAGTAAACACAATGAAAAGTCAAAAAAAGTTAAGTAAAAATATAGCTGCTTTTACGTATATTGAAACATTGATTTGTTTAACGATTGCCAGTTTTTCAATTCTTATGTTAACTACGAGTGTTGATATTATTTTTATAAAGGCAAGACATCACCTTTTTTTTATCGAGTTTGAGAATTTTTATCGTCATTGTCAAAAAATCACAATTTTAAAGCGTTCGGCTGGTGAAATGGAATTTGCAGAGCGATCAATCACATATCAAAGTGAACAAATGGAGTTACCCAAAACAATTAAACTAGGATTTGTGAACAAGGTGAAATTAAATCAATATGGAGGTAATCATTCATTGGCAAAAATAAATTTTATCAGTTCTGATGAAATAATTACCTATACTTTAAATCTAGGAAGTGGTACCTATAAAAAATCAAAAGATTAAAGCCTATATCCTTTTTGAAAGTCTTGTTGCATTAGGGATATTAGTTTATATTGTTATCGTCATTTTGGGCTCAATAAGGCAATATCAACAACTACATCAACAGTATAAAGCTGAAGAAGAAGTTTTAAATAGTGCAATAATGGCTATTCAATCAAGAAAAAATAAATTGGCTATTAATGGTACAGATATTTTTGTTCATTCTACAGAAAAGGAAGTAGTAATCACCAATGGTCAAAAAGAAGTATTGCGGATTAGCAAAGTTAATGATTAAAGCCTTCACCTTGTTAGAAGCGATGATTGCACTCTTAGTGGTTTCAGGTTCATTATTAGTTTATCAAGGATTGACCAAGTCAACGTTTGCTAATATTAATTTTTTAAGACAAAACAATCAAGATAGTTGGCTTTTATTTGCACATCAGTTTAGAGCTGAATTAGAGAGGGCACAATTTGTAGATATTAGTGGAAATAAATTAATGATTCAGAAGGATCAGAAAAAAGTATCCTTTAGAGTTACTGAAAAACACGATTTTAGAAAATCTGCGGCTAATGGTAAAGGCTACAATCCCATGCTTTTTCATGTTAGAAAGGCCGAAATGTTCTGTCAAGACAAGGAATTAACAATTCATTTTCTATGGGAAAATGGCATGGAAAGGGATTTTGTTTATGTATTTGCAAAGTAAAGTTAAAGCAGGTGTACTCTTGTATTCACTTTTAATGGCTTCAATTTTTATGATGATTGTACAAATTTATATTAATCAAACAAAACAGTTTTATGCAGAACATCAAGCTCATATTGCTGTTGCCAAAGCTTATGTAATGGCAGAAATGGTTAGATTAACCAAACTCGAAAAAAAGTCGGGACAATTGAAGTTTAGTACAGGTCGAATTCGCTATGTTGAAGAGGAGGGTCACATACATATGGATGTAACGGTTGAAGGGGGGTATCATTACCAATTTAACTTTGATACAGATGAATCCAACATTACTAATGCTAATTTGAAAAAAGTAGACTAAAATCAAAATTTACAAAGGAAAAAGTCAAAAAATAAAAGAAAACTCAAATACCCAAATAAGAAGAAGGATTAGACTAGACGGATACTTACTTAGAGGAGTAGATAACAGGAAAATTGCAATCGTTACGACATAAGATGAAAAATAATTGAAAATAAATGGCGAATTAATGAAAATAGATTTGAATAAAGTGGTCATTCTTTTCAATTAAGCTTAAATTTGTTATGATAGATTTATGGATTTTGAAAAGATTGAAAAAGCCTTTGAGCTTATTTTGGAAAATAGTCAGTTGATTGAAACTGACTTAAAGACACATATCTACGATGCAATGATTGAACAAAATTCTTTTTATTTAGGTGCAGAAGGTGCAAGTCCTCAGGTTGAAAAGAACATTAAAGCCTTAAAGGAATTGCATTTATCAAAGGAAGAATGGCGTCGTGCTTTTCAGTTTGTCTTTATCAAAGCTTCGCAAACTGAAAAATTACAAGCAACCATCAGTTCACCCCAGATAGTCTTGGTTTTATCATGCTCTATATTATGGAGACGTTGGTAGATAAGCAAGCACTAGACTTGTTAGAGATAGGTAGTGGAACGGGTAATTTAGCACAGACAGTTTTGAATAATAGTAGTAAAAAAATTGATTACCTCGGTGTCGAGCTTGATGATTTATTGATAGACTTGTCTGCTAGTATCTCAGAAATAATGGGATCTTCTGCCAAGTTTTTACAAGAGGATGCTGTTAGACCGCATATTCTCAAAGAGAGTGATATTATTATTAGTGATTTGCCTGTTGGGTATTATCCAAATGATGATATCGCAAGTCGCTATAAGGTTGCCAGTAAAGACGAGCATACCTATGCCCATCATTTGCTGATGGAACAATCTTTAAAATACTTAAAATATGGTGGTTATGCTATTTTTCTAGCTCCAACAAATATTTTAAACAGTCCACAGAGTGATCTCTTAAAAGAGTGGTTGAAAAATTATGCTCAAGTTATGGCAGTTATTACCTTACCAGATACAATGTTTGGTAATCCCAACAATGCCAAATCACTATTTGTTATTGGAAAAACCAAGAAGCAATTAGTAGAAACTTTTGTTTATCCGATTACTAATATTCAATCCACAGAAACAATTCAAGATTTTATGAGTAAGTTCAAAAAATGGAAACTTGCTAATGTTATTTCATAGAATTTTTGATATAATAGTAGAGCATTACAGAAAACGATTACAAGTGAGGTAAAAAATGTCAAAAACAATTGCAATTAATGCTGGTAGTTCAAGTCTTAAATGGCAACTATATCAAATGCCTGAAGAAACAGTTCTTGCGCAAGGAATTATTGAACGTATTGGATTAGAAAATTCAATTTCAACTGTTAAGTTTAATGGTCAAAAACAAGAAGATATTACAGATATCCCAGATCATTCAACAGCGGTTAAAATTCTATTGAATGACTTAATTCATTTAGGGATTATTGCATCTTATGATGAAATCACAGGAGTTGGTCACCGTATTGTGGCTGGTGGTGAATATTTCACAGATTCAGTATTAGTTGATGAAAAAGTAGTTGAACAAGTTGAAGAATTATCAGCATTAGCACCATTACATAATCCAGGTGCAGCAGCTGGTATTCGTGCTTTCCGCGAAATTTTACCAGATATTACAAGTGTTTGTGTCTTTGATAATGCTTATCATATGACTATGCAACCACACACTTACTTATATCCAATTCCTCAAAAATACTATACTGAGCATAAAGTACGTAAATATGGGGCACATGGAACAAGTCATAAGTATGTTGCGCGTGAAGCGGCAAAAATGGTCAATCGTCCTGTTGAAGAGCTAAAAATTATTACAGCTCATATTGGAAATGGTGTTTCTATAACAGCTAACTATCACGGAGAATCTATTGATACTTCAATGGGCTTCACACCACTTGCTGGTCCTATGATGGGGACACGTTCTGGCGACATTGATCCAGCGATTATTCCTTATCTTATTGAACGTGATCCAGAATTGAAAGATGCAGCTGACGCAGTCAATATGCTAAATAAAAAATCTGGTTTAAGCGGTGTATCTGGTATCTCAAGTGATATGCGCGACATTGAAGATGGTGTTCAAGCAAATGATCCAAATGCAGTTTTAGCTTACAATATGTTTGTTGACCGCATTAAGAAATACATTGGTCAGTATTTTGCTGTATTAAATGGTGCAGACGTATTGGTCTTTACAGCAGGTATGGGTGAAAATGGACCATTGGTACGTGAGGATGTTATTTCTGGATTATCTTGGTTCGGAATGGAACTTGATCCTGAGAAAAATGTCTTTGGTTACCGCGGAGAAATTTCTACGCTGAATCAAAAGTTAAAGTTCTTGTTATTTCAACAGATGAAGAGTTGTGTATTGCACGCGATGTTGAACGCCTACGCCAAAAATAAAATTAGCAATAATTAATATAAATGAATAGTACCTCAATGGTTAGAAACAATTCTAACAATTGAGGTACTATTTTTTCTTGACAAAAAATGTAAAGTGAACTATACTTAAAATGTAAAGTTAAGTTGACAAAAAAGGAGAAAATATGAAAAATAAACTTCAAGAACTCCGAAAGCAAGGGAAGATAAGTCAATCAGAATTGGCTGAAAATGTTGGCGTAACTCGGCAAACAATTATTTCACTAGAAAAAGGTCGGTATAATGCTTCTTTGGAATTAGCTTTTAAACTTGCTAGATATTTTGATGTCAAGATTGAAGATATTTTTGACTATGAAGGTGAGGATGTGTAAAATGATTAAATTACTAATGAAGAGCTTAACAGGTAAAAAAAGCTTTGAAGAATATAAAAAATCAATACAAATATGGTCAGTATTTTTATTTTTTATTGCATCACTGACATTAATTATCAATTGGAAACTGCATCTTCCTTCATTTGGTAAAGGATTTTTAATTGGTGTAGCATTAGCCTTGTTTATTCTGATTGGTAGAAATTACTATTTGTTAAGTAATGAAAAGAAATTAAAAGAAGCTTATCTGAGTGCATATGATGAAAGAAATCAGCAAATTCTTTTAGTTGCGAGCTCTTTTGCCCTGAGTTTACAAATCGTTATCGTTATAATAGGATTATTTTTATTTGTATTTTGGTCAATTGAGTGGTCAATGATTATCTTTTTAAGTATTGATTTGTATGTTATATTAATTAGTTTCCTGGGAACAAAATTACTATTAAGCAAAATGATGTAGGAGAACAAATATATGCTTTCAAAATTTAAATGGTTTTTAATTGCTTTTGGCATTGTAGTTGTTGAGCAATTACCGATACTCTTAGTAAAAAAAGAACAACCTTTTTGGCAAGTAATCTTGATTTCAATGCTATTATTGGTTATTACAGCCTTGACTTATTGGTTTGCTAAAAAGAAAAAACTTCTACCGACAAGGCCTCTTTAACGAGTGATTCTGCAATTCTCTGGATTGGTCTTGGTTTTGCTGCACTTACTATTATCAAATTCATTGGGGGAATTATCCTCTTTTTAGAACATGGTGCCAATGCCAATACTGCAAATCAAATGGCTTTGGAGCAAGCTGGCTTTCACCCTATGTTACTTTTTATACTAGCTGCCATAGTAGCACCTATTATTGAAGAAACTGTGTTTCGTGGGATTATTTTTGGCAAAGTATTTGGTGCAAAATCTTATCTCGGTTTAGTTATTAGTAGCCTTTTGTTTGGAGGTCTACACATGCCATCGGACATCGGCAGTTGGGTTATCTATGCCGGCATGGGACTCGTTTTAGGCTTCGTCTATCATAAAACAAAAAATTTAAGCTACTGCATGATCATCCACTTTATCAACAATGGATTAGCTGTATTACTCATGCTTTTACTCCCTCATATAAGATAAAAAACCTTGTAATTTTATTACAAGGTTTTTGCTTTGTCGATTGTTTTGTCAATTGCAGAGCTAACAGTTGGAGTCAGTCCTTTTTCTTCAAGTTCCATTAAACCAGCAATTGTTGTTCCGCCGGGGCTACAAATCTTGTCAATTAAGTCATTAGGGCTATCAGTGCCGACTAGTAACTGTTGGGCACTAGCCTGAACAGTTTCAGCCACGATTGCTAATGCTTTATCTTTGGACAAGCCATGTTTGACCCCGGCTTTTGCCATGGCTTCGATGAAGAGATAAATGAAAGCAGGACTTGAGCCGGCTAATGCTGTAAAGGTATCAAAATCCTTTTCATCAATGACAAAAGTAGAACCAAAGCTATCTGTGATCTCTTTAGCAGTTTTCATTAACTCCTCAGAGACCAAATTGTTAGTTGTTAGAGCAGTTGTCGATTGCAAAATTTGTGCATTCATATTGGGCATAATCCGAATCACAGGTAAATCAGAACCAACAAGTTGACCAATTCGTTTTAAATTTAACCCAGCAGCCATTGATAAAACGGCTTGCTTAAAATTCAATGGCTTCAGAACTGATTCAAACATCTGAGGTTTAATGCCTAAGATGACTAAATCAACTTGATCAATTAAATCTTGATGTGAGTCGGCATAATTTAGATTAAGCTTTTTGGCTAATTCTTTTGAGCGGTCTAAGGAAGAACCAGAAATAATGATTTCATGCTCGGTCTTTTTCAAGCCTTGGATAATAGCGCTAGCCATTTTTCCAACCCCGATAAATCCAATTTTCATAGGCTACCTTCTAGTATTTCTTGATTAAATCAACAGTTGAGCGGTCAAGTTTTTTAACAATTGCTTGTAAATACGCTTGTGCTTCTAGGAAGTCATCCATAGCATAAAGCGTTTGATGTGAGTGGATATAACGGGCACAAACACCAATTGTTGTTGATGGGACACCACCATTTTTAAGGTGGGCAGCACCAGCATCAGTGCCGCCTTTGGCACAGTAGTATTGGTATTTAACACCAGCTTCTTCAGCTGTTGTTAAAAGGAAATCACGCATATTTTTGAGCATGATATGACCTGGGTCATAGAAACGAACTAGAGTTCCCTCTCCGATTGCTCCTTGGTTACCTGAGATATCTCCAGCAGGAGAACAGTCAACGGCAAAGAAAAGTTCAGGGTCGAATTTGGTAGTAGAAACGTGAGCACCACGTAAACCAACTTCTTCTTGAACATTGGCACCTGCAATTAGAGTGTTTCCTAATTCTTGCCCTTTAAGACTTTCTAGTAATTCAGAGACCATCAAGACACCATAACGGTTATCCCATGCTTTTGAAATGACATTCTTTTTGTTTGCCGTTAGAATGGTTTCAGACTGAGGTACGATGATATCACCTGGCGTGATTCCAAAGCTTTCAGCCTCTTCCTTGTTAGCAAATCCACCGTCGAAAGTGATATCACTGATAGATGGGAGACCTGCAGAGCCATTTCCACCACGTAAAAAGTGAGGAGGAATAGATCCAGAAATAACTGGGATGGCTTGTCCTTGGCGAGTATAGAGGGTGAAGCGCTGTGAACTGACAACTAAGGGATTCCATCCACCAACTTCAACAACATTGAATGTCCCGTTAGCATTAATTTGGCTAACCATAAAGCCGACTTCATCCATGTGAGCAGCCACTAAAATACGAGGTGCATCGCTTGCTTTACTTTCTTTGATACCGAAAATGCCACCCAGACCATCTGTTTCGACACGATCAACTAAAGGTGTGATTTTTTGACGCAAAAAATCACGGACACTATGCTCATAGCCGGCAATGCCATCAAGTTCGGTTACTTCTTTTATTTTTGAAAATAATTCTGTCATCATTACACTTCCTTTTTTGATTAAGGGGTTCCTTATTATCACTCTCTATTTTACCATTTTTAATGAAGAAACGCCCTATAAATATGGATTAACGGTGGAGTTCAATGATATAAAATAAATCAGAAGTATGAGAGAGAAAATAAGAAAGGCTGCTGCACAGATAATAGTGATACTAGTTTCTTTGGGACTGAAAATAAGTTGACTACATGATTGGCACATTAGAACTCCTTTTTATGTCCAATTTACCTAAATAGCAATTAAATGTCAATGCTTTAATAAAAAACTAATATAAAGAAATTTTTCATTTATCATTCTGGACTTAGACCTATCCCAATTCTTGTATTTTATGATAAAATATAGGATATGATTAATAGAAAACCAAAAGGTATTATTGGATTAGTGGGTCTATCAGCAGTTGCAGTGACAGCCTTAGTACTCAAAGAAAAATACCAAGAAAACAGAAGACAAAAAATCACAAATGAGATTCGCCAGTATTTTTCTGATTTAGGCGAAATTGATGCTCTCTATATCAATGATTATTCCTCAAGCTTTGGGGCTATAAATGGTGGACTGGTTATGTCTGATGGCAGGGCTTACCAATTCACCTATAGTCGTGGAGGAATTGTCTTTCAGGAGGAAGAAAAATGATTATCCCTAAAACCTATGAAGAAATCGCTGAATGGATTGAAAAGGAAGAAAAATTAGTACTTTTCTTCACAGCTGATTGGTGTCCTGATTGCCAATTTATCTACCCAGTCATGTCAGAAATTGAAGCAGAACACCAGGATTTAACCTTTGTTCGCTTAGATCGTGATGACTTTATGGATCTTGCCCAACAGTGGAATATTTTTGGTATTCCAAGTTTTCTAATCATTGAAAATGGAAAAGAAAAAGCGCGTCTGGTTAACAAATTAAGAAAAACAAAAGCTGAAATTAATCAGTTTATCACAAGTAACAAGTAAGGAAAAGGAAGAAAAATGATATTTGCTTATAATAAAGAACAAGTTGGCGATGTCTTAATGGTCATCTTAGAAGATACCAAAGATATCAAACGTTCAGTAGAACGTAGGGGCCATATTGCCAGAATTACAGCTGATGAAACTGGAAAAACACTTGCATGGAATATCTTTGATGTATCACAATTGCTAACTATTGAAGGAAATGGTCAAGTCTTTCCTAGCCAAGAAGACCTAGATTTATTAAACCAAGAATTAGCAAAAGAAGGCTTTGAAGAAAAATTAACTGGAACAGCTTTTCCAGTATTTGTAGTAGGACAAATCACAGAAATGGTTGCACATCCTGACAGTGATCACCTCAACATTTGCCAAGTGGCTATCGGAGCAGATAAAACAGTACAAATCGTAGCGGGGGCGCCTAATGCAGCACTTGATTTGAAAACAATCGTTGCCTTACCAGGCGCAATGATGCCGAGCGGCAGCCTTATTTTCCCTGGCAAACTGCGAGGACAAGATAGTTATGGCATGATGTGTTCTCCTCGTGAATTAGCACTACCAAATGCTCCTCAAAAACGAGGCATAATCGAATTAGCTGACAGTGCAGTAGTAGGTGAGGCATTTGATACTGAAAAACATTGGCAAGCATAATAAGTGCAGACTCTAGATAATACTAGAGTCTTTTTGTTTAACTAAAAATACAATATAAAAAATAGTTTACGAATTATTAATTAAGGAGGTACAAAAATGTACAATAGAGTAATCATGATTGGTCGTTTAGTTGCTGATCCACAACTAATTAAGACTCCAAAGGATAAGTCAGTTTGTCGTGTTTCAGTTGCTGTTAATCGTCGCTATAAAAATGCCCAAGGTGAAAGACAAGTGGACTTTGTCAATTTAGTCTTATGGGGAAAACTAGCTGAATCCTTAGCTTCATATGGTAGTAAAGGTAGTCTTATTTCACTTGAAGGTGAATTACGGACAAGGCGCTATGAGAAAGATGGCAAATCTCATTATATGACAGAGGTTCTTTGTCATAGTTTTCAATTATTGGAAAGCAGAGCGCAACGTGCCATGCGTGAAAACAATATGACAAATGACCTGGCAGACCTAGTGCTTGATGAGGAAGATGACCTGCCTTTCTAAAAAATTTTAATATGATTTTTGATCCTGTCTTATAAGTCTGTTTAGCCTTGTCATGATGGGCTTAGGCAGCGATTTAATTGTCAGAATATTTCACCTAAAAATGACAATTTTCAATTTTAGGTGTTGACAGTCCTAAAAAAATGAATTATAATTTAGAAAAATTAAACGAAAGAAAACAGGAGGTGCCCTATGGTAAGCATTAGCACAACTCATAACATCAATAAGCGTTATTACTTTAGCTTCTTTAGATAGTGTTTGTAGTCATGGGAAACATGGATACAAACACGTGAAACGTTAGTTTGTATCTATGAGGCTAGGGCTATTTGAGTTGTATGTCCACATAGATAAATCATATCTAAGTGGGCACCACCATAGAGCAGTGTATTTTTTAGCACTCTTGTATTTGTGTAAGACCATTTAGATTAATCTAAATGGTCTTATTTTTGTACACAAATGAAAGAGGAGTTATATGAAATTTAAACAAGTATTTTTTACAGTCGGTTTATTAAGCCTATTGATTACCTTATCAGCTTGTCGTAAAGAAGCGACAGAAAACAAGAGTCAAGTAAAAGTCGGGATTATTCAGTATGCTAAGCATCCTGCCTTAGATGCTTCAAAAAAAGGCTTCCTAGAAGCATTAAAAGATGGTGGTTACAAAGAAGGCAAGAATTTACAAATTACCAGTAAGAATGCCCAAGGTGAGCAAGCTAACCTCCAAACCATGGTTGACCAATTGACAGGTAAGAATGATGTGAATTTTGCTATTGCAACACCAGCAGCACAGGCCTTGTTGACAAGTGATCCAGATACGCCAGCCGTATTTACTGCTGTAACGGACCCTGTCGGAGCAGGCTTAGTTGACGCAATGGCTAAACCTGGTAAAAATATGACTGGCTCAATTGATGCAGGTAATGTACCTCAACAAATTAACTTATTGCTCAAGGCTGTTCCTACTGCTAAAAAAGTGGGTATCTTTTATAATTCCAGTGAAGTCAATTCACAGATGCAAGCCAAAGAGGCTAAAAAAGCATTGAAGAAAAAAGGTATTACGGCAATTGAAAAGACAGTTACGACAAGTAATGATGTTCAACAAGTCATGACCAGTTTAGTTGGCCAAGTAGATGCTGTTTACCTACCGACAGATAATACAGTAGCTTCAACAGCCATGACAATTGGTCAAATTTTAAAAGAAAATAAAATTCCAGCAATCGGCAGTGACAAAGCATACCTTGACGCTGTACTCTTTACTTCAGGCGTTGATTATGAAGCAATTGGCCGTCAAGCCGGAGAAAAAGCAGTAGCCATTCTGAAAGGAAAAAAAGCTTCAACAATTGCCGTTGCTAAACCTGAAAAACCTGAATTAGCTATCAATAAGGATATGGCTAAATCACTGGGTATCAATCCTTATGAACTTGAAAAACAATTAGTAGAAAACAAATAGAGGACACTGACATGGAAGTTAACTATCAAAGGATTACAAAATTAAACAAATTACTCATCATCGCTCTAGCAAGTATTTTCTTGGTTGCTTGTCGGAAATCATCAACAGACAATATGAGAATGTCACAAAAAGAAATTAAAATCGGTATTCTTCAGTACATGGAACATGTTTCTTTAGACCAAGCTCGAGAAGGTTTTAAGGAGGAGTTGAAAAAGAAGGGCTACACAGAGGGTAAGAATGTAACCTTTGATTATCAGAATGCGCAAGGGGACCAATCTAATTTACAGACCATATCAGAACAGTTGGTCAAAAAAAATGATTTGGTCTTAGCTATTGCAACACCAGCAGCGCAAGCAATGGCAACAGCCTCTACTAACACACCGGTTGTCTTTACAGCTGTAACTGATCCTGTATCTGCTAAATTGGTTTCTTCAATCAAAAAACCCGGAGGCCTGTTGACCGGAGCAAGTGACCAAGCACCAATTGATAAGCAAGTTGATTTGTTAGGTCAAGCCCTTCCCAAGGCAAAAAAAGTCGGCATACTTTATACAAGTAGTGAACGTAATTCAGAAGTTCAGGTAATAGAGGCTGAGAAAGAGCTAAAGAAAGCTGGATATCAGGTTGTTAAGAAAGCTATTTCTTCAACAAATGATGTGCAAGATGCGACGAATAGTCTGATGACACAAGTCGATGCGCTTTTTGTTCCGACAGATAATACGGTTGCTTCAACTATGTCTATGATTGGACAACTATCAGTAGAACACAAGGTTCCAGTTATTGGTGGCTCAACAGATATGGTCGATGTGGGTGGTTTACTGACCTATGGGACAAACTATCGTCAGTTGGGTAAGCAAGTCGCAAAGCAAGCTATTAAAATTATCGAAGGTAAAAAGGTGGCTAATATTCCAGTTGAGTCTCCAAAGACACTTGACTTGCATATCAATAAGGAGCAAGCTAAGAAATTAGGCTTGGATCTCGGTCACTTATCAGTTAAAAAGTAAACAAGTAGTGCTATCTACTTAAGGAGGAAACATGGCATTAGTATTATCAAGCCTGTCACAAGGGCTCTTATGGTCGGTGATGGCAATCGGCGTATACATCACATTTAGAATTTTAGACATTGCGGATTTAACAGCAGAGGGGTCTTTTCCCTTAGGTGCAGCGGTTTGTGCTACAGGAATTGTTTCTGGACTTAGCCCTCTATTTTCCACCCTCTTGGCGTTGGTTGCCGGCTTCTTAGCCGGTCTTATTTCCGGATTAATTCATACCAAGCTAAAAATTCCAGCTCTTTTGACAGGGATCATCACATTAACAGGTCTTTACTCAATTAATCTGAAAGTGCTAGGTCGTGCTAATGTAGCTCTATTAGGACAAAAGACCTTAGTCAGTCAAGTTTACGATATAGGCTTTACTAAAATAGCCTCAGTTATGATTCTTGGTGGGATCTTTGTCTTATTAGTCATTGCTGTTTTGACTTTGCTGATGAAAACTCAATTAGGATTGGCTCTTCGATCAACCGGAGATAACATTCCAATGAGTGAATCCAACGGCATCAAAACCGATAACATGAAGATTTTAGGTTACATGATTTCAAACGGTTTAATTGCTCTTTGTGGGGCTCTTCTTTGTCAGAACAATGGCTACGCAGATCTCAATTCTGGGGTAGGTACCATTGTTATAGGGCTAGCCTCAATAATTATTGCAGAAGTAGTGATTCGGAATTTGAGTATAGGCTGGCGCCTAACGTCAATTGTGCTAGGTTCAATTATCTACCGTCTGATTATCCTGGCCATCTTATCTATTCCTGGTATGGATGCAGACTTGGTTAAACTCTTCTCAGCTATTCTATTAGCAAGTGTTCTTTATGTTCCAGAAGTTCAGAAGAAATTACGTATTCGTCAACCCAAATTAAGTTAGGAGTTCACATGACAGCATTATTAACAATCGATTCGATTCACAAAGTTTTTGAAGCAGGCACCGTTAATGAAAACCATGTCTTGCGAGGTCTATCTTTGAAAGTTGAGCAAGGAGACTTTATTTCTATTATTGGGGGAAATGGAGCAGGTAAATCAACGTTAATGAATAGCTTGGCAGGAACACTTAGTCTTGATCAAGGAGATATACTATTAGAAGGTCAATCAATCAAGAACCAACCAGCTTCCCGTCGCGCAAAAGTTATCAGTAGAGTTTTCCAAGATCCCAAGATGGGTACAGCATCACGCTTAAGCATAGAAGAGAATATGGCTATAGCTTACCGACGAGGAAAAAAACGTGGCTTAACTTGGGGAGTCAAAGAAAGTGAACGTCAGATTTTCAAAGTAGCTTTAAAAGAATTAGATTTGTCTTTAGAGAATCGAATGAAAGTAGACACACAATTCCTTTCAGGTGGACAAAGACAAGCCTTGACACTTCTCATGGCATCATTAGAAAAACCAAAACTATTACTTTTAGATGAACATACAGCTGCCCTTGATCCTAAAACCAGTGATATGGTTATGAACTTGACAGATAAAATTGTCCAGACACATCAATTAACAGCATTAATGATTACACACAATATGGAAAACGCTATTACCTATGGAAATCGTCTAGTTATGCTCCATCAAGGCAAAATAGTAGTCGATGTGTCGGGAGAAGAAAAACGCAACTTAACAGTTCCTCAATTATTGGACTTGTTCCAATCAAAAAGTGGTCAAGACTTGAGTGATGATGCCCTTATCTTAAGTTAAAGAGAAAGAATAAGACGTTTTAGTGACAGGAAAGATAGCATCCGTATTAACAAAAAATGACTGAGATTGTCCTCTCAGTCATTTTTTTGTTGTAGATTAAAGTAAATCGAGTTCTTTTAATTTTTCATCAACCATTGCTAAAACACGCTTGAGATCGTCTTCGTTTTGGACGAAATCAAGGACATCACCATTAATTTTCATTTTTGGAGAGATGTCGTAATTATCATACCAGTCGGGATATTCACCATGTACCTGTTGGTAATAATCTTCAAGTCCAGGATTGTCATCCACTTGTTCAAAACTTCGTCCCCGCTTTTCAATACGTTCTAACATTTTTTCAAATGAAACATCAATATAGACTAAAAGGTCGGGACGTTTTTTAGGCATACCTTCAAGCTCTTCAAGCATATTGCCAAGTAATTCTTTATAGATATCTAGCTCAGTCTCAGTGACGTTACCATTTTTATAATTCAGTGTTAAAAACAGTTCATCTTCAAAGATGGATCTGTCAAGTATGTTGTTATCTGCTTGATAAGCTTCTTTAATCGATTTAAACCGTTTATTCAAAAAGAAAATTTGAAGCAAGAAAGCATATTTTTTAGGGTCTTCATAATATAAATCAAGAACTGGGTTGTTATCAACAGCCTCATAAAAGACTTCAGTTCCAAGATGTTCACCAAGTGCAGCTGCAAGAGAACTTTTTCCTGCACCAATAGTTCCAGCTAATACAATCAACATGATACTCCTTTTTTATCTTAACGGACAGTTGCAAAAATGTCTTGTACTTGTGCCATTGTTTCAGCACGTGAAACAGCACCGCGAATCTTAGCAGCTCCGGCAGTTCCACGAAGGTAATGTGGTGCTAAGCCTCTAAATTCACGAACAGCAATCATTTCACCTTTGAGTGAAATTAACCGTGTTAAGTGATCTTCTGCAATGTCTAGCTTTTTGGCAAATGGAAGATCTGGTAATTCTTGACCAGTTTCAAAAAAATGATTGATTTGAGTGAATAAATAAGGGTTGCTCATTGCTGCGCGCCCAATCATCACCGCATCAACACCAATTTCTTCGATCATAAATTTGGCATCTTGGACATTGCGAACATCTCCGTTGCCAATAAATGGAATTGTCGTGATGGCTTTTGAAACGTGTGCTAAGGTTTCATGATCACAAGTGCCCGTATACATTTGCTTTCGGGTCCGACCGTGCATGGCTAATGCAGCCACACCTGCAGATTCAGCTGCTAATGCATTCTCAACGGCTAGCGAGCTGTCGTTCCAGCCTGTGCGCATTTTGACGGTCAAAGGCATGTCAAGTACAGAAGTGACTTCTTTGATAATCTGGTAGATTTTTTCTGGGTCGCGGAGCCATTTGGCGCCAGCCTCATTTTTAACGACTTTATTAACAGGACACCCCATATTAATATCAACGATATCTGCTTTAGTATGCGTTTGGATAAAATCGGCAGCTCGTTTGAGCCCTTCTGCGTCCCCTCCGAAGAGTTGAATGGACATCGGGTGCTCATTTTCATCTATATGGAGCATGTGAAGTGTTTTTTCGTTGTTATAGAGGAGACCCTTCTCAGAAATCATTTCCATTACTACTAATCCAGCACCAAATTCTTTGGCGATGGTACGAAAGGCAGAATTGGTCACTCCAGCCATAGGGGCAAGTACCGTTCGATGAGGGATTTCAACAGACCCAATCATAAAGGAAGAGTTAAGCTTTGTCATTGATGATTCCTTCCAAATCTCTTTCATCAAATCGATAGATTGTCTGACAAAATTGGCAGACAATCTCGGCACCATGATTTTCGTCAATCATGGCTTTTAAATCACTGGTAGGCAAGGTCATTAGTGCAGACTCGAAACGCTCTTTTGAACAATCACAAGTGAAACTGAGCGGTTCTTCAGAAAGGAGTTTGAAATCATCCTCTCCATAAATGGCTGATAGAAGAGCTTCAATATGGTCATCAGATGCTAAGAGAGATGAAATTGCAGGCATTTGTTGCAACCGTTTCTCGAAACGGGAGATTTCTTCCTCAGAAGCTCCAGGCAAAACTTGTAACATAAAGCCGCCAGCTACTTTGACTTTGTCATTGTCATCTAAGAGCACATTTAGTCCAACAGCTGATGGTGTTTGTTCAGACTCAGTTAAGTAATAAGCAAAGTCTTCACCGATTTCACCAGAAATTAAGGGAGTGGTTGATGTATAGGGGTTGCCAGTTCCGTAATCAATGATTGATACAAAATGACCATTTCCCATAAAAGGACCAACAAGGACTTCACCGGTGGAAGTCTTTTTGATGTCAACGCCTCGGTTTTGAATGTATCCTTTAACGTGTCCCTTCGTATCAGCAACTGTGATAATGTGTCCAAAAGAAGAATCTCCAATCACTTTCACTGTGATTTTGCTGTCTCCTTTTTGATTGGCAGCTAAGATTTGGTTAGCGATTAATGTACGCCCCAAAGCAACAGTTGATGATGATAAGGTTTGATGTTTTTCTTGAGCAGTTCTGACAGTTTGTGTACTATCAAGAACAAAGGCTCTAAAAGAGCCAGATTTTGCTATTGATTTAATAAGTTTATCCATAGCTAATATTATAGCATAAAGAAAATCTTATGGCAGTTGACTTAGCTGTCTTCTTTCATATTTTTCTTGGAATTGATGTTTTAACTGTTTTCGTAAATGGTCATTTAGGCGAGCTAAAACATCTGAAGGAGTTAATTTGTTGAAATAGAGAATCGTCACCCCATCAATATCATTTAAGAGGGTATCTGTGATGATTAAATCACAAGCATATTTTTCCTTTAAGTTGGTTAGCTTGTAATCTCTAAAAATAGTAATATCAAAAAATTGTCCTAAATAGGCCTGTAGAAATAGGCCGACATTACCTTTACCACGCTCGACAACTAATAGCTTTTGTTTCTCAATATGTTGACTTAAATATAGAAATAAATTATCCCAGGTCATTAAAAATAAGTAGGTTAAATGATTAATTGTATAGTCACTAACTTCTTGGGAACAGTCACTAATCATAAGGCTAACTTGTTTTTGAACTTCAGCTAAAAAATGTGGATAATCTTGGTTGAAGTGGTTGATAAAATTTTTACGATAGTCATAAACTAAGAAATTAAGATAGGCATCCTCGTTACCTAATTTTAGTGCATTATGACAGTGCATTATGATCTCATCTTTATTAGTGATAGGAAATCCAACTTCTTCTTCTAAGTGCAACAAAGTCTGACGCCAAGTTTTAAAGTGAGAAAAATGGTTCTCGAGATTAGAAACTTGACTTGGAGAGCTTAGCAATTCCTCGGATAGGAAGGTTGAAAAAAGTTCAGCAATCATTTGCCTAGTTAAGGGGTTTTGGAAAGTCTTGAAGAATCGCTGACGCAAGGCTTTTCCTTGTTCTGTTTCAGAAAGCTGCTCGTCTAAGTATTGGCTGAGATTAGAAAGCTGAGCAGATTGATAGTTCCCCTTAAGGGAGCGCAATAAATTGACCGCTGAATAAATCAATAAATGTCGGTAGTGTGTAAAATCCAAGGTCCAGTTTAGCGTGTCTGCTACAAAAGAAACAAGATCCTCAAGAATATTTTTTGGGATGTAAGGGTCAAAAGGCCAATCATCCATACTATCAATTTCTGAGAAATATTTGAGGAAGAAAAGTCGGATGGCTTTTTCGTCTCCAACAAAAATGAGTTTTTTGACATCTACTGAAAAGTGATAACGGGTAGACAGATAGCTATTTGTTTTTTTTAATAATCGTTTTAAAGTTGAGAGGCTAATAAATAATTTATCAGCTAGTTCTTCTAGGGTTTCTTGTTGAGCAAAAAAGAGTAAATTTAATAACTTCAAAGAGGGGGAATCGTTTAAAAAAGTTTGGTATAATTTCTGAGTTCCGTACTGTTCCTTATAAGTGATAGCTAAATGAGAAGGTTGGTAAGCCATATCTTCAATTTCGGGAAATGTTTTAAGAGTTGAAATCTCAGTTTGGAGTGTCAGAAAGGAGCAATTTAAATAATGACAAACCTTTCTGTAGTCTAATAGAGAGTTATGTTCTTGCAAGAGGGTGATCAATTTCAATTCACGCACTTGCTGATTGGTAAAGATATCCTTATGAAATGGCATAATAGCTCCTTATTGAAATTAGTACAACCCCCTTATGGATAAGTGGTAAAACGATTCCATAAAAGCTTGCTTGTACAAGATATACTAAAATGAGAAATATGTCAATATATTTATAATAAAAAGTTAATAATATCTGCAGCCTATATAAAATTTCTAATAGTTTGAAAATATCGAAAATTTTAAAGTGGAAAAAAACCTATATTTTTATAGCTTTTATCACAGGTTTCAAAAATTTTAAAACACATTAAAAAAATGAGCTTTATTCTCACCTTAAACTCATATATAATTTATTTATAAGAGTGACAAAGTATCCTGGCAATTAGACAGAGAATCTTTGTTACAAAAGGAAACTCTACGAAGTTTAAAAGGAGAAAGAAACAAATGGCTAAACCAATGAAAGCCCGTAAACACACGCTTAGAAAGGCAATTACAACAGCAGTACTAGCTGGAACAACCTTCTCAACCCTAGCAGGAACAGTAACAAGTGTATCTGCTTTAGAGACAGCGCCTCATAAAGATGACTTAGCGAAGCTTAATGCCCTGTATGCTAAATCATTAGTCTATTCAATCCATGATAAAAATCATCCAAGAATGACAGCTGAGCAACTTAATAAAGAACTAGCTGAAATTCTTTCAGGGATAAAACCAGAAACCTTAGCGGCACTTAAAGAAGGCACAAATGAAAAGAGTATTTACTACAATAACCCTAGATTTAATCTTCTAAAAAGTTACGAAGATAAATTTAAATTAGCAATCCCTCAAGATAGCCGTAGTAAATTAACGTCTCTAACGAAAGTTGTTACAGAAGAAGCCGATAAACGCCTTGCTGAGGCTTTGAGAAAAGAAAAAGAAGCTAATCAGGCTTTAGAGGCTGAAAAACAAGCTCTAGAGGCTGAGAAAGCTGCTTTACAAGAAAAAATAACTGCTGAATTAAACAAAATAATTGCTCAACAAGAAGAGTTGATGAAACTTAAGGAAGCATTGAAGTTAGCTGAGTCACAACCAAATGAGAAGGAAGATGTCCCACAAATAGATTCGGCATTACTTGAACAGTTAAAAGCAGCAGAAGCCAAAGCAAACCAACTAAAAGCACAATTAGAGAGCTCAAAACTAGAAGCAAACCAAATAATTGATAAACTAATGCGTGAAATCAACACTGCTAAAGCTGATCAATCGAATTTAGAAAGCTTGAAAGCTTTAAATGAAAAATTACAAGCAACTGTCCAAGACCTACAAACAAAAAATAATGCACTTCTAGAAGCCCTCAACCAAGCTGAATTAGAACGCCAAGTACTTCAAAAGCAATTGCAGGATGCTGAAAATAAAGGTAAGGAACAATCTAAACCAGAAGTAAATAATAATCAGGCTGAAAAAGATGCTAAGATTGCTGACTTAACAGCACAATTAGAAAAACAAAAATCAGATCTTACTAACCTTCAAAATCAATTATCAACAGTTGAAAAAGAGTTAGAGGCAAGCAAGGCTAAACAATCTGAATTAGAAAGAACTATTGGCGAACTGGAAGCTAAACGTGCTGAAAAAGAGGTACCACAAGCTCCTCAAGCTAACAACAACATGACAAATGTACCGTCAGCGCAAGAAGCACCAAAAGCACCGCAAGCACCAAAAGTAGCACAATCTGATGTTGCTAAAAAAGAACAAATAAGAACTGAAGCTCCTAAACAAGAAGCTAAGAATAACTTGCCATCTACTGGCGATGAGATGACAAATCCATTCTTTACAGCTGCTGCAATGGCCATTATTGCAGGAGTCACTGGCTTGACTTTCGCTCATAAACGTAAAGAAGATTAAGTAGGGTGATGATTTCCCCCGAGACATTCAGTCTTACTTAATAGAAAAAGTGTTGCACATGATTTGTGCAACACTTTTTTAGTATCAATCAGCTATTTCTGGGAAGAGCTTTGCTAAGATTTTGGGAGTAATCATTTGACCAGGTCCTTCATGGCAATAGGTGTGCATGTACATTGATGGATTGAAATTTAATTCAATACAAGAACAGTTTGGTTCTTCTAGGCTCGCCTTTTTGCTGATATCTGGAATAATTAAATCGACACCACAGACCCAAGCACCAATTGCTTCTGCCATTTGAGCAGCTAACTTTTTATAGGATGTATCCATCTGATTCGTTAAATCGACAGAGTCTCCACCGGTTGAAATATTTGAGTTGCGTCGAAGCTCAATTTTTTGGCCGGCTTCTAGGATGCTGTCCTCAGCTAAGCCTTCTTGAGCTAGCATCAATTTTTCAATATCTCCCAATTGGATTTTTTCTAAGGGTGACCGATGATCTTTGCCTCGAAGTGGATTTTGATTTTTGATAGCAATTAATTCTTTAATCGTGTGTTTGCCATCTCCAACCACATTGGCGGGCAGGCGAAGAAGAACAGCCTCGCATTTACCATCTAGAATGAAAAAGCGGTATTCTGTGCCGGAAATGAATTCTTCCACCAGAACGTCAGTATCTTCAGAAAAGGCAATATCTAAGGCTTTTTTATAATCTGTTAGGCTAGCTGGCTTTTGGAAGATGGAGATGCCTAGTCCAAAATTAGTTGATTTTGGCTTGACGACAATTGCTTTATCAGAAATAAATTGATAATAACGAATGGCGTCATCTTTTGTCGCAAATTCGCTACCTTTAGGTGTTGGGTAACCTGCCTTGTCAAGAATTTTCTTGGTTACTGTCTTATTAGCCATAGCTAAAGGAACGATATAATTATCTTTAGATGTCATATTACCATTTTTAACATACTCAACATGATTCTCATGCCATAGTTTTAAAAATTGGTCATTCTCGTCCAAAATTTCAAGATGAATTCCTTTTTGGATAACATCAAACATGAGCATTTGTGTTGATAATTCCATGCTTTCATAGCCTTTTAAGGCGTAGGGGGCTTCTTTTAATTCATCGGCAAAGCCTTTGGCTTGTTTTAATCCAAAAGCTTGTAAAGACCCCTCTTGACTGTAATTGGCTAATCGGCTCCAATGGTTTGTGCAGGATCAGCTACAGCCTGAGTCATCTGTTCTACTAAGTCCGCGTAGTAATTGTCTAATTGGAAGTGTTGGATGAGTTCCGTCATAGCTTTTAGAATTGCTTGTGCGTCAGCTTCTTTGGGTAAGGGCTCAAGGGCTGAAGCAAGGGCAACATCTTCGTTGAGTTGACGTGCGCTAGCAATTTCTCCATCAAAATCAGTCATATCATCCATCCAGATGAGGCTGAGAATGAAGAGGTGAAAGCTATCCAGAGTTTCTTGTGTGATACCAAGTTTGTGGAAGGGGTTGATATCAAAGCTGCGAAACTCAATATAGGTGATGCCCTTTTCCAGGTAATCACGAGACTGTTTGCTGCCGCGTAATCGTACAGACGAGTAGAATTCTTTTTCAAGTGAGAGGGCACCAGAATTAATGGCTGCTTCCATATCTTGAATGTAGTTCTCAATAGAAGAAAAAGAAATGGTAACAGAGTCATCGTTACTATAGCCGAACTGGTGGCTAGCGCGAAGAGCTCGGACGGTATCTTGTGGTGATTGTTTATAAAAGTCTTTTTCGGCAAGTGGACTAGCTCCGAAAAGGTAAGTGACGAACCATTGGTAACGTAAAAATTGTCTTGCAATTTTCATATAGAGCTGATTTTTAAAGTTAGTTAAATTGTCACTGTCGCTTATTTGAAACAAAAGTTTGGTTAAGTCATGTCCTAGCTCAAAGTTATAGTGAATCCCAGAAATTGATTGTAGTTTTTTGCCATAATTTTTTGCCAATTGCTGGCGATATTGGACTTCCTCTTGGTTATCCAGTTTTGCAATTTGGATATCATCTTCAGTAATATATGGTGGCATTGATAAGGGCCAAATATATTCATGTGAATTCATCGAAGATTGAGCAACATCAGTAATAGCAAGGAGTCGCCTCAGTGCTTGTTTAGTTGTTTGCGAAATCGGGGTAATCAATTCTAGCTGTGATTCACTAAAGTCAGTTTGTATATAGGGGTGAAAGTTTCTTGAACCAAGGACTTTGGGATGATTGGTTTTTGCAATTTCCCCAGTTTCTTGGATACGTAACCCTTCACGCTCTAAGCCAAAAGTGGCTTCCATTACATTGGACTGTTGTGGCGCAGTTTGTAATAAGTGATTTAGTACCAAATACTTGGTCTCCTTCATAGTCTTTTATTCCAGTTTACCTGTTTCAAGACTGAATTTCAAAAAATTGATACGGTTGTCACAAAAAGTGGCCTGCCGAGGCAAGCCCTTTCTGAGACTGTTTTAAGGCTGTTTATTATCTGAATCTGTTGGCTGATCAATCTCTTCTTGTGTATGCCGCCCTTGGTTAAGGAGGGCTTGCACAATTTTTTCGTCACGTAATTTTACCGAGTCATTAATCGTTTCTGCTGACTTGATAATAGCATGTTCTAATTGAGTACGTTTTTGACGACCGTGTTCAATAGCAGCAATAATGCCATTATTCTGAGTAACTAGGCTTTCTGCCAAGCTTGTGACAGATTTGATGGACATAGTTGGATTTTGAGCAGAACGTTCTAATGCAGGAATCACTTCTTTACTGGTTTCAGCTAACATTTGAAGGGCTGCATTGTTGGCGTTGACAATGGCATCCGCAGTCACTCCTGATTTGAGTGATTGTTGTAAAATGCCTAGTTGAGCAATTGACAACTTCATCGTAGGGATAGTGTTGCGACGTAGCATGCCAAGCTTTTGACGCATGTCAGAAGACACTTTTACCAAATTTCTCATTTGAGGAGTAGTTGCCCATGCAACATACAAACGACTGAGGTACTCTGTATGTTGTTGTTCAAGGGTATTGATGACCTCCGTTGTTCGTGCTAAAAGATCACTAGCATGTTGATATTCTGGTGTTTGGGCATTTAGTTTTGCAAGTTCTGTTTGGATACTGCTAGCGCGTTTAGTCGCTTCGTTTTGGCTAGCTTCGACAAAGGCAATGACACCTACTAAATTTTCAATTGATGTTGTATTATCTTCAATCAATAGCTCGGCAGAAACAATATTTCTAGCTAATGTGTCCTCTTGTTTGACCACTGCTGCAGCCATGCCATCCATTTTTTGCTCAATATTTTGAGCATCAAAATAGAATTCTTGTAAGGTGTCCTTGCTCTGTTTAAACAACTTTTGAAGTAAATTGGGTTTCTTGTCGAGCTCAGCTGGACCAATGTCTTTATATTTAGCAATAAAACCATTCAGTTCACGGTTGGTATTTTTTAAGAGGTCGTCGACTTGTGGAATTTCAATTTTCTTTTGTTCTGAAAGAATATGATTGACAGTGTTATTGACGCTCTCAACGGCAGCCTGTCCAAAGTCTAAGAGTGCATTTTGATCTGACATAAAACTGTCGACTATAGCTGGAACCTTACTTTGAATGCTTGTTTGCTGCTCAGGACTTAGTTTTTCAAAGAAAGAAATAGGCTTGCTCACATCATTAGCTTCTTGGCTAATAATATCGGTTGTTTTATCATTTTTAGTTATTACATTATTTGCAATCTGATCAATATCAAAATTAAATTCTGGCATATCTCTTCCCCTCTATGCTATTGTTTCTTTTTCTTCGGTGTGTTTGTTGGTTTGCATCATACGTAGGCTAATATCAAAATCACTTAGATCGCTCTCATTAAGTTGTCTTAAGGTTTCATCTAAGTCTAAATCAAACGTTTTGATGGCCTCTAACGCGTTCTCTAACGTTGTTCAGCTTTATAGTAATCTTTTGGTGATGCTTTAATTTTTAGATAACCATCTAAAATATCATAGAATTTACGCATGTTACTATCGTGAATAGCTTCAAGTTCGGCAACATTACTAGCACATTTGATTTTCTTAAGAATCGTTTGATGATCCGTTTGAATAGATTGATAGAGTTCTTGTAATTCAGGAGCTTGTTGAAGGATTCGTAAATGCAGATCAGGATTTTCCGGACTAGGACCACTAATTTGCTCTAATTTTTCCAACTGTAAAACGATATCAACTTTAACAGCATCAGCTTTTTGATTTATCCGATGATACACTTCTTTAGTAATTTGAGGTTTTAACTGCAATGATTCCTCTTTAATATAGTCGATACGTGCTAGAAGTTGATTAGCTGTCAGTTTGTAATGACTATAGTCATTAATAGCTAAGTAATCATTTAAGAGGAGTGTTTGTTTATCAGCTAAATGAATGGTATTTTTGAGGTCCTGTATGCGTTTTGCCAACCGCTGCCCCTCTATGCGTTTTTGCGTCTTAGTAATATGTCTAAAGCTGATCCCTAGTCCAATAGCGGTGACAAAAAGGGGAATGGCTGGAATTATTTCACTTAGCATACCAACCAATAAAATATAAGAAATCAACCAAACCCATCTAGGGAATTTAGGGATATATTGTATTACATTATCAAATTTTTTTGTCATAAGTGGCTTACCTTTGTTCATACGTATGTTTTTCTTAAAATTCATGTCATTAACCATATTTTACCTTAAAAGGTGATTTTCTTAAAGGGAATGCCGTAGTATTTACAGATTAATAGTTGTAGGCTTTGTCAGAAGATGCTGATTCTTGCAGATTTAAAAGCTAATGTTCGGATTTTTCATTAATGTTGCAAAGTGACTGAGGTGCAAGAGTTTTTTTCCTTAATGTTATTAAGAATGTTGGCTTATTTTTTCATTTTTTGCTATAATAGAGTGTAAGATAAACTGCAGGTGAGATTCCTGCCATGTTTTCAAGAAAGGTGAAGGCCTCTGCTCTGCCATTTTCGAGTAAGCCTATATCGTATACATATGACATCAGTAGTAGTTGTTGGTACCCAATGGGGTGATGAAGGTAAAGGTAAAATCACAGACTTTTTATCTGCCGATGCAGAAGTGATTGCTCGTTATCAAGGTGGCGATAATGCTGGACATACAATCGTCATTGATGGTAAAAAATTCAAATTACATTTGATTCCATCAGGTATTTTCTTCCCAGAAAAAATTTCTGTAATTGGTAATGGTGTGGTTGTTAACCCGAAAGCCCTAGTTAAAGAGCTAGCTTATCTTCATGAAGAAGGTGTAACAACAGATAACTTACGTATTTCAGATCGAGCGCATGTTATCTTGCCGTATCATATCAAGTTGGATCAATTACAAGAGGATTCAAAAGGTGAGAACAAAATCGGAACAACTATCAAAGGAATTGGCCCAGCTTATATGGATAAAGCTGCCCGTGTTGGTATTCGTATTGCCGATTTATTAGACAAAGAAATCTTCGCTGAACGCTTAAAAGCTAATTTGGCTGAAAAAAATCGTTTGTTTGAAAAAATGTACGATAGTACGGCTTTAGCATTTGACGATATTTTTGAAGAGTACTATGCTTATGGTCAAGAAATTAAAAAATATGTCACAGATACATCAGTTATCTTAAATGATGCGCTTGACGGTGGCAAACGTGTTCTATTTGAAGGTGCACAAGGTGTTATGCTTGATATTGATCAAGGAACTTACCCATTTGTAACGTCGTCAAACCCAGTTGCTGGTGGTGTGACAATTGGTTCAGGCGTTGGCCCAAGTAAAATCAACAAAGTTGTCGGAGTATGTAAAGCTTATACAAGTCGCGTTGGTGATGGACCGTTCCCAACTGAATTATTTGATGCGGTTGGCGACCGTATCCGTGAAATTGGTCATGAATATGGCACAACAACGGGTCGCCCACGTCGTGTTGGTTGGTTTGATTCAGTTGTTATGCGTCATAGCCGTCGTGTATCAGGGATTACTAACCTTTCTCTTAACTCAATCGACGTTCTATCAGGTCTTGACACGGTAAAAATCTGTGTGGCTTATGACCTTGATGGCGAGCGTATTGATTACTACCCTGCAAGTTTAGAACAATTAAAACGTTGTAAACCAATTTACGAAGAATTACCAGGTTGGTCTGAAGATATCACAGGTGTTCGTAGCCTTGAAGATCTTCCAGAAAATGCCCGTAACTATGTTCGTCGTGTTGGTGAACTTGTTGGTGTTCATATTTCTACTTTCTCTGTAGGCCCAGGTCGTGAACAAACAAACATTTTAGAGTCTGTTTGGGCAAATATCTAAAGAACAGAGAAGACAAAATAGCAAAAATTAAAGATTGCCTTATCTTATTAAGATTAGGCAGTCTTTTTGTGTGATTTGATTAAAAAATTAATTAAAATAATTATCTATCTTTCTATCATTAGGTTAGTATGAAAGTATGCATTCTTAACATTTTGATGCAAGAAATGACACTTTATTTCTTTATCTAATAGTTATCAAACTCTTATAAACTAATCGTTCAAGAACTTCAAACTGTTTTAAAAAAAAGAACTTCCACTCAACTCCTTAACGTTTTATAATAATACTAATGGGGCGCTAATGAACTTGATATCTAATTAATGGATTTTTTTGTTTGCCTCGTAATAATTATAAAAAGGAAAGAGAGGAGTTATGAAAATGACTCAAAAACAACGATTTTCATTGAGAAAATACAAACTTGGTCTGGCATCTGTAATGCTAGGTGCTTTTTTTGTCAGTACTGCTGTTAGTGCCAATGACGTCCAAGTTGATTCAGTAACAGAAGAAGCAACTGCGGTTGTTACAAGTTCAGAATCGTCTGATAGTACAGGCAAGGTAAGCACGTCTGGTATTGATATGACGAAAGAATTCTGGACACCAGAAGGGTTTTTGAAAGGGCAAAAAGATAACCCTGATCATGTACCCTATAAACATGAGTTGAAGGATAGACTTTGGAATGCAAATGATTTGTTAAAACCAAACTATCTTGAAAAACCTGTAGATACAACTAAAGATCTGTGGACACCAAATGGCTTAACAAAAGGGAATGAAAACAATGCACCACATAAGAGCCCAGAAGCCCGTCAAGAATCAGACCGTTTGTGGACACCAGGTAAGTTGACAACAGAGAACCAACATAAACCACGTGCCCCATTCGTGTTTAAACCGGAATCAATACCAGCGCCAAAAGATCAAACACCAGATTTAACAAAACGCTTATGGCAAGCAGGTGGAATCCTAGAAGGTTACGGTAAAAATAAACCACATAAGAGCCCAGAAGCTCGCCAAGAATCAGACCGTTTGTGGACACCAGGTAAGTTAGCAAACAGAAAGTTTCCTAAATATGAACCAATAGACTATACTAAGCGCTTCTGGCAACCAGGTAAGTATGGTACTGCAAGCAATGGTAGCAACGATAAACGTTCAGAGTTGAATGGAAGAGATGACGCAAAACGTTTATGGACACCAGGTAAGTTGACAACAGAGAACCAACATAAACCACGTGCCCCATTCGTGTTTAAACCGGAATCAACACCAGCACCAAAATTAGATATGAGTCGTAAATTATGGAAACCGGGAACATATGGAACACAAGGTAACAAAGATCACGATAAACGTTCAGAATTGAAAGGAAGGGACGATTCAAAACGTCTGTGGACACCAGGTAAGTTAACAACAGAACACCAATACGAACCACGTGAGCCATTTTACTATCCGCCATTTCCGGATATGAGTCGTCGCTTCTGGCAAGCAGGAACTTATGATGAGGCTAATAATGACGAGTTTGACAAACATAAACCACAATCTCGTCGTAACGAAAGTGATCGCCTCTGGACACCAGGTAAGTTAACAACAGAGAATCAATACAAACCACGTGAACCGTTTTACTATTTTGAAAAACCAGATCCGTCAAAACGTCTTTGGGAACCAGGAACTTATGATGAGGGAGATAATGTAGATTTTGCTCCACATAAACCATGGACTGGTCGCAATGAAAGTACGCGTTTATGGGGCCCAACAAAGCTAGGAGAAAGATTATCAAGTCGTAATTCAATTTCTAATGATTAATCAGGCTAGCTCATATTTCTTCTTTTGGAAGAAGTTATCTAAAAAGGATTCTTCAGTTTGGTGCTACAACTGTAGCACTGAGGCATTATGATGATGTGACTGTCCTGAGTAGCTATCCTTTCATCAAAAAAGTCCTATAATTTCCGTAGTGTCGTATCCACTACGGAAATTATAGAGACTTTATTTTTTGTTTGTCACAGACTATGTTACAATAGGTTTAAAAAAGAGGTGATTTATGACACATCGCGTATACCAGATGTCTTTTCAGAGTATCTATAAAGCTTTAGCTGCTAAAGTGGAACGGAAAGGGGCGAGTCAAGAAGACTTGAACCAACTGATTTCTTGGTTAACTGGCTACTCTTTGGAGCAAATTGTGGCGCTTAAAACGTCAGAAATAACTTATGGGGATTTTATTAATCAAGGCCCGGCCTATACACCCTACCGGGAAAATATCACGGGGAAAATTTGTGGTGTCCAGATAGAATCCATTGCAGACTCAACCATGCAAGAAATCCGACGCCTGGATAAGTTAGTAGATTGGTTGGCGAAAGGTAAAAGTGTCGAAGCTATAAGAAGCAAATATGAAGGCACTAAATAAGAAGTTGGTTTAGAACCAATCAACTGATACATATAAAAAATCCTTATTATTGTTACGAGTAATGTCGTAGCTATAATAGGATTTTTTGTTAAAAATAACAATGAATATTGTGATTGAGAAAGACTTGCTGATATTCTTCTAGATCTTCAGGGTGGTAGGCTGCAACATCTGACATGGTGTATCTCTTCCAAGTAGTTTATACTTGTTTTCGCCAAATTGATGGAAGGGGAGGAGTTGAACTTGATTGATGTCTAGGTCGTTAAAGAGTTTGGAAAAAGCTTCAGCATCTTCCAAGCTATCATTAAAATGTGGAATAATGGGGATGCGAAGGACGATAGTTTTGCCACTTTTAAAAGCATAGTGGATATTTTTGATGATCACATCGTTTGCTACCCCGGTTACCTCACGGTGTCTGCTGTTATCATAGTGCTTTAGGTCAGTATAGATGAAATCAACATATTGGATTAACTCAACAAAGCGACTGTGATTGGTGTAGGCAGTCGTTTCAATGGCAGTATGAAGTCCCTCTTCTTTTGCTTTCGCTAGAATTTCTTTAGCAAAAGCAAATTGGGCAAATATTTCCCCACCAGAGAGTGTTAGACCACCGCCTGATTCCTCATAAAAATCGCGATCTTTCAGTACTTCTTCCATTATTTGGTCAATGGTCTTGACTTGGCCAACAGTTTCGTAGGACTGCCCGTCTGCTTTTAGCATGTTCTCGGGTTCCCTTTTTTGAGATTCGGGATTGGCACACCAAGGACAGAGTAAGGGGCACCCTTTTAAAAATACGGTAGTCCGAATACCAGGGCCGTCATGGATGCTAAAATGTTGAATATTAAATACGATACCTTCTTTTGCCATAATGGAATTTTCCTTTCCTATACCGATATCATAACAGATATACGTAAATAAATCAATTACGTTCGAAAGCTTTTACTTCTTTTCATTTTGAAAGAGAATTGATACAATTAATGGTGAAGCTAACTATATGAATAGACTAGTAAAGTTGATGGTAATAGTCTTTCAAAAGTATTACAGTTACCGATTCTTTATTAGAAAATGAGATGGCTTAATGTGCTCTATAGTTGTGCCATCCTATTGTCACTGACAGTCAGGTGATAAGGGACTGTTGAGGGATCATCAATGTGACGGTGTTTAAAAGTAGAAGGTGAGATTCTGCAATCATGAGAGAAGAACGAAGACGGCTGATAGCCAAAATTGCTTACATGCATCATGTCAAAGAGAAAAGTCAGACCCAAATCTCAAAAGAAATGGGTATTTATCGAACCACAGTTTGTCGCATGCTGGCAAAAGCAAAGGAAGAAGGTATTGTTCAGGTTACTTTAAAAGGTTATGATACAGAGCTTTTTGCACTTGAAGAATATGTGAAAGAAAAATATTTATTGGAAAATATCGAAATTATTGCCAATAGTCCAGAAGACGACGACACCTTACTCTTACAAAAAATGGGTAAAGCCGCTGCAGAAATTGTTCGTAACTTAATTGAAGATGGAGACAGAATTGGCTTATCCTGGGGGAGTTCCCTTAGTGCTATGATCGATCATTTTGAAGCAAAAGTCACCAATGATGTGGTTGTTCTTCCTTTAGGAGGTGGACCTAGTCATGTTAATGCACATTTGCATGTCAATAGTTTAATTTATCGATTAGCAAAAGATTTGAAGGCAAAGAGTGTTTTTATCAATGAAAAAGTTATCCAAGAAAATACTGTTGCGGTAGAAGCATTTAAGTCATCAGGCTACTATAAAAATACGTTACAAAAATGGTCACATCTGAATATGGCAATTGTTGGCATAGGTGGTGAGCTTGATAAGAATGAAACTAGTCAGTGGCGAGATTTATTGACAGATAAGGACTATAAGAATCTTCAAGAAGAGCAAGCTATTGGTGAAGTTTCTTATCGGTTTTATAATAAAAAAGGTATCAAGGTCTGTAGTTCACTGCAAGATAGGACCATTGGAATTACTATTGAACAGTTGACGATGGTTCCCAAAACCATCGCCATTGCAAGAGGGGCTGAAAAGACACAGGCTCTGCTTGCGGCACTTAGAGCAGGTTTTATGAATTATCTAATCACTGATCGTGAAACCATTCTAGCAGTTCTCGCCTTGGATGGAGACAAGTATTACGGGAGATAGAAATAAGATAAAAAGATATTGCACTTTCGTGCAATATCTTTTGCTTTCGATTTGACTGGAAAACTATTGCTTTTATTGAAGAAATAGATGGAAAATAATTACGAAAAAAACAATGTTATTTACAAATGAAAGTTTATAAACTATGTTAATTTTGTGAGGCAATATGTAAATGATTCATAGTAATGCAGCACCTTACTAACATGACTTGGTAAAGACAGAGTTTGTAGTGGTGAAGGTTATTGTGCTTTTATAGCTAAAGAAATATGACTGATGCCCTTGTTGAAAATTGGTGACAGCATAGTTGATAGGAGTTGAAAATAAGAATACTATTAAATTTTTAATATTTAATTACGTTCGTAAGGTATTATTTCTTTTCAATTTCGTTTAGAATTGATACAATACCAATGAGGTAGAAAAATGAATCGATTAGAAGAAATTGTCCAATTAGTGTCCCAAAAAAAGAAGATAGATGTCAATAGTTTATCTGAGAAATTAGGTGTTTCAAAGGTAACTATCCGAAAAGACTTAGATAAGCTAGAAAGTAAAGGGTTGTTAAGACGAGAACATGGCTATGCTGTGTTAAATAGTGGTGATGATTTAAATGTTCGTTTGTCTTATAATCACGATGTTAAACAAAAAATTGCTGAGAAAGCAGCAGAATTGGTTCATGATAATGATACCATTATGATTGAATCAGGATCAACTTGTGCTTTGCTGGCAGAAGTTTTGTGTCAAAGTAAACGTAATATTAAAATCATTACGAATTCTTGTTTTATTGCTAATTATATCCGTCAGTATTCAACCTGTCAGATTATTTTGTTAGGTGGTAATTATCAGCCTAATTCAGAGGTGACTGTTGGTCCCTTGTTGAAAGAGATGATTTCCTTATTCCATGTGACACATGTTTTTGTTGGAACAGATGGGTTTAATGCTGAGATAGGATTTATGGGGAAAGACATGATGCGCACAGAAGGTGTCAGAGCAATGGCGCAAGCTGCTGAACAAGTTACCATCCTAACAGACTCTAGTAAATTTGATCGATCAAGTTTAGTGCACCAGCTATCTTTAGAAACTGTTAAGCGTGTTATCACCGATTCGCATCTGAAGGCAGACCATAAGGAAGTCTTGCTAGAAAATGGCATCGACGTGATTTTTGTATAGGATAGGAGCTTAGGATGAAAGATGAACGCAAACGCCTCCTAGCTAAAATTGCTTATATGTACTACATAGAAGAAAAGAGTCAGACACAAATTGCGAAAGAACTATCTATCTATCGAACAACTATTTGCCGTCATCTTGCTAAGGCAAAGTCAGAGGGTATTGTTCGTATTGAAATTAGTGACTTTGATACCAAACTTTTTCAACTTGAAGACTACGTGAGACAAAAGTATGGGATTGAAAAAATTGAATTGGTCGCTGATATCGCATCTGACAGACCAGAAGAAGTTCTCACAAAGGTTGCTAGGGCAGCGGCTGAATTGGTTCGACAGACCATTAGTGATGGTAACCGTGTTGGCTTATCTTGGGGGTCTTCTATCTCGAGTATGATTGATGAATTGGATGGCAAGTCATTGAAAGATATTTCAGTTTTACCATTGGCTGGTGGACCAAGTCATATTAATGCAAAATATCATGTTAATACCCTTGTTTACCGTTTGGCACGTATTTTTCACGGTGAAAGTACTTTTATCAATGCTATGGTCATTCAAGAAAATGTTGCTCTGAGTCAAGGGATAAGCGGTTCAAAGTATTTTCAAACAATTTTGAAGGATTGGCAGCAGTTAGATCTTGCAATTGTCGGAATAGGTGGCGAACCTAATGAAACACAAGAAAGTCAGTGGCGAGATCTGTTAACAGCTGAAGATTATGAGGAGTTGCGACAGCAAGATGCTGTCGGTGAAATTTGTTGCCGTTTCTTTAATGAAAAGGGGCAGGCCGTCTATCAAAATCTTCAAGATCGAACAATTGGAATTGACTTAGAACAACTGAGAGAAGTTCCTAAGACTATTGCTATTGCAAGTGGGACTGAGAAGGCAAAAGCGATTCAAGCAGCTTTAAAATCAGGGGTTATTAACTGCTTAGTTACTGATCGAACAACGATCTTAGCTGTCTTAGCTTTAGAAGGAGATAAGCAAATCAATAACTTTCTGGCTGAGTAGTAAAACTTATAAAAAAGTCACCTTCTGATAATTCAGAAGGTGACTTTTTATAGGAGTTGCTAGGCTAATTGTTTAAAAATTACGAACCATCCAACAATTAGCACAAATGTGCTAGTTAAATAATTATCGCACTAAAGTATTGCTAAAGAAATGCCTCGATGATAAAATTTAATTATAAAATGTAAACGGTTGCAATCAAAGGTAGTAACTAATATAAAAGGAGTTAATATGGAAATTATTATACCGGATCAAATGATTATGGGGCTTATTTTAGATGCAGGTAATGCCAAACAGCATATCTACCAAGCCTTAAAATTGGCAAAAAAAGATGATTTTACAGCCTGTGATGAGGAGATTGCTTTGGCCGATCAAGCCTTACTTGAAGCACATAATTTGCAAACACAGTTCCTAGCACAAGAAGCTAGAGGGACTAAGTCAGAGATTACGGCTTTATTTATTCATTCACAAGATCATTTGATGACGACAATTACTGAAATCAACCTCATCAAAGAAATTATTGATTTGCGTCGTGAACTTCAATTACAAAACCATTAAAATAAAGGAGAAAAAGATGATTAAGATAGGATTATTTTGTGCAGCAGGCTTTTCAACCGGTATGTTGGTTAATAACATGAAAATCGCTGCAGAAGACAGAGGTATTGCATGTGATATTGAAGCTTACCCTCAGGGAAACTTAGCTGACTATGCCCCAAATCTAGATGTTGCTCTTCTTGGTCCACAGGTAGCATATACCCTTGATAAATCAGAAGCAATTTGTAAAGAAAATGGCATTCCAATTGCAGTTATTTCATTTGCAGACTATGGCATGCTTGATGGTAATAAAGTTTTAGATTTAGCATTGTCACTAATTGACAAGTAGGAGGCTTAACATGAAACAAGTCAATACACAAAAAATAATTACACCAATTATGACATTTGTTAATATGCGTGGAATTATTGCACTTAAAGATGGTATGCTTGCCATTTTACCCCTAACGGTTGTTGGTAGTTTGTTTCTTATTATTGGGCAATTACCATTTGAAGGCTTAAATAATGCCTTAGCTGATATGCTTGGAAAAAACTGGACAGAACCTTTTATGCAAGTTTACAGTGGTACGTTTGCCATTATGGGGTTGATTTCTTGTTTCTCAATTGGTTACTCTTACGCAAAAAATTCAAAAGTTGAGCCATTGCCTGCCGGCGTGCTCTCTTTAGCTGCCTTTTTCATTCTTTTAAAATCATCATATGTGCCAATAAAAGGTGAACCAATTGGTGATGCCATGAGTAAAGTTTGGTTTGGTGGACAAGGGATCATCGGAGCCATTCTTATTGGTTTAACTGTAGGAGCTATTTATACTTTCTTTATCAAACGACACATGGTGATTAAGATGCCTGAACAAGTGCCACAAGCTATTGCTAAACAATTTGAAGCGATGATTCCTGCTTTTGCAATTTTTATTCTTGCCATGATTGTTTACATTATGTCTAAAATGATGACTGGTGGAGGAACATTTATTGAAATGATTTACTCCGTCATTCAAGTGCCACTTCAAGGGCTAACAGGTTCCTTGTATGGTGCCATTGGTATTGCTTTTTTCATTTCCTTCTTATGGTGGTTCGGGGTCCATGGGCAATCTGTTGTCAATGGTATTGTAACGGCATTATTACTCTCAAATTTAGATGCCAATAAAGCCATGCTAGCGACAGGTAAATTATCATTGTCTAATGGTGCACACGTTGTTACGCAACAGTTTCTGGATAGCTTCCTTATCATCTCAGGATCTGGCATTACCTTCGGCTTAGTTATTGCGATGCTATTTGCTGCAAAATCTAAACAATATAAAGCTTTAGGTAAGGTTGCTGTTTTCCCAGCTTTGTTTAACGTGAATGAGCCAATTGTTTTTGGCTTCCCAGTGGTTATGAACCCATTGCTGTTCCTACCATTTATTATGGTTCCAGTTTTTGCAGCGATAATTGTTTACAGTGCAATTTCAATTGGTTTTATGCAACCATTTGCTGGTGTTACCTTACCTTGGTCAACCCCAGCTATTATTTCAGGCTTCATGGTTGCCGGTTGGCAAGGAGCTTTTATTCAATTAATTATTTTAACCATGTCAACAATCATTTATTTTCCATTTTTCAAAATTCAAGACAAAATGGCCTATGAAAGTGAATTAGAACAAGAAGTTAAGCTTGCAAAGTGATGCACAAATGTGCAAAATATTTTAACTTGATTTTACCATCTGGAAACTCTTACTTGCCTCCAGTAATATGATAGAATAGTTACGAAAGAAACATTATTAATTTCGTAAGAAACGAGGACAACCTTATGATCCAAACACAAACTTCCCATTTTGGCAACCTCACAAAAAGAATGTCAGCTTACCGCGAGGCTGTTTTAGACAAAAAACCGTATATTGATGCTGAACGTGCTATTCTAGTAACAGAAACTTATAAAGCACATCAAGACAAACCAGCAAATCTCAAGCGAGCTTATATGTTGCAAAATATTTTGGAGCATATGTCAATCTACATTGAAGATGAAAGTTTGATTGCTGGAAACCAAGCTTCTTCAAACAAAGATGCACCAATCTTCCCAGAGTATACCCTTGAATTTGTTATTAATGAATTGGATCTCTTTGAAAAACGTGATGGTGATGTCTTCTATATTACAGAAGAAACCAAAGAACAATTACGGTCGATTGCACCCTTCTGGGAAAACAATAACCTTCGTGCACGCGCAGGGGCTCTCTTACCAAAAGAAGTTGACGTCTATATGGAAACTGGCTTCTTCGGCATGGAAGGTAAGATGAACTCAGGCGATGCCCACTTAGCTGTTAATTACCAAAAAGTCCTTGAGTTTGGATTGAAAGACTTTGAGAAGCGAGCACATGCAGCAAAAGATGCTTTAGACTTGACCGTTCCGGAAAATATCGACAAGTATCATTTCTACGACTCTATTTTCATCGTCATCGATGCCATTAAAACCTACTCTCGCCGTTATGCGGAGTTGGCTCGTCAAATGGCTGAAACGGCTTCGGCTGATCGCAAAGCTGAACTTTTGGAAATTGCCCGTATTTGTGACAAGGTGCCTTATGAGCCAGCTGAGACATTTGCAGAAGCGGTCCAATCTGTTTGGTTTATCCAGTGTATTTTGCAGATAGAATCAAATGGTCACTCCCTCTCTTATGGACGTTTTGACCAATACATGTATCCTTATGCCAAAGCAGATTTAGAAGCTGGACGTGAAACAGAAGACTCAATTGTTGAACGCTTAACCAATCTTTGGATTAAAACCTTGACCATTAATAAAGTGCGTAGCCAATCTCATACTTTCTCATCTGCTGGTAGCCCAATGTATCAAAATGTAACGATTGGTGGTCAAACCAGAGATAAAAAAGATGCCGTCAACCCAATGTCATACATGGTCTTGCGTTCAGTAGCCCAAACCAAATTACCACAACCAAACTTGACTGTTCGTTACCATAAAGGCTTAGATAATGACTTTATGAATGAATGTATCGAAGTCATGAAACTTGGATTTGGGATGCCAGCTATGAATAATGATGAAATTATTATTCCATCCTTTATCAAAAAAGGTGTCTTGGAAGAAGATGCTTATGACTATTCAGCTATCGGCTGTGTTGAAACAGCTGTCCCTGGTAAATGGGGCTACCGTTGTACAGGAATGAGCTATATCAACTTCCCTAAAATCCTATTAATCACTATGAATGATGGTGTTGATCCATCATCTGGTAAACGCTTTGCAAAGGGACATGGCTACTTTAAAGATATGAGCTCTTATAATCAGTTGAAAGCAGCCTGGGATGAAACACTCCGTGAAATTACTCGGATGAGTGTTATTGTCGAAAATGCCATTGACCTTGGTCTGGAGCGCGAATGCCCAGATATTCTATGTTCTGCCTTAACGGATGATTGTATCGGCCGTGGGAAGACTCTGAAAGAAGGCGGTGCCGTCTATGACTTTATCTCTGGCCTTCAAGTAGGGATTGCCAACCTTGCTGATTCCTTAGCAGCGCTTAAGAAATTAGTCTTTGAGGAGAAGAAACTGACCCCTCAAGAATTATGGCATGCTCTGGAGACCGATTTCGCGGGAGACCGCGGTGAAGAAATCCGCCAAATGCTAATCAACGATGCTCCTAAATATGGGAATGACGATGATTATGCAGATCTTTTGGTGGTAGATGCTTACGACACTTACATTGATGAGATTGCGAAGTATCCAAGTACCCGTTATGGTCGTGGTCCTATTGGTGGTACCCGTTATTCAGGAACGTCTTCTATTTCGGCCAATGTTGGTCAAGGTAAAGGAACTTTGGCAACACCAGATGGTCGTCATGCGGGAACACCTCTTGCTGAAGGTTGCTCGCCTGAACATAGTATGGATAAAAAGGGACCAACCTCTGTTCTTAAATCTGTTTCTAAATTAAGGACAGATGAAATTGTCGGTGGGGTCTTGTTAAATCAAAAAGTTAACCCACAAACACTTGCTAAAGAAGAAGATAAAGTCAAGTTGATGGCCCTTCTAAGAACCTTCTTCAATCGTCTGTATGGGTATCACATTCAATACAATGTGGTCTCTCGTGACACACTCATTGATGCACAAAAGCATCCTGAAAAACACCGTGATTTAATTGTCCGTGTGGCTGGTTATTCTGCGTTCTTTAATGTTCTCTCTAAAGCCACTCAAGATGATATCATCGAACGGACTGAACATACATTATAAAAGGAAAAGTATTATGGAATATATGTTAGATACCCTCAATCTTGAGGCAATCAAAAAATGGTCAAAAATTTTACCCCTGGCTGGAGTTACGTCAAATCCGACAATTGCTAAAGCTGAAGGTGATATCGATTTCTTTGAACGTATTAAAGAAGTTCGTACTATTATTGGAGATCAAGCTTCTATTCATGTTCAAGTAGTCGCAAAAGACTATGAGGGGATATTAAAGGATGCTGCTGAAATTCGTCGTCAGGCCGGAAATGATATTTTTGTTAAAATTCCTGTAACAACTGAAGGATTAGCAGCTATTAAGACCTTAAAGGCCGAGGGCTATCATATTACTGCCACAGCAATCTATACAACATTCCAAGGTTTATTAGCTATTGAAGCTGGTGCCGATTATTTAGCACCTTACTACAATCGTATGGACAATTTAAATATTGATCCAGAAGCTGTCATTGGACAGTTAGCCGAAGCGATTGATAGAGAGTGTTCAGATAGTAAAATTTTAGCTGCCAGTTTTAAAAATGTTGGTCAGGTAAACAAAGCCTTTGCTTTAGGTGCGCAAGCTATAACAGCAGGTCCAGATGTTTTCGAAGCAGGTTTTGCAATGCCTTCTATTCAAAAAGCAGTGGATGATTTTGGGACTGATTGGGAAAGCCTCTATAACCAAAGACACATATAATGTGATAAAAAGGAACAGATTGGAGATTTTTTATGAAAGTATTTGCTAGTCCATCTCGCTATATTCAAGGGAAAAATGCCTTGTTTGATAATCATAAGCATATTCTCAATTTAGGTGTCAAACCAATTCTCTTATGTGATGACTTAGTGTATCAGATAGTTGGCGAAAAATTTGAAACTTACCTCAATGAGCATGACATTTCTGTAAATTATGTTGCCTTTAATGGTGAAGCATCGGATAATGAAATCAACCGTGTTACTGAGCTTGGTCGTGATAAGGAAAATGATTTAATCATTGGACTTGGTGGCGGTAAAACAATTGATAGTGCCAAAGCTATTGCTGATCAACTTAATATTCCATTAATCATTGCCCCAACGGTAGCATCAACGGATGCCCCAACATCTGCTTTATCAGTTATTTATACAGACGATGGTGCTTTTGAAAAATATATTTTTTATTCAAAAAACCCAGATCTTGTATTGGTTGATACCCAAGTTATCTGTCAAGCTCCACCACGTTTGCTAGCCTCTGGGATAGCAGATGGCTTAGCAACCTGGGTTGAAGCACGTGCGGTTCTTCAAAAGAATGGTGATACCATGGCTTTTGGCAACCAAACCTTAGCAGGAATAGCAATAGCTCAAGCTTGCGAAAGAACACTCTTTGCTGATGGTTTACAAGCCATGCTAGTTGCCAAGAAAAAGTTGTGACCAAAGCATTTGAAAATGTGGTCGAAGCCAATACCCTACTCAGTGGTCTAGGTTTTGAAAGTGCTGGCTTAGCAGCTGCGCATGCTATTCATAATGGGTTTACTGCCTTAGAAGGGGATATTCATCATTTAACCCATGGTGAAAAAGTAGCTTATGGGACATTAACCCAGTTGTTCTTGGAAAATAAACCTAAAGAAGAGATTGATCGGTATATTCGTTTTTACCAACAAATTAAAATGCCAACGACATTAAAGGAAATGCATCTTGATCAAGCAAGCTATGATGAATTACTTAAAGTTGGTAAGCAAGCAACCATTGAAGGTGAAACAATTCATCAAATGCCATTTAGTATATCAGCAGAAGATGTAGCTGATGCACTCTTAGCTGTTGATGCCTATGTGAAGACTCTTTAATCTTGTAGGAATCAGTCAAAAGATAGTGGGAAAAAATCAGTAATTTAGTAGAAATTTGATTTTGTCTTCCCACCTCCGCAAAGTTGAGTAGGGCTGTAACACCTGATTTCAACGTATTAGAGTTCACTCAACCACCGCGTTACTTACATAAATCTATAAAAACATACTAAGATTAGTAGTGAAGAAATTTCCGACGGGAGAAATCTTCACTACTTTTTCCTTTGTGATAAAGTAGAGGTGGTTTTTCTATCTGATGTATAATGTTGGCATCAAAAAGTAAATCTCATGAAATGTAGAAAGGTCCGTAAGGTCATGTCATTATTCCAAAAAGAAAAGAGTCGTCATGTTGTAGCGTTTAATGATGAGCAAAAAACGGTCATAATATTTAACAAAAAAATTGATTACAGTCAGCTTAAAGAGGTTAAGTTGTTGGTTTCGGGTGTTTCTTCTACGATAGAAGAATTACAAATGAGGCTTGATCCACAGCTGCATTACCTTGATTATTATGCCATGACATCTTTAGAAGTCGTTATTATGTTGAAATCACCTTCTAAAAGTGAAGTCATTTCTTTTTTTAAGACACCCTATCAAGCTTCAGAAAAAGAAAGGCTAGCTTTGGCTAGAGAAGCTATTGACATAGTCAGCAAATTAACGAAGCTAATCAAAAAAAGCAATCACAGCCAATTTGACAGCCAAGAAGCTAGTCATTATACTTGGATTATAAAAAAGGTGAGTAATTACTTACCTAAAAGGGGTGTATATGGAACAGTTATATGTGCTTGATGCATTAGAAAAATCATATGGCCAAACGAAAATCCTTGATAAGGTTAGCTTTTCGCTATGTGCCGGTCAAATTGTTGGACTCATAGGACCGTCTGGTGCTGGTAAATCAACGATGATTAAATTGAGTTTAGGCATGGAAAAAGTTGATTCAGGCCAGTCAACCATATTAGGTGTTGCGATGCCCAATCGACAAGTGCTTGGGAAGATTGGATACATGGCACAATCGGATGCTCTTTATGAAAATTTGACAGCTTATGAAAATCTTAAATTTTTTGCTCGAATGAAAGACATGAAAGGTCAGTCCCTTAAAGAATCAATTATGCATGTCAGCAAAATTGTTGGTTTAGAAAATGATCTGTCTAGATTAGTTTCGGGCTTTTCAGGAGGAATGAAAAGGCGCCTATCATTAGCTATTGCCTTATTAGGTCACCCTCAAGTTTTGATTCTAGATGAACCAACAGTTGGCATCGACCCATCCTTACGTTTGAAAATTTGGCAGGAATTATACCAGCTAAAAGATAGGGGTGTCGGCATTTTAGTAACAACCCATGTTATGGACGAAGCCGAGAAAACAGATAAAGTGGGTTTGTTGCTCGATGGACGGTTAATAGCACTAGATACACCAACGAATTTAAAAGCATGCTATGGCGTCTCAAGTATAGAAGAAGTCTTCTTGAAAGCAGAGGGAGAACAAGATGATTAGTGCTATTGTAAAAAAGATCATTACGGAGTTACTCAGGGACAAACGAACGGTCCTTATGATGTTTGTTGCCCCTATTTTCATCCTTTTTCTTATGAATGTGATGTTTTCAGCAGAAACCAGTGTATCTGTGAATCTTGCAGGGAAGAACCTCCCAACAGAATTGGTCAAAGGATTAAAGAAAGTAGATGGCATTCGTCTGACAACTGTTTCTTCACGAAAAGAAGCAGTTAAAGGAATGACAACCGATAAGTATGATGCTTACCTTGTCAGAGAAGATGATGGGAACTACGGTCTCCTCCACGCTAATACAGATAGCTCAAAGACCAAATTCACGCGTCAAGCCATTAAATCAGCCTGACGGCAGATGGACAAAAGGAACTGATTTCAAGCATCAGTAAAAAATTAGCACAGTTAGCACTGCCAAAGGCAACACCGCAAACGAAAACTGCACTTCAAATCGACCCATCTAAACTTCCCAAAATAAGTCAAAGCTATCACTATGGCGATAAAAATACCAGCTTCTTTGCAAAAATGATACCCGTTCTAATTGGTTTTATTACTTTTTTCTTTGTTTTTTTGATTTCGGGAATGGCTTTGCTGAAAGAAAGGACCTCAGGCACACTTGATCGTCTCTTAGCAACCCCAGTCAGAAGATCACAAATTGTTTTTGGTTACATGATTTCCTATGGCATACTGGCCTTAATTCAGACAACCATTATTGTCATTGCATCTGTTTACTTTATGAAGTTAGAAGTTGTAGGTAACATTTATTTATTAATCTTTGTTAGTAATGTTTTAGCATTAGTGGCCTTAGCCTTTGGAATTTTGTTATCAACGCTTGCGAAATCAGAATTCCAAATGATGCAATTCATTCCCTTGGTCGTTTTACCACAGCTTTTTTTCTCGGGCATCATTCCATTAGACACCATGGCTAGCTGGGTCAGAGGCATTGGAAAATTCTTGCCCTTATCATACTCTGGACATGCTATGTCAGCAATCGTTTTACAAGGTAAAGGAATTGCTGATATTTGGCTGGATATAGCTGTTTTGTTAATGATTTTAGTTGTCCTCACAATTGCTAATATTTTAGGGATGAAACGCTACCGTAGAGTGTAGAAAGGACTTTGTCTTCACTTTGAAAAGACCCTTGATCTTTTTTTTTGAGGTCATATTCAGGTCACATTTCTTTTTTATAATAAGGACATATTCATTATGAAGGAGAAAATGATGTTGACATTAGCATGGGAAGAAATTAAATACCAACCCAAAAAATATATTTTAATCGAACTACTTATTGTCTTAATGTTGTTTATGGTTCTTTTCTTAACAGGTCTTAGCAATGGTCTTGGACGTGAGGTAAGTGCTCAAATTGATAACTATGGCAATTTAACTTATATCTTAAAAGATGATGCTAAAGGTAATATTACCTATTCTAATATGACGCAAAAAGATAAAGATAACTTATCAGATAAAGCACTTACTAATCTATCAGGCTTGACGATTCAAAGAGCAAATGTGACAAAAGACGGCAAAGGAGATAAAAAAGATATTAGCTATTTTGCTATTGAAACTAGTAAACTCTTAAACCCTGACATTAGTCAGGGGAAGGCTTTATCGACAGGTAAAGAGGTAGTTCTTGATGACAGTTTTAAACGAGAAGGGATTCGTATTGGTGATAAACTTAAGGACTCAGCCTCTGAACTCAGTTTAACAGTTGTTGGCTTCACAAAGGATGCTAAATATGGCCATAGTGCTATTGGATTTATCAGTAAAGACACTTATGTTGCTATGCGTCAGGCAAACCAACCTCATTATGAGTGGTTACCTCAGGCTTATGTGACTGATCATCAACTGTCAAATAAAGATTTGCCAAGTAGTTTAAAAGCTTATCAGAAGCAGTCAATTATTGAACAGATTCCAGGCTATCAAGCTGAGCATTTGACCTTAACAATGATTACTTGGGTGCTTTTACTGGCTTCGGCAGCTATTTTAGGCGTTTTCTTTTATATTTTAACCTTGCAAAAATTACATCAGTTTGGTGTCTTAAAAGCTATCGGATTCACCATGTCAAAAATTGCTTTAGCACAAATCCTGCAAATTGTCATTTTAGCAAGCATTGGTATTAGTGTAGGAATCCTAGCAACACTTGGTTTGGCTCAAGTTATGCCTTCAGGTATGCCATTCTTTTTAGAATACCAAAGGATAGTAGTGGTTGCATTAAGTTTTGTCGCTATTACTGTTACCTGTGGCGCACTTTCTTTATTGAAAGTGAGACAAGTAGACCCTGTTCAAGTTATTGGTGGAAATGGAGAGTAAAATGAGTGTATTACAATTAAAAGGAATAACAAAAAGTTTCCAAGATGGTGAACAAGAACATCTTATTTTAAATAATCTTGATTTGACTGTTGATAAGGGGGAATTTGTTGCTATTTTAGGTCCTTCAGGATCGGGCAAGTCAACACTTTTATCAATTGCAGGGCTGTTGTTATCAGCTGATTCTGGGCAGGTCAAATTGGCTGATCACGAACTAAGTCAGTTGAAGCAAAGCCAATGGACAAAAAAAAGGAATGAATTGCTCGGCTTTATCTTCCAAGATCATCAATTGTTACCTTTTATGTCTATCAAACAACAATTAGCTCTGGTTGCTGGAATAAAAGATGACCGCAAGAAAAAAGAAATTGAAGCAGATATTCAAGAATTACTTAAAGAATTAGATATTTTATCTTGTCAAAATAAACGACCTAATAAAATGTCAGGTGGACAAAAGCAACGCGCAGCTATTGCACGTGCCTTTGTAGGTAATCCCCAGTTAATTTTAGCTGACGAGCCAACAGCCAGTCTAGATGCCACTAGAGGGCGTGAAATTACTGAACTCATCCGAAAAGAAGTCAAGGCAAAAGGGAAGGCAGCTGTCATGGTAACACATGACCAACGCATCTTAGACTTAGTTGATACGATCTATGAATTAAAAGATGGTAAATTAGAAAAAGTTTCTTAGTGCCTGGTGTGATATAATGTCATCAAAGGAGAGTTTATGTTTCATATCCTAGTAGCAGAAGATGATATCAGTTTAAATAAGATTATCACTACAAAATTAAAGCAAGCTAATTTTCAAGTTTTTTCAGCATCCAATGGTCAGGAAGTTCTAGATATTTTGGATCAACAGCAGATTGATTTATTGATTACGGACATCATGATGCCCGTGATGGATGGTTATACTTGTGTCAAGCTGTTAAGAGAAGCCGACTATACCTTACCAATCTTAATGATGACAGCAAAATCTCAGTTTGAATCCTTAGAAGAAGCTTTTAAAGTCGGCGTTGATGATTATTTGGTTAAACCTATTCGATTGCAAGAACTCGTTTTGAGAGTGCAGGCTCTTTTAAGACGGGCGCAATTGGAAGCCAATCACGTGTTGAACTTTGCTCATACAAGATTAGATTATCAAGATTTGACAGTTACCAATCTGGATACTGGTGCTATTGAACAGGTCCCAATGAAAGAATTTTATGTTCTTTATAAGTTATTGAGTCGCCCTGAAAAAATCTTTACACGACTAGATTTACTAGATGATATTTGGGGCATGGGAGATGATAAGGATGAACGTCTGGTAGATGCCTGCATTAAGCGGATTAGACAAAAATTTAAAGGCAATTCTGATTTTGAAATAGTCACTATCAGGGGGCTAGGCTACAAAGGAAAAGTGATACATGAAAAAAACTAGGGAACTTCAATTTTCATTGCGTTATTATTTTGTGATGTTATTCATTGCAATCTTAATTATCAGCTGTTTATCTGCTATTGTCCTGGTAACCTTACTAAAAACAATGTTCAACCTGGAGGGGGGCACTTATTTTTGGCTTACAATGTATAGTTTGGTTATTTTACTTGTAGGTAGTCTCATTATGTGGCAAGGATCAATTCACTTGACCAAGCAATTAGCGATTTGAACCGAGCTGTTAAACGTGTTTCCACAGGTGATTTTTCAACAAAAATAGTTCGCAAAGCTTACCCTAACGATCAGGCACCTTTTCACAATGAGATTGATGAGTTAAGTCAAAATTTTAATCAAATGTCAGAGGACTTACAGAATTTAGCCCAATTGCGTCAGGATTTTATCTCAAATGTCTCGCATGAGTTGAAGACACCAATAGCTTCACTTTCAGGAATTAGTGAATTATTATTGTCAGACCAACTAGAATTAGCTGATAGAGCAGACTTATTGCATTTGATGCAAAGTGAAACAGATAGATTAAGTCGCTTGTGTGAGAGCATTTTAAATTTATCAGGACTTGGTAAAGGGTATCAAGCTAAGGATGAGTCCGTAAATATTAGTGAGCAAATCAGACATGCGGCGATTATGCTAACAGAAAAATGGCAAGACAAAGTAATCAATTTTTCACTACCTGACGCTTCAACAAGTCCCATCATCACAGATGCAGATTTAACCATGCAAGTGTGGATGAATGTGATGGATAATGCCATTAAATATTCCCCAGAGCAAGTTGACTTGACTGTTACCTATGATCAAACGCCAAAAGGCTTATCAGTCAGCATCACAGATAAGGGAATTGGGATCAGTTCAGAGAACCAGCGTCATGTTTTTGAACAATTTTATCAAGCAGACCAGTCACATGCCAGTCAAGGAAATGGGCTAGGTCTAGCAATCGTTAAACAAATTGTAGTCTTGTTAAATGGAGAGATTAGTTTAGTCAGCGTAGTGGGACAAGGAACGACTGTCACCATTGATTTGCCAAATATAAAAAGCTAGAGGAATTGAATTGCAGACCAACTATTAGAAAAGGGCTCTAATAATTGGAGGCAGTTCAATTTTTAACTTGTTCAGTTTAAGACTATTTTTATACGTGTTTGGAAAGCTAAGTCTAGGAAGAAAGCGACAGGTTAATCAGATCATCAAAGTGATGAAACTGGCCAAGGAAATTCGTAAAGCTTCAGAAATGTACCTTAAAAATAGTAGCATAAGTCATCATAACTTGTTTGGCTGACAATAAATATTACAGACATTTTAGACATGTATTACAATTTTGCAAAAGTCCGGTTATTATTGTCAAATTTTATTGAATAAGTGTATAGTGAATGTAATACATAGATTGATGACTTGTAATTATCTAATAAGAGACTCAGATAAACGACATGAGAGGTTAGGATGGTTATACAGTGGTGTAACGAATTCCTAATCTTTTTCTTTTTTGTAACAATTGTGATGATAGACCCCTTCTTTAAAAACTTGATGGTAAGGGCTGGTTACTGGTGAGTGAAAACAACTGTCACTTTATTGCTGATACTTCAAGTGCGACTTTACCTAATAAATAAGCTATTTAGAATTATTCTAATTGAAATAGTGTGGGAATGGGATGATTTCTGGAGACACTAGAAATAAAAAGCACAACTTTTAAAAGTTGCTATATTATTAAATTGAGTAAATCTTATAATGAGTTATCAGATTTGACAAACCTTTTAAGGTTGAAAGCAAATAAAAATGTCATTAAAAAAACTAAACAAAATTTAGATATATATGTAAAATGAATGCTATGAGGTAAAAATTAATGGAAAATAAAATATTACAGGAGTATATTTCCAAGAGGATTCGACTTTTAAGGTTGGAACGAGGGATGACCCAAGAACAACTAGAGGAAAAAGCAGACCTCGGGACTAATTATGTGTACAAATTAGAAAATCAGTCAACCAATATAAAAGTGAAAACTCTCGAGAAAGTGATGAAGGCATTAGAAGTAGACTTTGAAGGCTTTTTTGACATTAGCTTGATTGAAGAAAATTCGGAACTGTCAGATCTCATGATGCAAATCAAAGAATTATCTTCAGGACAACAAGATCGCATCATAAAAGCCTTATCAGTGATAATCGGAGAAATAAAAGGTAAATAGGCCTTCGTTTCTCTCAATAGAAAAGAAGCGTATTGAGTTACGCTTTTTTTAATGAAAAGTTCAGAAAATAAGCTAAGTATAAATATATATGATAAAATGGAACTGAATGATGGAGGTAAACCGATGGAAAAAATGTGTCAATCTTGTGCCATGCCCTTAATGCCAAAGGGACAGGATTTTAGAGGAAGCAATGGCGATGCGACCAAATCAGCTGATTACTGTTACTTGTGCTATGTTAATGGTCACTTTACCTCTCCTGATATTACTTTTGCGCAAATGGTTGCTTTAGGACGTGATGGTATCTCAAAGGGGAAAGGGAACACCATAATAAAGATGCTCTTCAAAGCGAGTTATCCTATGTTATTAAAAAAGACAAAACGTTGGCAAAACGTAAAATAGAGAGAGTGGGACAAAATCAGTCATTTCCTGGAAATTTGATTTTGTCGTCCCACCTCCGCAAAGTTGAGTAGGGCTGTAACAGTTG
>NZ_JRQN01000012.1 GCF_000785785.1 Streptococcus uberis
CATACCAAGTCCGAGCCACTTTAGAAAAATATCAAAAAGTGAAGACATGGACTTTATCTTCACTCTGAAAGCCTTTAATCAAAGGCTTTCTTATGTATAGTATGATGCCCCCTACAGGGCTCGAACCTGTGACCCATAGATTAAGAGTCTACTGCTCTACCAACTGAGCTAAGGAGGCGAAAAAGAATGCTGTATTGGCACCGGTGGTCCACGATTTGTATTGATCCCGCGCAAATTAAGCAGGTGGGTAACGCGTCCTCTCTTGGAAGTTGCTTCCGCGTGTAACGGCTTGCAGACTAGAGGGGAACTTTGTTTCCCGAAATACAAAGAAATAGTCGGTCAACACTTATATGTGGACTCGTATGCCACAGCAATTTTTCTTTACCTATATGATATCACTTTTTGAAAATTTTTCAAGACTTTAGGGGACTTTTTTGGAAACGGTTGCTTACTTTCAGCTTGTTTCAATTGCCGGAAAGTTTATCAATTCGCTCTTTGTTGGCACCTAAGGCTCGTTCGTATTTACCAGTCTCATTGGGCTCAAAATAGTTCTTGTTTTTGATCTTATCTGGTAGGTATTGTTGCTTGACCCATTTGTCTGGATAGGCATGGGGATAGAGGTAATCTTGAGCATTGCCCAGTTCTTTACTACCCAAATAGTGGCCATCGCGCAGATGCCTTGGAATGGGGAGATTGCCTGACTTGCGTAGGTCACTCAGTGCTGCATCCATGGCCGTATAGGCCGAATTCGATTTGGGTGATAAGGCCAAGTCAATAACCACATTGGCGATCAGTATGCGCGCTTCTGGGAAGCCAATTTTTTGCGCAGCATCTAATGCCGTGACGGTGTGCATTTGTGCTTCGGGATTGGCCAAGCCGATGTCCTCATAGGCAATGACCTTCAAGCGGCGAGCTAAAGAAGGCAGGTCTCCAGCTTCAACTAAACGTGCGGCGTAATGGAGGCTGGCGTTGACATCAGAGCCCCGAATCGATTTTTGTAGAGCAGACAGGACATCGTAGTGACCGTCCCCATTTTTATCCATGGTAATATAGCTTCGCTGCAAGCTATTCTCAACAGTATCCAGCGTTACATGACGGCCGCCATCTTTGTCTGGTTGCGTAGACATAACGGCTAAGTCTAAGGAATTATAGGCAGAGCGTAGATCACCATTGGTGGCAGTTGTGATGAAATCTAGGGCATCCTGGTCTAGTTTGACCTCAAAATCAAAGCCTCGCTCATGGTCGGTGAGAACAGTTTGGATAGCCTCTTTGATATCTTGATTAGACAAAGGCTCTAGCTCAAAAATTTGGACCCGACTGCGAATGGCTGGGGTGACTGAGAAGAATGGATTTTCGGTGGTGGCCCCAATCATGATAATGTTGCCATTTTCTAAGAGTGGCAGGAGGAAATCTTGTTTGGTTTTGTCAAGACGGTGAATTTCATCCAGTAAAAGAACGAGTCCGCCGGAGAACTTAGCTTCTTCGGCGATTTCTTGTAGTCGTTTTTTGGTGTCAACCGTCGCATTAAAGGTGCGAAAGGCGTATTTGGTTGTTCCTGCAATGGCACTGGCTATGGAGGTTTTACCAATTCCCGGAGGGCCAAAGAGAATCATGGAAGATAACATGTTGGCATCAACCATCCGGCGAATGATTTTGCCTTCGCCAACTAGGTGGGTTTGTCCAATGACTTCGGAAATCGTTCGTGGTCGCATCCGTAAGGCTAAATTATCTGGCATCTCTTTCCTCCAATTCTTTTGTAAAGAGTAAGTCGTCGTGTGGGACGCCATTGATGATTAGGTGTCCTGTCAGTTGTGCCTCTAGCTTAAAGCCCAGTTTGTGATAGAGTTTGATAGCTGAGTCATTGCCACTGGTGACATGCATGGTAATCCTTTTGTAGCCTTGAGCAGATGCGATAGGAAAGAAGTGAGCAAGCATAGCTTGGCCGATGCCCCTTCCTTGGTAATCGTTTGAGACAGCTAGACCAAAGGTCACAACGTGAGCCCCTTGTTCAAAGGGATACATGGGATTGTAGGAGAGACAAGCTAAAATTGTCCCATTTTCTTCGGCAACCAAAATGCCAGAGCGAGCTTTCTTACTACGTTCCAGATCTTTAGCTGTGGTCAAACGGCCATAGACGGGTGAATTATAAGGGTTCCAAACCGAATTTTCGATTGCCATGACTTGTTGGTAGTCACTTGCTTGTATTGGCCGTATCAGCATGCTTTCTCCTTTGATCTATTATTCTTTCATTGTATCAAAAAATTGATATTCTTTCATGAAATCAAAGAAAGAAGAAGTCAATTGACCTCTTCTTGATGATGTTATGTGATAGGTTAGGAGTGATTGACTAGTTTAATGAAGTTTTCTACCATTGTTATGCCATGCGGCGTGCCGATACTTTCGGGATGAAATTGTAGACCAAAAAGAGGATGGGTCTTGTGATAAAAGGCCATGATATCATGGTATTTATTATCCCGAGCCGTCACAATAAAGTCCTCTGGTAAACTTTCCACAATAATGGAATGGTAACGCATGACAGTTAGTTCGCTTGGTAGCCCTTCAAAGAGGGGGCTACTAGCAGTAACGCTGATGTCACTTTGTTTGCCGTGCATGACCTCTTTTGCCAGGCAAAGTTTTCCACCAAAGGCTTCAGCAATAGCTTGATGCCCTAAGCAGACACCAAGAATTGGTTTTTGTCCTGCAAATGTTTTGATGAGTTCCGGCATCTGACCGGCTTCATTTGGCCATCCAGGACTGGTGAGAAAATTAAAGCACTAGCTTCTTGAGCTACTTTAACTAAATCAGGGTCATCGTTTTTCAAGACAAGAACGTCAGCTTTTTCAGACACATACTGTGCTAAATTATAGGTGAAAGAATCATAGTTATCAATAAGTAGGATCATGAGATTCTTCCTTTCTAGGATCAGCTTCAGCAGACAGGGTCAGTTCAAAAAGACCTCGTAGACTATTGGCCCCATAAATATGTTTTGCACCTTCTAAATCAGCTAGGGTCAATTCTTTTTCACTGACTTGACCATTATCAATGAGATATTGTCGATAGATACCTGGTAAGATGCCAAGAGATAGTGGGGGTGTTAAAAGTTGGCCATCGATGTCCAGAATTAAATTGGCTATTGAAGTCTCCAGAAGTAAACCATCAGCAGTATGGTAGATTGCCTCTTGGTGACTTATCTTAAGATGTGGCCTGTGGCTTGTCTTGAAATAAGCAAATGGTAAGTCTGCGACATCCAATTCTTGTAGGCAGAGTTTAGCCTGTAAGAAGCTTGCAGGTAAGTCAACTAGTGGCTGAGCATCTAATTGCCACTGACCTAGACGATTGAGTTCAATTGATAAATTGTAGGCTTGGTTATCCAGAGTGTTTAGTGTTCTAGCAATAGTTTCTTGTAAGTCTTCCTCTTTAAATGGGTAACCAAAATATGTGGCACTCTCTTTAAAGCGATTAATATGTTGGTTTAAAAAGTGAAGTTGTCCATTGTCAATTAAGGCTCTTGATTTGAGAGTAAAAGGGAGTCGTTTACGATAGAGGACAGCTGTTTTTTGATGAACCTCTTCGTATTCACTTTGCCACTTGCTATCCCAAGTGATACCGCCGCCAGCTCCGTAGATGGCTTGTCCGTCAAATAACTGAATGGTTCGAATGCCGACGTTAAAAATCTTATCTCCATTTGGTAAACAGATACCTAAACTACCACAGTAAATGCCTCGAGGTTTCGGTTCCAAACGGTTAATAATCGCCATTGTTGCCCTTTTGGGTGCACCAGTGATTGAACCGCATGGAAAGAGTGCTTCAAGAATATCAGAAAATGACGTTTCTTGGCGTAATTGACCGACAATGGTCGAAGTCATTTGCCAAACAGTGGAGTAGCGTTCAACATCACATAACTTGGTCACAGTAATTGATCCTGTCTGGCAGATTTTTCCCATATCATTACGTAAGAGATCGACAATCATCATGTTCTCAGAACGGTTTTTAGGGTCCTGTGCTAACCACTCTTTTTCAACTAAATCAGATAAACTATTGACGCCACGTTTAGTTGTCCCTTTCATTGGACGTGTGATGAGTTCTTGTCCCTTTTGCTGGAAGAAGAGTTCTGGACTAGCTGAAATGATCGCCGTCTGATCATGAGCAATGTAGGCATTATAACCAGCTGCCTGCTCGACGACTAATTGGTTGTAAATGGCTAAGCTATCTGACTGATTTAGCTCTTGGCTCAGTTGGATGGTGTAATTGACTTGGTAAGTGTTGCCCTGACGCATTTCCTGATGAATGGTTTCAATTGCCTTTTGATACTCGTCTTGGCAGGTGGAACTGTGCCACTTGCTTCCTAAATCGACAGCATCGTAATCAAGAGGCATGGCTTCTTGATGGCAGGTATCATGGACAGTAAAATAGGCGAAATACTCTTGACCCAATGGCTGTGAGTGTGTTGCTAATGTTGAATCAAAAAAAGTAGCGGCTTCATAACTCAAATAACCAACAACATAATAGCCTTGATTCTGGTAGTAGTCAACATCAGCAATGACTTGTCCAACGTCTTCTAAATCTTGTGCAATTAATTCTTTAATTGGATTGACAAATTGGTAACGACAACCCAAGTCTTTGAAATCAATGATTGTTTTTCTATGCATGCCCCAATTATATCATAAAAAAATTATCACGAAAGACTAATGTTTAATACTTTTAATAGCTCATTAGACGCCTATCCAGTTGCCAACATTTTGTCAGAAAAGTGTGGTTTTATTGCTCATGTGGGCGAAAGAAAAGAGACCAGTTACGGTCCCTTAGAAAACTTAATTCTGTTTTGTTTTCTTTGTTACAAAGAGCATTGACAAAGCTAGACCCAGACTGGCAATTGCTAGGGAAGGTGTAATGTGTTGCCCATAGTCTCCCAAATTTGGAAGTGCCTTGGCTAGCTGAGCCTTTTTTGACTCAGGTAAGGTATAGACTGAGGGTGCTTGATAGGCGTTAGCAAGAGGGTTGGTTAAGTGAATTCTAGTAGCAGCTGGTTTGAATTCAGCACTTGTTAGCTCTTGGACCACAGGTGCTAGTGGCGCATCAGCTTTGGCTGAGTTAATTTCTTTGAGGTCGGGCTCTGCTTTTTTATGTGACCAAATGGTTTGGAAGAGGCCGTTTGATTCAAAGAGTTTGCCTAATTCTAGGAGAATTCTGTCTTGATTAGCTGCGCTATTAAATAAAATCCCTAAAGGCATGCCATCTTTAGTTAAATGAGTTGGTAGGGATAAAGAAGGTGTCCCAGTCAAATTGGCTAATTGAGTGAAGGGAGTTAAGGTCCAGGCTGGTAGCCATTGTCGGTAGATTAGGTTTAGTTTTTCTTCTTTTGAATAGCTAGACATATCTGCCAAAATCGGTTTCAGATTATCTGGAATATGATGATAGTCCGCACTTGGAGCTGCATAAGAAGTTGTTGGGGTTAAGAAAATGGGATAAGTCTGATAAAAGGCATTAAGCTGATCAGTCATCTGGCCAATAGTTGCCCACGCAGCATCTAAATCAGCCTTACTGAGGTCTTTTCCTGTTTGATAGAGTGCCCATGATAGCAATTCAACATCATCTTTTTGGAGATGACGCTTTAATTTTTGATTGGCCATAAAGTCAATGGAAAGGGCACCTTTGGCAGCGATGGTGTAGTAGGCTTCCATCATTTTTTTGCCATCAACAGGATAGTTGACTTCAACTGTTTTAAAGCCTTCTTTGTTCAGAAAGGCAACCGCTTCTTTGACAGCTTGAATAGCTTCGTCAGAAATTGGTGTTCCAGCAGGTGTTTGTGTCGTATAGGCGATGGGAATGTCTTTAGAGAGATGTTGGCTTGTTTGGCTAGCTTTGGCCTGGTTTTTTAAAAGGGCTTCAAAGAGTTTCTGGGTATCCTCGATACTTTTTGTCAATGCAAAATGACTGACATTATTGGTACTAGCTGCTGAATTGCCTTCCAAAATACCACGACTCGGATGCAAACCTATTAACCCGGTCCATGAGGCAGGGATTCGTGTCGAGCCACCACCATCAGATGCACTGGCAACAGGAACTTGTCCAGCAGCTACCCCGGCAGCAGACCCGCCAGAAGATCCGCCGGGGTTATAGGCTGTATTCCATGGATTGTGCGTAACGCCGTAGAGACCAGAATTGGTAACGTTGATCCATCCCATCTCAGGGAAAGAAGATTGACCAAGGACGACAAAGCCAGCACTTTGAAGGGCTTTAACAAAGCTAGATGTTCCTTTACTTGTTTGATCAGATAGGAAGGCTAGCCCGTTAGTATTTTGTCCCCCGGCTATTGTGTGGCCAAGCCCCTTGACTAGAATAGGGACCTTGTAAAATGGTTGACCATTATCAAGCATAGCAGCACTTTCCTGATGTGCAGCGGCTTCTCTGAGACTGATGACATTGTTTAAATCAGTATTGGTCGCTTTGATGGTGTCCAGTGCAAACGTAAGTAACTGGTCGCCAGTCACCTTATTCGTACGAACCCAGTCTGACAGTTGACTAGCACTGGCGTTTTGGTAGTCGTCAAGTGTGATAGTTGGGCTAATGGTGAGCGTAGCTTCTGAGGACGCATCTTGAGCAGTGTTGATTGGACTGGAAGTTGTCTTTGACGTGCCAACCATTGGCCCAGAAGAGGACGCCCCTAAGAGAGAAGATTGGTCTGTTTGTGGGCTAATTGCTAGTGCAGTAGTTACAACATTGGTTGAACTGTTGGGATCAACTGGAGCTACAGAAGTCATCTGAGTCGTAGACTCTGGAGCAATAACAGTTGTAGTAGAAGGCTTACTTGCTGACAAATTAGAGGCTTCCTGGGCTTGCACGCTAGGTGCAATTAAAAAGCTCCCTGTTAACAAAAGACTTGCTATTAAGAGCGGGCACGACTGTAATTGAATATTATTAAGTGGTTTAGACATTTCTAATCTCCTTATTATGATTGCTAGTTTAATTGTAATCAAATGACAGATAATTTCAAGAAAGTTGGTTTAAAATAATTGACAGTGGTGATGGCATAAAAAATAAAAAAAACCATAACCGAAGTTATGGTTAAAATTATTAAGCTAATTTTGTGATGTTTGATGCTTGTGGACCACGTTGTCCGTCAGTCACATCAAATTCAACTTTTTGACCTTCGTCTAAAGTTTTGAAACCATCAGATTGAATCTCAGAGAAATGAGCAAAAACGTCTGATCCGTTTTCTTGTGTGATAAAGCCAAAGCCTTTTTCTGCGTTAAACCATTTTACTGTTCCTTGAGCCATGTGATATGTACCTCTTTTATATTATTTTTGTAAAAAACTTATTAAGAGGAAAACATAAGATAAAACTAACACTTTGACTCAAAAAACTTTATTACAATCTTTACTCTAACAGGATAAGTTGGAGAAGTCAACCTCCAAAGTTACAGAATAAAAAAGTGACAACCAATCCAGACCGTCCCTAAGCACTTTGCGGCAATAAATAAAAAAGAAAATAAATTTTAAAAATAGAACTAGATTTTGAAAAAACAAGGAAAGTTCCTTTATTTAATAATAAAAAAACTCCTCAGTATTTTGAGGAGCTTCCAATCTCATCTTAAATTTGTACCAAAATCACAGTTGATCAAAATAGGCTTTTGCCTCTGCTAGGTCAGCACCAGTCAATTCTCTGATTTTTTTAATAGCTTCTATGTCCTTACCATCTTTTTTTAGATTCAAAACCAATTCTCTTTCCTTATCAGAAAGGCGGAGTGAGACAAGTTCCTCATGACCAGTCAACCGACAGAGCTCATCTAATTGATTTTGCAGTTTCTTTATCTTTTCATCTTTACGTGAATTAGTTAGCAATCCTGAAACTAAAATGATAAAAAGACCCAATATTAACAACCAAGAATAATCCATAAGCACCTCCTTGAATATATTGATAATATAATAATTGTAGCATAATCTGTGATATATGTGTTTCTTAATACTGAGCTAAGTTATGCTTGTAATTTTAATAATCTAACAAAATAATCTACTCTGAAAATCCCGTCAAATTATGCTACAATAGGTTAAAAATATAAAGAAAAATAGGTAACAAACTAATGGCTAAATTTGGTTTTCTCTCAGTTTTAGAAGAAGAAATGGATAAGCAGTTTCAATTTGATTATGCCATGGATTGGGACAAGAAAAATCATGCAGTGGAAGTGACTTTTGTGTTAGAGGCTCAAAACACTGGGGAAGTGGAAACAATTGACGACCAAGGGGAAGTCACTCAAGAAGATATCGTTTTTGAAGATTATGTCATTTTTTATAATCCAGAGAAAAGTTCGTTTGATAAGGATGACTATTTGGTGGCAATCCCTTACGAACCTAAAAAAGGCTTGTCACGTGAATTTTTGGCTTACTTTGCCCAGTTTCTTAATGATGTAGCAACGGAAGGCTTGTCTAATCTAATGGACTTCCTTGAAGATGACACTAAAATTGACTTCGGTCTAGAGTGGAACCAAGAAGCCTTTGAAGAAGGAAAAACAGGACTAGAAGAAACAGAATTCTTCGGTTATCCAAGATATTAAGGTGGTAGACGGATTTGAACTCAATAAATCTCTGTTGAGTTAAGTATTACCAAAAATAGAGCAAATTAAGGGAGTTTTATGGGAATTCAAGACACTAGTTTAACTATATTGGACCAAGTTTTTGATTTTTCAGGAAGTAAGGTGGCTCTACTCATGAACGATAAAATCCTAACCAGTTTACGTGACGATATGCCAAGTATTCCTCATCCTAACATGTTGGACTTACCAGGAGGTGGTCGTGAGGCTGAGGAAACCCCTTTTGAATGTCTTCAAAGAGAGGTTTTGGAAGAATTATCAATCCATATTCATCCTGAGGATATTATTTGGGCAAAAGTTTATCCTGGAATGAGTAACCCTGATAGACAATCAGTTTTTATGGTGGGGACATTGCCCCAAAACAATATAACCAAATAGTCCTTGGCGATGAAGGTCAAGGCTATAAATTGATGACAATAGCTGAATTTTTAATTGATGAGCAGGTGATCCCTCAGTTGCAAGAACGATTGAGAGATTATTTGGAGAAAGGGAGAGTGGAAAAAAATCAGTAATTTCATAGCAATTTGATTTTGACGTCCCATCTCCACAAAATTGAGTAGGGTTGTAGTAGCTGATTTTCAACGTATTAGAGCCTACTTAATGACTGCGTTACACTATAAAAACTAGAGTCTGAAAATAGTTGTCTCAGACTCTTTTTAGTTGCCAAAAACCATCTGAGATGCAGATGGTTAAAGGAAAGTATTTAATTGTCGTTTGGCATAAAGAATGCGACGAACCCCCATGGTATGCTCAATAACTACATAAAAGATAGTGAAATGCTTGACACGAATGGTATAGTAAGGATGTGGTCGAGCAGTTGATGTCTTATAGGATGGGAAACCCAATGGATTTGCCAATCGTTGTAAGATAGCCTTTTCTACATCATTCACTAAATGATGTGCAGCGCTAGGGTTTTTAAGTTTATATTTGATATAATCAACAATCTGATTTAAATCATCTTCAAAAAGCGGGAGAATAACTAGTTTATAATAGCTAGTCATGATTAATTCTCTCTCTGACACGATTGAAAACGTCTTGACTTGAAAAACGTTGCTTAGATTGACTAGCTTGTTGATCAGCCTCGTCTAATTTCCTTTCGGTGGGATTAATTAGCTGATCATATTGCTCTATACTCATTAGAACCATCGTTCCATAGCCGTTTTTCGTCAAGAAAACGGGTGCATGTTCTTCTACAACTGTTTCCTCAATTTCAGGAAATTTATTACGTAAATCAGAAACTGGGCGAATGGTTATCATAAAAACACCTCCAATATTATCAGTATTTTATCAAAATAAGGATAAGTTGTCAAAATTACGGATATTGAGTGATGGCTTCAAAGAACCTCTTATTTAAATGTGTTATAATAGTTTCAATTGAAAGCTAATAGAGGTAACAAATCAAGTGAATGCATGGCAAGAACTGACAGTGACCGTCCATCGTGACGCTGAAGAAGCTGTCTCAAATATGTTAATTGAAGCAGGCAGTCAAGGTGTGGCCATTAGTGACACAGCTGATTACCTTGGTCAAGAGGACCGCTTTGGCGAGCTCTATCCTGAGATTGAGCAATCAGAAATGGTTGACATTACGGGTTATTTTCCAGATACCATGGCAATTGACCAAGTCAGAGACACCATTACCCAAGGGATAAAAGGCTTGGAAGGTACAGGTCTAACTGTTGGTCCCGTAGCTGTCGCTTCCCAAGAATTGGCAGAAGAAGATTGGGCTGACAACTGGAAGAAATATTACCAACCAGCCCGCATCACCCATGATTTGACCATTGTGCCATCATGGACTGATTACCAAGCCAGACCAGAGGAAAAAGTAATTAAGCTTGATCCAGGCATGGCCTTTGGAACAGGAACTCACCCAACAACCAAAATGAGTTTATTTGCCTTAGAACAAGTCCTTCGTGGTGGTGAAACAGTCATTGACGTGGGAACAGGATCAGGTGTCCTTTCTATTGCAAGTTCACTACTGGGTGCAAAAGATATTTATGCCTATGACCTAGATGATGTGGCTGTGCGTGTAGCTCAAGAAAATATTGACCTTAACCCTGGCACTGAAAATATTAAAGTAGCAGCAGGAGATCTCTTACGCGGTGTGGAAATTGAAGCAGAGGTTATAGTTGCCAATATTTTGGCAGATATCCTCATCCATTTAACAGAGGATGCTTACAGATTAGTCAAAGACCAAGGCTATTTAATTATGTCAGGGATCATTTCTGAGAAATGGCCAATGGTTAAAGAAGCAGCAGAAGACGCCGGTTTCTTCCTTGAAACACATATGATTCAAGGGGAGTGGAATGCATGCATCTTCAAGAAAACAGATGATATGTCAGGAGTGATCGGCGGCTAATGCAACAGTACTTTATATCAGGCGCAGCTCAGCCACTTGTGACCATCACAGATAAAGACACCATCAAGCACATGTTTCAGGTTATGCGCCTGGGCGATGGCGACCAAGTCGTCCTAGTTTTTGATGATGGCATTAAACGGCTTGCCAAGGTGGCAAATAGCGCTGCTTATCAGTTAGACATTATCCAAGACTTGGGTGAGAACCTAGAGTTACCCGTGCAAGTAACCATAGCCAGCGGCTTTCCAAAGGGCGACAAGCTGGACTTTATCACGCAAAAAGTGACAGAATTAGGGGCAGCAGCTCTTTGGGCCTACCCGGGCGACTGGTCAGTGGTCAAATGGGATGGCAAGAAGCTAGCTAAAAAAGAAGAGAAATTAGCAAAAATCGCCTTAGGAGCAGCAGAACAGAGCAAACGCAATAAGGTGCCGGAAATCAAACTTTTTGAGAAAAAAGCCGATTTTATCAGCCAATTAGCAGCATTTGATAAAATCCTCATTGCCTATGAAGAGTCAGCTAAAGAAGGTGAAAAGAGTGCTTTGGCGCGTGAATTAGCCAACTGTCAACTAGGTCAAAAGATTCTCTTTATCTTTGGGCCAGAAGGTGGTATTTCACCAAAAGAAATTGAGTTATTTGAAAAAGCAGGTGGCATCAAAATCGGCCTCGGTCCTCGTATCATGCGGACAGAGACCGCCCCACTCTACGCCCTCAGTGCAGTCAGTTATGCTTTAGAAATGACGAATTAAAACAAGCGGTTAAATAATCGCTTGTTTTTTATTTTAATTAAGTGTTGACTTAATAGATAGAAAGTATTATATTTATATAAAACGATTGTTTAATAAAGATTAAGCGGTGATTTATGAAAAAGGTATTCTCTAATAAATTATTTATGGCAACATTTGTGTCAGATCTAATTTCTAACTTCGGTGATATTGTTTATTATTTAGCTTTAATGAACTATGTCCTCATTTTACCTGATGGCAAAATGGCCATTGCACTAGTAACTTTTTCTGAGACTTTTCCTTTTTTATCTAGTATTTTAATGGGAATTCTGGGAGATCGAACAAAAAATAAAGTCGATACTATATTAGCAGCTTTGGCTTTTAGAGTAGTCATGTATAGTATTGTTGGAATAGTAATGGGCTTTAAACCTGCTTTATGGATACTGGTGATTGCAATTATTATAAATATTCTTTCAGATTTAGCTGGTCAATATGAAAATGCCCTCTTCAAACCAATCACCTTAAGAATTATTAAAGAGGATGACAGGGAAAAGTTCTTAGGATTTCGTCAAGGAACGATGACTGCTTTCCAAATGGCATTTATAGCTAGTGGCGCAGTACTTTTAAGTCTATTTAATTTTCAACAGTTAGCATTTGTTAATGCCTCAACATTTTTAGTCAGTGCCATAATCATTATGTTTATCAGAAGTGCTTTGAAAGAAAAAGTAACAGGTTATTCAGTCCAAACGAGAGATGGAAATCATCAGGAAAATATTATCCAAGATGTTGGTTATTCTCTAAAACTAGCTTTTGATTCTCTGTCAAAAGTCCCTGTTTTAAAAACATCTATTTATATATTAGCTGGTTTAAATGCCATTATTGGTGTTGAAGATGCTATTCTTTTATTGATTTTTAAAGAAAATCCTTGTTTTGGGTTTGGGTCACTTGCGGCTACAATTGCCATTTTAGGTTTAGTATCAAGTCTTGGCATGATGTTTGGTAGTTTTCTGCTTACAAGAGATAAGTTACCGATTTCAATTGAACAGGCACTTTTAGGGTCACCCCTTGCTTTGGTAGCTTTATTTATAGGCATTTATCTGCAAAATGTTTACGTGATGATGGTTGGAATTGGTTTATTAACAATTTGTATCGGGATTATTAATCCCAAAATATCAGCATTAATCATGAAAACAATGCCAGAGAATCAATTAGCAACTATTTCATCTGGGATCTCTACCTTTTGTACTGTTAGCGTGGTCATCAGTAACGCACTTGTCTCTGTTTTAGTTATTTACCTCTCTGCAAAAATGTTAGGATTGCTTTTCCTCTTGCTTTCTTTAATACTCTTAGGTTACACTATTAGAAAGTACTATTTTTAGAAAAATGGAGAAACCTGTTTCATGGATTATAAGTATTCCGAACAAGCTAGTTCAATCATAGAATTGTTTTTTATGCCATTTTTTCAAACCTTTCAAATGGATATAACAATGGAATTCTCTAAAAAAGAAAAGGAAAATTTTAAAGAAGATTTTGCCCTTATTGAGGAAATAAAAGGGAAATTTGAACCTTTTGCAGAGGAGATAAATCGCTATTATTTGTTTGGCTATGGCTTTAGTCTGCTCCATGTTATTTACTATTATGCAGGAGAAATGGGATACTCATGTCAAAATGTAGAAGAAGTTCATGATTATGCTCTAGGATTGTCTGAGAAAGATATTCAAAAATGCATTGCTTATTTGATAGTGGATGAGGAAGAAGATAAAGAAAAAGATTTTTGGGTATTGCTTGAAGAGTCTTCATTAAAACCTGAAATGAAATGGTATTATAGTCAATTTTATCGTGAACCTCTAACTAGCATAAAACGGTTAGTCACTCTTTCACAAGAATTAATCAGTATTTATCAACCCTACTTTAAAAGAGGATTAAAAGAACGGCGAGCTTATGCTAGTAAGTTTGATTTAGACAAATTTGCAGATTCTTTACCTGAGCTGACTAAAAACGGGTTACTCTCCTTAGATAATAGCTTCTTGTCAGTATTTATTCTTAGTTCATGGTTTATTAGATTATCAATGATTAAGTTACACCAAAATGAATCCCAAGAAATTGGATTTATCATTACTTGCCACATTGAAAGGTTTTTACATACTGAAGATAACTTAGATGAGGAAGATTTTTCATTAGCCTTAAAACTTCTTAGTGATACTACTCGTTATCAAGTTCTCCAAGAGGTATTGCAACCAAATACCAAAAGTAAAGATATAGCTAAACGATTGAATATTACAGCTGCTGCGGTATCTTTCCATACACAGAAGTTAGTCAATGCCCAAATTCTGCAATTTAATACTGAAGATGGGGGTGGAAAGTATAGTTTAAATAAGAAACTCTTGAATACAGTTCTTGAGAAGATGGCTGATGATTTCCACCTATAAGAAAAATAAAATGAATTCTTGAAAGGGGATTCATTTTCTTCTTGACAGGTTAGCTTAAAATGTCTATTCTATTAAAAAGCACCTTTGGAGGAGAAATCGTGGTTACAATTAAAGATGTGGCAAGATTAGCAGGGGTTTCTCCTTCTACAGCCTCGCGAGCAATGCATGACAATGAGATGATTAGTCAGTCCACCAAGGATCGAGTGAAAAAGGTCATGGAGGAATTGAACTACTCACCTAATTATTCTGCTCAAAATTTGGTTAAACGCAGAAATAATACTGTAGGAATTATTCTGCCTGTTCGAGAAAGCCATGAAACGATAGGGGATAATCCCTTCTTTATGCAAATTATCCAAGGGATTTCTGGGATTTGTACTGACAAACAACAAATGGTGGCTTTAGCTACAGGTCGAACTGAGGAGGACTTACTGGCTAATGTAACAACCATGATTCGCAGTGGTAATATCTCTAAATTTATATTTCTTTATTCGAAAGCTGAAGATCCTGTCTACGATTTTATTGCTCGCGAAAAAGTTGACTGTGTTGTTGTTGGTCATTCATTGACGGAAAAGCGGAGCGATCAGTTCCAGTACATCGATAATGATAACCGTCAAGCTGGATATGACGCTAGTCAGTATCTGCTTAATAAAGGCTACAGCCAGATTACCTATATCTATAATGATATGGATGAAATGGTTCAGGCAGAGCGTTATAGTGGCTTTGCCAATGCTATGAAGGAAAAGGGGAAAATAGCGAATAGCTTTAATATGTCCTTGGCTGATGCTATCGCTTTTCAGAGCTACTTGCAAGAAAACCCAGCGCAAGCTTTTGTCACTTGTGATGATATTTTGGCTATTAAATTGCAAAAGTTACTAAGGGAGAGTGGTCAGCAGGCTGATAAAAAAGCTATTATCAGTTTTAATAATTCAATCATTGCCCAAATCGCAACCCCATCATTGACCTCTGTAGAAATTTTTCCTTACAAGTTAGGAGAAGCGGCAGCTCAAGCTATTTTAGCTGAAAAGAAATTAAAGGATGAGGTATTAGTAATCCCTCATAAAATCATTGAACGTGCCTCAACACAAGAGTCCTAATGCTAATTAGGCTCTTTTTTAATTAATTTTAAGAAACCGCTTTACAAATTAAATTTTGGAGAGTATAATAAAAAGAAGAAAACCGCAAACGTTTGCGTAAAACGTTTGCAACTAGTAGATGGTTTTTATAGCTATGAGGAGATGAAGATGAAATCACAGGTTAAACAAATTTTTAGTTTCGAATTTTGGCAAAAATTTGGAAAATGTTTGATGGTTGTTATTGCGGTTATGCCTGCAGCAGGTTTAATGGTTAGTATTGGTAATTCCATTCCAATGATCAATCCCAATTCAGCAATCTTGGTTACGATTGGACACGTAGTGGCGGAACTTGGATGGGCCGTGATTGGTAATTTGCACTTACTTTTTGCACTTGCAATTGGTGGGTCATGGGCTAAAGAAAGAGCTGGAGGTGCATTTGCAGCTGGTTTAGCTTTTGTTTTAATCAACCGACTAACAGGTGCTATCTATAATGTTAATGCATCCATGCTTGCTGATCCTGCAGCAAAAATTAAGAGCTTTTTGGGAACCGAAATGGTTGTTAAAAACTATTTCACAAGTGTTTTGGAATCTCCAGCGCTTAATACTGGGGTTTTCGTAGGAATAATAGCTGGATTTGTTGGAGCTACAGCTTTTAACAAATATTATAACTATCGTAAACTTCCTGAAGTCCTAACTTTCTTCAATGGGAAACGCTTTGTTCCTTTTGTGGTTATTTTACGGTCATCTCTTGTCGCTCTAGTCTTAGCGCTTGTATGGCCGGTTATTCAAGCTGGAATAAATGGATTTGGAATGTGGATTGCCTCATCACAAGATACAGCTCCTATTTTAGCGCCATTTATCTACGGTACTATGGAACGTCTCTTGTTACCATTTGGTTTACACCATATGTTAACGATTCCAATGAACTATACAGCTCTCGGAGGAACTTATGAAGTAATGACTGGTTCTGGGATAGGTACTAAAGTATTTGGACAAGATCCACTTTGGTTGGCATGGGTTACTGACTTAGTTGGTCTTAAAGGATCTGGTGATACGGAAGCTTATAAACACTTATTGACAACCGTCACACCAGCTCGTTTTAAAGTTGGGCAAATGATTGGTGCTACTGGTACATTGATGGGAGTCGCTGTTGCCATGTACCGTAATGTTGATGAAGATAAAAAACCAAAATACAAAATGATGTTTATTTCGGCAGCGGCAGCTGTATTCTTAACAGGAGTTACAGAACCCCTTGAGTACATGTTTATGTTTGCTGCTATGCCATTATATATTGTTTACGCATTAGTTCAAGGGGCGTCGTTTGCTATGGCTGACTTGATTAATCTTCGTGTTCACTCATTTGGTAATATTGAGTTGTTGACACGGACGCCGATGGCTATCAAAGCTGGACTTGGGATGGACTTGTTTAACTTCATTTGGGTTTCTATCCTCTTTGCTGTCATTATGTACTTTATTGCTGATTTTATGATTAAAAAAATGAACCTAGCAACGGCTGGTCGTCTAGGTAACTATGATGCTGACATGTTAGCTGATGCTTCATCTGAAGGATCAGACCAAGTAGCAGATGCTAGTTCACAAATTGTAAAAATTATTAATTTATTAGGTGGTCGCGAAAATATTGCTGACGTTGATGCTTGTATGACACGTCTTCGTGTTTCTGTTAAAGAAACTGATAAAGTTGGCTCAGAAGACTTGTGGAAAAAAGCTGGTGCCATGGGTCTGATTGTTAAAGGCAATGGTGTTCAAGCAGTTTATGGTCCCAAAGCTGATATTTTGAAATCTGATATTCAAGATTTATTAGATTCTGGTGCGACTATTCCGACATCAAACTTCTCAAAAAATGAACCTGTTCAAGAAATGGCAACTTTTAAAGGTTTAACTGAAGAAGTATTGACTGTGGCTGATGGACAAGTTATGCCGATTTCGGAAGTGAATGACCAAGTTTTTGCCGGTAAAATGATGGGTGACGGGTTTGCTGTTGAACCTGAAAATGGTAACATCTATGCCCCTGTTTCAGGGATTATAACAAGTGTCTTCCCAACTAAACATGCCTTTGGTTTATTGACTGATAATGGACTTGAAGTTTTAGTTCACGTTGGTCTTGATACAGTAGCATTAAATGGTGTACCTTTCTCTGCTAAAGTTAAAGAAGGACAACGTCTTACAGCTGGTGATTTACTTGTCGTTGCTGATTTAGCAGCAATCAAATCAGCTGATCGTGAAACAACAATTGTTGTAGTCTTTACTAACCAGGCTGATATTGAATCTGTTGAATTGGTAGTACAAGGTCAACAAGCAGCGAAAACAGCAGTTGCAAAAGTAAAGTTATAAAATAAAATAAGTAAGGGTGACACAATTTATTTGTCACTCTTCTTGTACTTATTAAGGAGATGAATTGATGGCAAAATGTCTAACTTTAAATACCCATTCTTGGATGGAAGTTAATGCTTTAAAAAAGTTAGTTGACTTGGCTGAACACATTATGGCAGAAAAATATGAGATTATTTGTTTGCAGGAAATCAATCAGCTGATTGACAGTGAGGTTGCAAATGAACTTTTTAATTATCAGCAGGTGCCTGGAACGCCATCAATTCATAAGGATAATTTTGCTTTAATCTTGGTTAATTATCTTAGAAAGCACGGGCATGATTACTATTGGTCGTGGACTTATAATCATATTGGATACGGCATTTATCATGAGGGCGTAGCTATTCTCTCAAAGGAACCAATGGAGGTTTCTGATGTCTTAATTTCTAAGGCTGATGATGAAAGAGATTTCCACACTCGGAGGGCCTTGGTTGCTAGGACTCAACTTTTGGGGCGTGAGGTGACGGTTCTTAGTTTGCATATGTCTTGGTATGGCAAAGGATTTGAGGATGAATGGGCAAGGCTGGAGTCTCATCTTTTAGAGTTTGTTGATGGACCTTTGATGCTCATGGGGGATTTTAATAACCCAACGGATTTGGAAGGTTATCAAATGATTGAGAAGAGTCCACTTAACTTGCAGGATAGTCATAAGGTTGCTGACTTTGTTTTTGGTGACCACAGTATGATGAAAGATATCGACGGTTGGGAAGGTAATCAGCATACTTATAAGGTTGATCATATCTTTACAAGTAGGGATTTTGAGATTTCTTCTTCGGAGATCACTTTTGAAGGTGGTTATGCACCTGTTGTTAGTGATCATTTCGGGCTTGAAATAACAATTAAATAAGAAAAGACTAAGAAATGGATTCCTAGTCTTTTCTTATTTGTTGAGGATTAGTGCTCTTGCTGCTTCAATAGACAATTCAGGTGAGAGGATTTGTTCATCAAATAGTTTCAAGTAGTCTTTGTCATTCCACCATCTTTGAAGACTTTCTTGCCCAAAGTCATTTGCCTTAGCTCGGCCCTTGTGTCGTTTAAGTGTTTCTTCAAAGGATAAATCATAGTAGTAGGCTTGGCAGTCCTTTGGATAGTTTTGTAGAAGATGATCCCAAACGGGTTGATACCAATCTGATTTTAAGATTCCTTCAATAATAATGACATCATATTGGTGGTAAGAAAAATTAATTAGTTCAATCAGTAAGGGAATGGTCGGTGTATCAAAACCATCATGTGCACCTAATAAGTCCCTTCTAAGGGTGTCTTGAGATAGGATAATTGCTCGTTCGGGGAACTGACTTTGGACGGCTTTGGCAAGACTTGTTTTACCACTGGCAGAATTGCCTCGAATAATAATTATTTTTGCCATCATTAGGTCCTCTAAATTAGTCAATCATGTCACTTAAGAGATAAGCATCGACAAGCTTTTCTGTTGCCTCAACGGAATCAGTGTGGGTACGCTCGTAAGAATGGCTTGATTCAATACCTGCACCAAGGAGAGCATGACGGACTTCAGCACCTGAACGCATGGCTGCTGAAGCATCAGAACCATAGTATGGGTAGATATCTAGTTTAAATGGGATATTATTTTCTTGACAGAGGGCAACCATTTGCTGACGTAATTCATAATGGTAAGGGCCTGAGCCGTCTTTAACACAGATAGAAACAGTATATTCATCTGTTGTTTGATCGTCTCCCATAGCTCCCATATCAACTGCTAAGTACTCAACTGCTTGTTCAGGTAGCTTGAATTTGCGCCATGACCGACTTCTTCAAAGGCTGAGAAGTAGAAATGCGTTGTATAAGGAAGTGTGATATTTTCTTGCTTATATTTTTTAAGCAGTTCAATTAGGATGGCAGCAGATACTTTATCATCTAAATGGCGTGATTTGATAAAGCATTATCTGTTACAATAACACGTGGGTCAAAGGAAATAAAATCTCCAACTTCGATGCCAAGTGCGCGTGTTTCGTCGGCAGTACGGACTTTTTCATCTAAACGAACTTCCATGTTAGCTTGGTTACGTTCGGCTGTACCAGCATCTTTATAGACATGGACAGATGTTTGATGGATTAAAATCGTACCTGAAATCTCCTTGCCATTTTGAGCAAGATGGACAGTACAGTTTTCCCCTTCAATAGCATTATAGACAAAGCCACCAACAAGATCCATTTTCAAACGACCATCTGGTTTGATGGCACGGACCATAGCTCCTAAGGTATCAAGGTGGGCAGTAACTACACGTTGCTTTTGATCGTTTTCCCCTTTAACTGAAACCATCAAGCCACCTTTATTGGTGCGAACAATATCATAACCAAAGGATGAAATTTCAGCTGCAACGTAGTCCATAATTCTTCTTGTAAATCCTGTAGGTGATGGGATTTGCGTTAATGTTGTAATGTAATCAACTGTCGTTTTCATAAGTACTCCTATCAATTTTTCTTTCAACTATCCTATTATACCATGACTGAAGTTGAGAAAAAGGAAAAGGAGTGGGGCAAATATTCTCAAACTCTATTTTTTTATAGATTTATGTATATAAGGCAGTGGTTGAGTGGGCTCTAATACGTTGAAAATCAGATTTTATAGCCCTACTCAACTTTGCGGAGGTGGGATGACAAAATCAAATTGCTACGAAATTACCGATTTGTCCCACTTTCTTCTTTTTATGCCTTAAATGATTCTCTGGTTTCTAAAATGACTTTGGCAAGCCGTTCAATATCAGAAATGGTTCCACGCATTTCAAAATCACCAATCATAGGAAAACCGAAGCGTTTTGCATATTGCTTTGCGGTCAAGCAATATTGGTTATTGAAGTTGAGGTTACCTGAACCAATAACCCCGAAACACTGTTTATAGTTGTCGTGCGCAGCGATGAAGTCCCCAAGAGGAGTGGTCAGTATTTCGATATCTCCAGAATCCAGTCCGTTCCCACCTTCTAAGTAAGTTGGTAAGATCGCAACAAAGGATTGCTCAACTGGGAAGGTTTGATGATTTTGTTCCTTAATGTTGATTGGATTTGTCGTGATCTGATAGTTTTCAGCCAAATAAGTAGAGAGGCGTTTAACAAAGCTCAAGGTGTTTCCACTTAAGCTGATAAATACAATGGTTAACTCAGACATATTACTCCTTAACTATATCTTGTAATTATCTATCAGTTTAACACAATATATAGTAGTTAACAAGGTTGGAAATCTAAGTTCCTTAATTGATAATTGAATAATTTAGAGCATTACCGTATCAAAAAGCGAAGACTTTTCAATTGTCTTCGCTTTTTGTGGTTTGTTTAGTTTTGGCGACGATTTTTTCTTGTGAAAAGTGCGCCAAGGCTTAGGAATGCTAAACCAAACAGAGAAATGGCTTGTGATTCTTTGCTACCAGTAGTTGGTAAGTTTTCAGCTTTAGCAGCTAATTGTGTTGGTTGATGTGTTTCTTGGTAGACACGAGCAGCCAATGCTTGCATTTCTGCTCGGGTAGCAGGGCTGATTGTTGAAGTATTTTCAGTTGGTGCAGGTGCTTTATCAGTTGGGACAACTGGTTTCACGTAAGTGAAGACGAAGTCACCAAACCCTTCAACAGTCGATGGACCGACGTAAGAAATATCTGCTTTGTCTCCAATCAAATGTTGTGCCTTGTCTGCACTCAAGAAATGGAGATTTAATCCTTTGATACTATCTGTAAAGTACCAATTATTATCTGCTGATGGATTAATTGTTTTTTCAGAGATAATGTAATTAATGATGGCTTGGCGATTTTCTAAGTTTAGGAGACGATTGAGGCGTGCATTTTTTGCACCAGGGAATGTGCTACTTGCACGGTAGTTGTTTGTCACAATCATAAATTCTTGGTTTGGATCAATTGCTTTTCCTTGATACATTAAGTTTTTAACACGGTTAGCATCAGGATTAACTAGATTACCTTTGGCATCATATTTATTGGCTTGTGTGATATCGAATTCATATGTCAATCCATCAATAACGTCAAAATTATAAGTACGGTAGTCAGTATTGACAAGATTTTGTGGACCAGTATTTGTCGGATCAATCGTATTGAATTGTCCAGCTGACATTTCTAACCATTCCTTGAGGTCAGCACCTGTTACTTTTAGAATCGCAGTAACATTATCATAAAGATAAAGATCAGCAACGTTCTTAATGGCAATTGGACCTGCTGGGATATCTGTGTAAGCAGTTGGATCATTCCGTGTTCCAGCTTTAAATGGCGCTGCTGCTGAAAGGAGCGGTAGATTTGCTTCAGGAGTTCCTGCTAATTGCTGAGCAGCATACCAAAGCTGTGCTTTGTTAACGATTTGGACAGATGGGTCATCTTTAACTAGGGCAAAGTAAGAATTAATAGGAGAAGTTGTTTGGCCGACTGTTTGACGAACATAATCAACTGTACCATTATGAGCTTCTTGGGCTAAGGTGACAATGTCTGGATCAGCAAGAGTTGATTTGGTATCAATTTTACGAATTTCAGAATGATTTTTATTTTTATTAACCACCCATTGGCCATTTGTATAGGTAACATTTAAGTCAATCACCCCAATGTGATCACCGTATTTGCCAGCCATGTTTGTTGGAGTGCCATTGATTAGTCCGGCAACGCCATCGACACCTGTGTAGCTTTCATAAGAACCAGTTCCTTGTCCGCTTGGAAATTCAGCATGTGAGTGACCTGTAACAACTGCATCTACACCTGGTAAGCTTGCAATTTGATAGCCGACATTTTCTTCACCGACTTCATAGACATTGTCGCCAATACCAGTGTGGGCAAGAACGAGGGTGATGTCTGCGCCAGCTTGACGCATTTGAGGTAGAATTTTTTCCACTGCTTGAACAGCGTCGGTTACGGTTACTTTCCCAGTTAAATTAGCCTTATCCCACCCCATTATTTGAGGAGGAACAATTCCTGTTATGCCGATTTTAAGGTTGACAGCTTGGCCATTGGTATCCGTAAAGGTTTTTGTGATGACCTCGTAAGGTTTAAAATAATAGTTTCCTGTTGTTGCATCATAGACATTAGCATTGACAATCGGTAGCCCTGCTGAAGCAATGACTCTGTTGAGATAAGCTAAGCCATAGTTGAATTCATGGTTACCAAGGGTTGACGCATCAAAGCCTAATTTATCCAGTGCAGCATACATTGGATGAACTTCACCAGCTTGAATTGGATCGATTAGAGCGGTATAAGTTCCAAGTGGGGTACCTTGTAGGATATCACCATTATCAACTAAAACGGTATTTGGATTTTCGCGTTTAGCTTGATCGATGAGCACCGCTGCTTTTGCCAGTCCAATTGTTTGTGACGGCTTATCTTGGTAATAATCATAATTAATTAAGTTAGAATGAAGGTCAGTTGTTGACACAATGCGAACATCTACATTTTGTCCCTCAACTGGAGCCATTGCCATTGTGTCAGAAACTGTTGCTGTAGGTGTCGCAGTTGTAGTAGGCATTGGTGCTGCAATGGCTGCTTTTTCAACCGGAACTGATGATAGGGGTGTTGGACTTGCTGTAGTAGTGTTAGCATCTGCAGCTACGGGACTAGTTGCCAGGGGCTTAATAGCTGTTGTCTCAGGCTGACTATTGCTACTGCTTGATACCTCTGCAGAAACAATGTGAGCTGTTCCGGCAGCTACAATCATGCTCAAAAAAATAGCACTCTTTGAAACAAAGTGTTTTTTCATTTTTTAATCTCCTTGAAAATTATCCTAAAATTACCCAAATATGAACTTGGATATCTATTATAACCGAAGTAAAGGCTTTCATCAATACTAAATACGAACTTTTTTAATATTTTTGATAACAATATATTGTTATTTAGTGAGAAAATTTAATAATTAATAAAGTTGACTTGAAAAATGATTGTATTTTAGAGTTTTAGTCAGGGATTCTTTCTTTTTCTTTTGGTATGAAAGTGTTAAAATAGGAAAAAGACTAGATTTAGAGGATAATAATGGCAAAAGAAGTGAATTTATCAGGGGAAGAAGTTGTAGCTTTAGCAAAAAAATATATGAATGACAAAGATGCTGCCTTTGTAAAGAAAGCTTTAGACTACGCAACTGATGCTCATTTTTATCAGGCGCGGAAGTCTGGAGAACCTTATATTATTCACCCGATTCAGGTAGCTGGAATATTGGCAGATTTACAATTAGACGCTGTAACGGTTGCATGTGGTTTTCTCCATGATGTTGTTGAAGATACAAAAATTACATTAGAAGATATCGAAGATAAATTCGGCAAGGATGTTCGTGATATTGTTGATGGGGTCACAAAACTTGGTAAAGTAGAATATAAATCGCATGAAGAGCAGTTGGCAGAGAATCATCGTAAGATGTTAATGGCCATGTCTCGGGATATTCGTGTTATTTTAGTTAAATTAGCAGATCGCCTACATAATATGAGAACGCTTAAACATCTACGCAAAGATAAACAAGAACGTATTTCTCGTGAAACCATGGAAATATATGCTCCTTTGGCACATCGTTTGGGAATTAGCAGAATAAAATGGGAGTTGGAAGATTTATCTTTTCGTTACCTGAACGAAGTGGAATTTTATAAAATTACGCATTTGATGTCTGAAAAGCGTCGGGAACGAGAAGAATTAGTTGATCATATTGTTGAAAAAATCATTAGCTACACTAACGAACAGGGATTATATGGAGATGTTTACGGACGTCCTAAGCATATCTATTCCATTTATCGTAAAATGCGTGATAAGAAAAAACGCTTTGACCAAATTTTTGACTTAATTGCCATTCGTTGTGTCATGGAAACACAAAGTGATGTCTATGCCATGGTGGGCTACATCCATGAATTATGGCGTCCAATGCCTGGTCGTTTTAAGGATTACATCGCTGCGCCAAAAGCCAACGGTTATCAGTCGATTCATACAACTGTTTATGGTCCTAAAGGCCCCATTGAAATTCAAATCAGGACAAAAGAAATGCATCAGGTTGCCGAGTACGGGGTTGCCGCACACTGGGCATACAAAAAAGGACTAAAGGGTAAAGTTAGCCAGTCGGATCAAAAAGTTGGTATGAATTGGATTAATGAATTAGTCGAGTTACAAGATGCTTCAAATGGTGATGCAAGAGACTTTGTTGATTCTGTAAAAGAAGAAATTTTTTCTGAACGTATTTATGTCTTCACCCTACAGGGGCAGTTCAAGAATTACCAAAAGAATCAGGTCCAATTGATTTTGCCTATGCGATTCACACGCAGGTTGGGGAAAAAGCTACTGGGGCAAAAGTTAATGGTCGGATGGTTCCCTTGACTTCGAAATTAAAAACAGGTGATGTGGTTGAAATTGTCACCAATCCTAATTCGTTTGGACCGAGTCGTGACTGGATTAAACTGGTCAAAACCAATAAAGCCCGCAATAAGATCAGACAATTCTTTAAAAACCAAGATAAAGAATTATCTGTTAATAAAGGACGTGAAATGCTTGTTTCCTTCTTCCAAGAACAGGGTTATGTAGCAAATAAATACCTTGATAAAAAACGGATAGAAGAAATTTTACCGCGGGTTAGTGTAAAAAGTGAAGAGTCTCTTTATGCGGCTGTTGGTTTTGGGGATATTAGTCCAGTTTCTGTGTTTAATAAACTAACAGAAAAAGAGCGTCGCGAAGAAGAACGAGCAAAACTAAAAGCAGAAGCTGAAGAACTGGTCAAAGGTGGCGAAGTTAAGCATGAAAATAAAGAAGTGCTTAAAGTTCGTAGTGAAAATGGGGTTATCATTCAAGGAGCAACAGGACTTTTGATGCGCATTGCAAAATGCTGTAATCCCGTTCCTGGAGATGCAATTGAAGGCTATATCACCAAAGGGCGCGGAATTGCTATTCACAGAGCTGACTGCAATAATATTAAGGGACAAGATGGCTATGAGCAACGTCTCATTGAGGTAGAGTGGGACCTGGATAATTCCAGTAAAGATTATCAGGCAGAGATTGATATCTATGGATTGAATAGAACAGGTTTGCTAAATGATGTTTTACAAATCTTATCTAACTCCACAAAGAGCATTTCAACGGTTAATGCACAACCAACTAAAGATATGAAGTTTGCCAATATTCATGTGAGCTTTGGAATTCCAAATTTATCTGAGTTGACAACAGTTGTTGAAAAAATAAAAGCAGTTCCAGACATTTATAATGTCAAACGTCGTAATGGTTAAAAAATAAGTAGGAGAAGTCAGTGAAAATTATTATTCAACGGGTATCACAAGCCTCAGTAGCTATTGATGGTTTGATTCATGGGAACATTCAAGCTGGTCTTCTTCTATTGGTTGGTGTTGGTCCAGAGGATAATCAGGATGATTTGGATTATGCTGTTCGTAAAATTGTTAATATGCGGATCTTCTCCGATCAGGATGATAAAATGAACTTGTCTATTCAAGATCGTCAAGGGGCTATCTTGTCTATCTCGCAGTTTACCTTGTTTGCTAACACCAAGAAAGGTAATCGACCAGCCTTTACAGGAGCTGCTAGCCCTCAATTGGCCAGTCAATTATATGATGATTTGAACCGTCAATTGGCAGGCTTTTGCCCAGTCGAGACTGGTGTTTTCGGAGCAGACATGCAAGTCAGTCTCGTTAATGATGGACCGGTCACCATTATCTTGGATACAAAAAATAGATAAGCTCAAAAGAAGAAGCATGAGAGAGAAATTACAAGAATATCGAACGAATCAATTGTTAGCCTATCTATTCTTTGGGCTTTTGGCGACTGTCTTTGATATTTTTCTGGCTGATTTCTATGTTATAATTTTTCTATGTTAACTAGTGAAAGGATTTCATATGACCCTTAAAGAGCTCTTTCCCCAACTACAACGGACACCTCTTCCTAAAGGGAGTCCTGAATGGATCAGTGTTGCCCAAGGTGATTCATATTTAAATTTTCCAAGAGCAGAACTGACAGCGCGTGAGCTGAAGTTTTTGGAACTTTTGGCTTTGGACAATAGCTCTGCAGGACAAGGAAAATCAGCATGGCAACGCTATTTAATCGAAAAAAAAGGTCAATTACCAACAGAGCTGGACGCTTATCAGTTTATTTACTTCAATCATCAGGAGCAACTTGATCAAGAATTAATTGACATTATTTCTTCCGTCCTTGGGCAAGTTAGTGAGCGTATTCCAATTAGCCCAACACGAACTGCTTTTTTGATTGAAAGAGAAGAAAGTCAAGATAGTTTGGGGATTCTGACTGATATTATGCCTACTTTAGAAAATGACTTTGGTCAGACTTTTAGAGTATTCGTGGGCAATAGATGGTCATCTGATAGTTTAGCTCCCCTATCTAGTTATTTTGAAGAAGAAAATAAACTTTTTTCAGCCTATCTTACTGAAAAAAGCGATCAGCAAGTAACAAGATATCCTGAGTTAATGCTCTGGTCTTTGCTAGCGGCGATTTCATTAAAAGCGATGGAAGCTCATTTTAACCATTGTTTAGTTCAGAACAAGGACATCTCAGATATAATTGTGGCAATGTGGCAATCACAAGGGAATCTGGTGCAATCTGCACAAAAATTATACATTCATCGTAATTCATTACAGTACAAGCTTGATAAGTTGAAAATGCAAACAGGTCTTAATTTAAAAAATCTTGATGATTTAGCTTTTGCTTATCTATATTTTAAAAAAAACTAACGATTGTGCAAGGTGCCCAAAGAAATTTGGGCGCTTTGTCTCTTTTATGAAATCGTTTACTTTGATATACTGGTTTTAACAAAAAAGGTTATATAGGAGCTAGACATGGTACAATTAAATTTGAATCACATTTTCAAAAAATACCCTAATACAAGTCACTACGCAGTTGAAGATTTTGATTTGGATATTGCTGATAAAGAGTTTATCGTTTTCGTTGGGCCTTCAGGGTGTGGTAAATCAACAACGCTTCGAATGATTGCGGGACTAGAAGATATTTCTGAAGGTGAGCTAAAAATTGACGGTGAAGTTGTTAATGACAAATCACCTAAAGACCGAGATATTGCCATGGTTTTCCAAAACTATGCCCTATACCCTCATATGACTGTATATGATAACATGGCCTTTGGTTTAAAACTTCGTAAATATAAAAAAGATGATATTGACCAACGTGTTAAAGAAGCAGCAACCATCTTAGGTTTGACAGAATTCTTAGATCGTAAACCGGCTGATTTATCAGGTGGACAACGTCAACGTGTTGCCATGGGACGTGCGATTGTTCGTGATCCTAAAGTTTTCTTAATGGATGAGCCATTGTCAAACTTGGATGCTAAGTTGCGTGTATCAATGCGTGCTGAAATTGCGAAGATTCACCGTCGCATTGGTTCAACAACCATCTATGTTACTCATGACCAAACAGAAGCAATGACATTAGCGGATCGTATCGTTATTATGAGTGCCACTAAAAATCCAGAGGGAAATGGTACTATTGGTAAAATTGAACAAGTTGGTTCTCCACAAGAGCTGTATAACCTTCCTGCTAATAAATTCGTTGCAGGATTCATTGGTAGCCCAGCTATGAACTTCTTTGAAGTAACTGTCAATGGTGGTCGTATCACGAGTGAAGAAGGATTGGATATTGCTATTCCGGAAGGCCAAGAAAAAGTCCTAGAAGCAGGTGGTTACCTAGGTAAAAAAGTCATCTTTGGTATTCGTCCAGAAGATATTTCAGCAAATCAAATTGTTCAAGATACATTCCCAAGTGCTAGTGTTAAAGCTGAAGTTTTAGTTTCAGAATTATTAGGTTCAGAAACAATGCTTTATGTTAAACAAGGTAGTACAGAATTTGCATCGCGAGTTGATGCGCGTGATTTCCATAATCCAGGAGAAATCGTAGATTTGACATTCAATGTGTCAAAAGGTCACTTCTTTGATTTGGAAACAGAACAAGCAATTCGTTAATGAGCGATTCCTCCTAGAATAAAGCAAAAACCTCAAAAGAAATGATTTTGAGGTTTTTGTTTCAAAAAAGACTAGAAAGAGTAACAAAAATGGAACAAAAATGGTGGCATAAAGCAACAATATATCAAGTTTATCCTAAGTCCTTTAAGGATAGTAATGGTGATGGTATTGGTGATTTAAAAGGAATAACCAGTCAATTGGATTACTTACAAGAGCTAGGGATTACAGCGCTTTGGATTTCGCCTGTTTATCAGTCTCCAATGGATGATAATGGCTATGATATAGCTGATTATCAAGCTATAGCAACTATTTTTGGAGATATGACTGACATGGATTGTTTAATTGCGGAAGCAAATAAACGAGATATCAAAATCATTATGGATTTGGTTGTCAACCATACATCGGATGAACATGCTTGGTTTATTGAAGCTAGAGAAAATCTAACAAGCCCGAAACGGGATTATTATATATGGCGAGATCAGCCAATGACTTGACCTCAATTTTTTCTGGGTCAGCTTGGGAATTGGATCCAACTTCAGGACAATACTATTTACATTTATTCAGTAAGAAGCAACCGGATTTGAATTGGGAAAATGAAGAACTCCGACAAAAAATCTATGATATGATGAATTATTGGATAGATAAAGGTATTGGTGGCTTTCGCATGGATGTGATTGACTTGATTGGGAAATTACCAGACCAAGGAATCACTGGTAATGGACCAAGACTGCACAGCTATCTCAAAGAAATGAATAGAGCTAGTTTTGGCAACCATGATTTGCTGACAGTTGGTGAAACTTGGGGAGCTACACCAGAAATTGCCAAACAATACTCGCGCCCAGAAAATAAAGAATTATCAATGGTTTTTCAATTTGAACACATTGCTCTTCAGTCAAGAGAAGGTCACCCTAAATGGGACTTTACAGAAAGTTTAGACGTTTCTGCTTTGAAAAAGATTTTTTCTAAATGGCAAACAGAACTAAAACTTGGCGAGGGCTGGAATTCACTCTTTTGGAATAATCATGACCTACCTCGCATTCTCTCAATTTGGGGTAATACGGCAGAAAATCGGATTAAATCAGGAAAAGCTTTTGCGATACTCCTTCATTTAATGAGAGGGACACCTTATATCTATCAAGGTGAAGAAATTGGGATGACCAATTACCCATTTGAAAACTTGGGTCAAGTAGATGACATAGAATCTCTCAATTATGCTCAAGAAGCTATGGAGAATGGCAAAGCCATAGAGGATATTATGGAAAGTATCAGACGGATTGGCAGAGACAATGCTAGAACGCCAATGCAATGGGATGCTTCAGCCAATGCTGGATTTTCTGATGCTGAAACAACCTGGTTGCCAGTCAATCCCAATTATCAGAACATCAATGTAGCAGCAACTTTGGCTGACAAGAACTCAATCTTCTATACCTATCAAAAACTCATAAGCTTGCGCAAAACAGAAGATTGGCTAGTAGAAGCAGACTTCCAACTGTTAGAATCAGCTGACAATGTCTTCGCTTACCAACGCCAGTTACATCAAGATAAGTATTTGGTGGTAGTCAATCTATCTGATCAAAAACAAGCCATTAGATTACCAGAAAGTGACTATCAGGTTATCATTGCTAATACAGATGTTGATGCTGTAGTGCAATCATCTTGTTTACAACCTTGGGATGCTTTTTGTATTCATTTTCATTAGAAACTAAAAGACATGTTTTTGAACTGCCTCTAATCGTTAGCGTTTTTGTCTAACTTTTTGAAGGTAGTTCAAAAAGTTGTCTTTTTTAAAAAAATAAAAAACAAGCGATTGCATGTAATAAAACATTGATTTTTCAACTGCTATAATAAAATTAAAAAAATAAGCGGAAAGCGCTTGCTTTATTGTTTATGAGACGATATACTAATAATGAAAAAAGGTTAAGGAGAAAATAAGGATGTTGTCACAAAAAAAGCAAAAAGCGCTTTTACCTGAAAAGCGTCATATTTTTAGTATTCGTAAGTTCAAAGTTGGAGTTGCTTCAGTTGCCATTGCATCAGCTCTTTTTTTCGCGGGGCAATCACCAGTATTGGCCGATACGGTAAGGCCAGCAGCTAGTGCTGATGTCAGTCTAGTAACGCCTGTTACAGAGCCTTCTACGGCGATAATTGCGCAAAAAAATGTAACCGTTACCACGACCGAAGAGCCCATTATTGCACAAGGGAATCAAGCTACATCAGTGGCCGATACGAGTTCTGTTCAAGCAGCGCCAGCAATTGTTACAAGTCCAGAGCCAGTGACAAGTAGTGTGCAAAGTCAGCCTGACCAGAGTTTTGCTGCACCAGCAACTCAAGCGGCACCTAATGCTGAAGTGCCAATTGCAAGTGGTAACATTCGTTTGCATTTCCAAGGAGTGACAGATGCTAATGTAAACCAATCTTCTATTTGGACTTGGGGTGGAGTAGAAAAACCGTCTACTGGGACTTGGCCAACTGCTGCAACTTCTTTTAACAATCAACAAAAGGATGCTTATGGTCACTATTTAGATATCGCTAAAGCAGCCATTCCTGGTGATATTGGTTATGTTCTTTTGGATGGTGCTAATAAAGTGGGCGAGGCTGACCGCAAAGTACCACTAATTGATCCAAGTATGAATGAGGCTTGGATTGATAATCAGTTTAATACTTATACCTATCAACCGTTAGCTGATAAAAATAGCATTCGCATCAATTATAAACGTGCTGATAATAATTATGACGGCTGGGGAGTTTGGCCTTGGGGAGATGTCTCAACTACCAGTCAAAACTGGCCGTCAGGGGCTTTAGAATTTGTTAATGAAGGCAAGTATGGCCGTTATGTTGATGTGCCATTATCACAAGGTTTGGCCTCAAATTTAGGCTTCCTATTAGTTAATAAAAATGATCCAACAACATTAGGAAATAAAACGAGTGACATGCATTTTAGTGACCGTGAAAACAATAGCCAAATTTTCCTAAAGAGTGGTGACGATACCGTCTATACCAACCCTTATTACATCAAGGCTGATGCTGAACAAGATTTTTCAAAAGCTGTTCCTGGTAATAAAAAAGTTACAGCAACTGCAACTAGTTTACGAGCCTTTAATTACAATGAAACTGGTTTAATTGATGTACAGTTAACAAATCCAGACGCTGCTAAAATCACTCGGATGGAAGTTGACACAGCGCAACTAGGTGGGGGAAAAATTCTCATCTCACCAGAACTTAACCGAGTGACGATTACTGCTAGCTCTGCTACAAAGGTAGGTTCTTACAGTCTTCCGATTCGTATTTATGATGCTGATAATGGCTATTATGACACAAGTGTCACAGTATCAATTACAGATCGCCAAAAGAAAGACGGAGAAAAGGATTGGGATGAACAAATCATCTATTTTATGGTCACTGACCGTTTCTATAATGGCGATACTAGCAATGATAATCTCGATAATCAACCTTATAGCTCTGCGATTAATCAAAAAGGAATCTACAAAGGTGGTGACTTTAAGGGGGTAATGGCTAAGCTGGATTACCTTAAATCGTTGGGAGTAACGAGTGTTTGGATTACTCCAATCGTTGAGAATGTGCCACAAAATGTTTCGACTGAAGCAAGCAAGGAGTATTATGCTTATCATGGTTACTGGGCTAATGATTTTGAAAAGTTAAATCCTCACTTAGGCACACTTGAAGATTTCCATAACTTGATTGACCAAGCCGCAGAACGTGGAATAAATATCATTGTTGATGTTGTTTTAAACCACGCGGGCTATGGTGCTGGAAATAAATTTGCTGGAATGATTAGGACAGGTAGTGATGTTGTTAAAGGAGATGATCAAAAAGATTCATTAGCAGGGTTGCCTGACTTTAAAACTGAGGATGCCGCTGTCCGCAAACAATTAGTAGAATGGCAAAGTCAATGGTTAGAAAAATCAAAAACTGCTAAAGGTAATAGTATCTATGCCTTTCGTGTTGATACCGTAAAACACGTTGATGATACCACTTGGCAACATTTTAAAAATGAATTAGCTTTGAAAGACGCTGATTTCCACTTAGTTGGCGAAAGTTGGGAAGCAAGTTATAAGGATACTAAAGGTGACCTTGGCACTGGAACAATGGATAGTTTGCTTGACTTTGGCTTTAAAGATATTGCTAAGTTGTTAGTAAACGGTCAAATGAAGGCGGCTAGTGATGAATTAGCAGCACGAAATCAATTTATCACAAGTAGTCAACTGTTGTCACAGTTCTTGGGCAGCCATGATGAAGACGGCTTCCTCTACAGTATTGGTGGTGATCTTAATAAATTCAAATTAGCTGCTAGTTTGTTATTAACGGCAAAAGGGCAACCTGTTATTTATTATGGTGAAGAGCTTGGTCAAAGTGGGGCAAATAATTGGCCTTTCTATGATAACCGTTATGATTTTGACTGGGCTAAAACAAGCAATAGTGATCTCCTTGAACATTACAAGAAATTATTAGCCTTTAGAAAAGCACACAGCGATTTGTTTGCTAAGGGAGATTACAAACTAATTGCCTCAAATGACAGCCAAAAATGGCTTTTAAGTAAACAATCTTCGGCGACTGACCAAGCATATATGTTGTATCATGTGGAAGAGGCTGCTCGACAGTTAACGCTTAAAGTGAGCAGTGCGGATGCTGTGATAACAGATGCTTATACTGGTAAAACTTATCAGGCCCAAACAGTGGCTGATGGATTATACCATGTAACGCTAGAGGTGCCAGGATCTATTTCTGGTGGCACCATGTTGCTTACTATTAGTTCTGGCGAGATTTTAGGTGTAGAAACTAAGGTTGATACTGAAACACCTATTGCTGCGGGTTTTATCAGAATGCATTTCAAAACACTGCCATCAGATAATCTTTCAAGTTTGGGATTGTGGACATGGGAAGATGTTGATGTGCCGTCTGAAAAAAAGGGACCTTGGCCAACAGGAGCAACTAGCTTTTCTAGTGCTAAACAAGATAACTACGGTTATTATTTAGATATTAAGATGTCTGAAGGACCACGTGATTTACTGAAATGGTTGATTAATGATACAGCAGGAAATAATATCACAGGTGACCAGTCCTTAGACATTCTTAGTCAGTCAATGAACGAAGTGTGGTTTGACGAGTCATACAAAGTGCATTATTACTTGCCTCAAGCTGAAGGAACAGTGCGTATTAACTATTTCCGTACCGACGGAGACTATACCAATAAGTCTCTTTGGCTATGGGGGAGTGTAGATCCTAGTGTTCTTAGCCAGCTTGGCAAATGGCCGGACGGCATAAACTTTAAAACTATTGGAAAGTATGGAGCGTATATAGATATCAAAATGACAAACCAACCAAGTGAGCTAGGCTTCCTTCTCTTGGATGAGAGTAAAGCTGAAAATGCCGTTAAAATTCGTCAAGAGGATTACAAATTCATCGATTTTAAGAATCACTCTCAGATTTTCCTCAAAGACGATGATGCGACTATCTACACTAATCCTTATTTTGTGAATAACGTGCGTATGATGGGGCTCAACAGACAAGCCCAACAAGTATTGTAGCCAGCATGACAAGTTTGGAAGGGGCTGACCAGGCAACAATTTTGAAAAATCTCACGATTACTGATAAGAATTCACAAGTTGTGGCAATATCTGGTATTCAATTATCTCCGATCAACAAAACCATTGACATCACAGGTAATTTCCTTGCTGGCAATGGTCCATACACTGTTTCTTATCTAACTGATAAATTTACAGCAAAAAGCAATTGGCAATATAAAGATGCCTATATGCTTATGACGGCCCTCTTGGGGCGACTGTCTCTGAAAATGGACAAGTGGTTGATTTGGGACTCTGGTCACCAAGTGCAGAGGCTGTTTCACTCGTTATTTATGATAAAGACAATCAAAACGTAGTAACTGGAAAAGTAGCCATGACTAAAGGAGATAAAGGGCAGTGGACCCTTCGTTTGGACCAATCATCTGGTTTAGGAATTAGTAACTATAGCGGCTATTACTATCATTATGCAATTATGCGTGGTGGAAAAGAGTTTCTTGTTCTAGATCCGTATGCTAAATCCCTAGCGGAATGGAATTCTGATATAGCTGATAAAGGGCCATCATATGCAGTAGCTAAAGCAGCTTTTGTTAACCCAAGTCAACTTGGTCCAAAAGAATTAGATTTTGCTAAAATTCCAGGTTTTAAAACAAGAGAAGATGCTATTATCTATGAAGCTCATGTACGAGATTTCACCTCGGATCAAACGATTTCAGGTCAATTAACCAACCAATTTGGAACCTTTGCAGCCTTTGCAGAACGCTTGTCCTATTTGAAAGAATTAGGAGTAACCCATGTGCAATTGTTACCTGTAATGTCTTATTACTTTGTTAATGAAATGAACAAAGAACGTTTGACTAATTATGCTTCAAGTAGCACAAACTATAACTGGGGATATGACCCACAAAGTTATTTTGCCTTGACTGGTATGTATGCTACAGACCCTACAGATCCTGCTAAGCGAATTGAAGAATTTAAAAATTTGGTTAATGAAATTCATAAACTGGGGATGGGAGTCATCTTAGATGTGGTTTATAACCATACAGCTAAAGTCAATCTTTTTGAAGATTTAGAGCCTAATTATTACCACTTTATGGATGCTGATGGCACACCTCGTTCAAGCTTTGGTGGTGGTCGTCTTGGAACAACCCATTACATGACAAAACGCTTAATGATTGATTCCATTACCTACATGGTCAATGAATTTAAAGTAGATGGTTTTCGTTTTGATATGATGGGTGACCATGATGCAGCTTCGATAGAAGCTGCCTTCAAAGCAGCCAAAGCAATCAATCCAAATATTATCATGTTAGGCGAAGGTTGGGTTACCTATGCTGGTGATGAGAATCAACCACAAGTAGCAGCTGACCAAAAATGGATGAGTAAGACAGATACTGTTGGAGTGTTCTCAGATGACATGCGAAATATCTTGAAATCTGGATTTGGAAATGAAGGGCAACCTGCTTTTCTAACTGGTGGTGCTAGAAGTGTTAATGGACTCTTTAGTAACATCAAAGCACAACCAACTAATTTTACTGCGGATGACCCAGGAGACGTTATTCAATACATTGCAGCACATGACAATTTAACCCTATTTGATATCATCGCGCAGTCAATCAAAAAAGACCCATCAATTGCAGAAAATAACGCCGAAATCCATCGTCGTTTACGTCTTGGTAATTTGATGATGATGACTTCTCAAGGAACAGCATTTGTTCACTCTGGTCAAGAGTATGGTCGCACGAAACAGTTCCGTGATCCAGCCTATAAGTTGCCAGTTGCTGCAGATAAAGTTCCTAATAAGTCACACTTTTTAGTTGACCAAAATGGAAAACCTTTTGACTATCCATACTTTATCCATGATTCTTATGACTCAACAGATGCGATTAATCATTTTGATTGGCAAAAAGCTACTAATGCACAACTATTCCCAGAAAATGTTAAGAGTCATGACTACATGAAAGGGTTGATTGCACTACGTCGTTCAACAGATGCTTTCCACTTGAGCACAAAAGATTTAGTTGACCAAAATGTGAAGCTCTTGACTATTCCAGGGCAAAATGGCGTATCTGAATCTGATTTAGTGATTGGCTATATGGTGACAGCAAGTAATGGTGACCGTTATGTTGTTTTAGTCAATGCTGATCAAAAAGAGCGTCACTTCACTTTGGATCAAGAATGGCTTAAAGCACAAGTTTTAGTTGATGCTGATCGCGCAGGAACAAAGAGTTTGACAGATTATGTCGGACTTAAATTTGATGCTACTGGTCTAACACTCAGTGCCTTAACAGCGACTGTTTTGAAAATTGCTGCGCCTTCAAGTGATTCTGAGCCAGAGACAAGACCCGAAAAAGAGCCAGTGATCAGTCCAGAAGCTGGCTCACAGGATCCTAACCCGTCAGAAACTCCAAGTAGTGACGATAAAACTCCTAGGCCAACACCAACAGAACAACCATCTACTAAAGGGGATTCTCCTGTTGAAGAGGGAGTACCTGGGAAAGCTAAACAGGCCAAAGGTTACCAAACAGTAAATTATGGCCAATACAAGAAATGGGTAGCAACAGGAAAGCTAAACAAAGCTGAAAAAGAAATGCTGAAAATGGCTAAAAAAACTAATAAGCACAAGAAAAAAAGAATGCTAGGTAATGCCTCAACAACTCAAGCTTCAGTTGGGTTGCTAGCGCTCATGAGCTTAGGTGCTGTAGTTGTTTACAAGAAGAAAAACTAATGGTTGTCGATTCTTTTAAAGACATTAATAAGATGAATGCTTTAAGATAATTCCTGAAAGCTATTAGTTAACTAAGAGACAGTCTGGGCTGTCTCTTTTCTTACCTAAAAAATTGTAGAGAAAGATATTGAGAAATGCCCTTATGACAGTTGAAAAAAATCTTTTAGATGAGTATAATAATAGAGCGTATTTAGACTATAAACAACAAAGAACATAATCATAATATTGTGGGTTAAGTGAGTTAGAAATATTTATAAATAAGAATGCCTAATTAGCTAGTTTTATTTAAGGAAATAGGAGAATAAGAAATGACAATTTTAGTACTTGGTGGAGCTGGTTATATCGGGTCGCATATGGTTGATCGACTCATCGAAGTGGAAAATGAAGAAGTTGTAGTCGTTGATAATTTGGTTACAGGACATCGTCAAGCAGTTCATAAGGATGCTAAGTTTTATGAAGGTGATTTAGCCGACCAGAACTTTATGCGTCAGGTTTTCACAGAAAACCCTCAAGTTGATGCAGTTATTCATTTCGCAGCTTATTCTTTGGTCAGTGAATCAATGGAGAACCCACTTAAATACTTCGACAATAACACAGTAGGCATGGTAAAATTATTAGAAGTGATGAATGAATGTGGTGTGAAAAATATTGTCTTCTCATCAACAGCTGCTACTTATGGTATTCCAGAAGAAATGCCAATTAAAGAAAGTACTCCACAAAAACCAATTAATCCTTATGGTGAAAGTAAGTTGATGATGGAAAAAATCATGGCTTGGTGTGATGAAGCTTACGGCATCAAATTTGTAGCACTTCGTTATTTCAATGTTGCTGGTGATAAACCTGATGGTAGCATTGGTGAAGACCACAATCCAGAGACTCACTTGATTCCCGTTGTCTTACAAGTGGCCCAGGGCAACCGTGAGAAAATGACTATCTTTGGAGATGATTATGATACAGCAGATGGGACTAATGTTCGTGACTATGTTCATCCTTTCGATTTGGCGCAAGCGCATAGCCTGGCGGTTAAGTATTTAAGAGAAGGAAATGAGTCAACAGCTTTCAACTTAGGTTCTTCTACAGGCTTTTCGAATTTGCAAATTGTAGAAGTAGCACGTAAAGTAACCGGAGAATCAATCCCTGCTGAAATTGGTCCCCGGAGACAAGGTGATCCAGATAGCTTAATTGCTGATTCAAGTAAGGCACGTGAGGTACTTGGTTGGAAACCAGAATTTGATGATATTGAAAAAATTATCGCAACTGCTTGGACTTGGCATTCAAGCCATCCAAATGGTTATGAAGAATAGACTTAAAAAGACTAATTTTAGTCTTTTTCATTTCATTTCTTGAAAAATAAGAATTTTTCGCATAAAATAACAGATATAATTGAAAGAAAAAGGAAAAGATATGCATTTTAGTGACGTTATAAAACAGTTCGAAGAAGTTACTGTTCAGGAACTTAGTGATAAGATTGAAACAGAAGATAAAGTCATTGCCTTTTTAGGTCGTGACACCTGTTCATTCTGTCGACGGTTTGCTCCCAAATTAGCATCAGTCAGTAAAGAAAAAAATTACCATGTATACTTCGTTGCAAGTGATAATATGGTCGATTTGCCACTGATATCTCAATTTAGGGAAGACAATCATATTCCAACTGTCCCTGCCTTGCTTGTTTCAAAACACGGCAGTATCAGACGAGTTTGTGATTCATCATTAAGTGAGCAAGACATTATCAGCTTCATTGAAGCATAGAAAAAATAATCTTGATTTTTTAAAGACAAGAGAAGAAGTGGAATTTTTGCCTCTCCTGTCTCAAGGGTATTTCTTTAATTTATGACTACAAAGCCGTTTGAGCTATTTTATTAGGTGACTTTGTCTATCAAGCTGTTTAAGGCATCTAAATTAGTTGGGCAATTAAAAAAATGATTGTCGATTTTATAGGCTTTCCTTGATATATATCAGCATTTTTGATATAGTTAAACTTGACTTTAAAATAGATTTAAGGAGAAATCATGGGAATTTCAACAATATTAATGTTTGTAGTAATGATTGGATTGATCTTTGTCATGCAACGTCAACAAAAGAAACAAGCCAATGAACGTCAAAATCAATTGAATGCTATTACTAAGGGTGACCAAGTTGTTACAATTGGTGGTATGTATGCTTTTGTTGATGATGTTGATAAAGAAGCTAATCGTGTTGTTTTAGATGTAGATGGTATATTTTTACCGTTTGAATTGTCAGCCATTAAACGTGTTGTTTCAAAAGGTGAAGCAGTGACAGAAACAGTTGCATCAACTGAAGAAGTTGTAACTGTTGATGAAACAAATCTTCCAGTAGTTGAAGACACAGATATTGCTGTTCAAGAAGAGACAGCAATTAGTGAATCAAAATAATATTTTTTATGTCATATGTATGAGTTCTTGTAGTTATTTGATGGTCATCTAGCTATAAGGGCTCATTTTTTAAGTAAATCCACTATAAAAGGTAAGTAATATACTTGTAATTATGGTAAAATATTAAATAAGTACGCTTAAAATAAGGATAAGACATGTTTGGATTAAAAGTAAAATCAAAAAATACAAAATTAGATAAGATTCCAAAACATATTGGAATTATAATGGATGGCAATGGTCGTTGGGCAAAAAAACGGTTAAAACCACGAGTCTTTGGCCATAAAGTAGGAATGGATGCTCTTCAAGAAGTGACTATTGCAGCTTCTAAATTAGGTGTAAAAGTATTGACAGTTTATGCCTTCTCAACTGAAAATTGGTCTCGTCCAGAAGAAGAAGTGAATTATATTCTGAATTTACCCGTTGAGTTCTTTGACAAATATGTCCCTGAGTTGAACAAAAACAATGTTCGTATTCAAATGATCGGTGAGACGCACCGGTTACCAGAATCAACTTTAGAAGCTTTAAATCAAGCAATCGAAACAACACGTCGCAATTCAGGGTTAGTGCTTAACTTTGCTTTGAATTATGGCGGCCGTGCTGAGATTACCAGTGCTGTGCGAATGATAGCTCAAGATGTATTGGATGCTAATTTAAATCCAGGAGATATTACGGAGGACTTGATTGCCAGTTATTTAATGACAGATCATCTCCCTTATCTTTACCGAGATCCTGATTTAATCATTCGAACAAGTGGCGAATTACGGCTAAGTAATTTTTTACCATGCAATCAGCCTATAGTGAGTTTTATTTTACGTCAGTATTATGGCCGGATTTTAAACAGGCCCAGTTGATTGAAGCATTAGAAGAGTATAACCGTCGTCAACGTCGATTTGGTGGGGTTTAGTAGGAGTATTTGTTTATATGAAAGAACGTGTAATATGGGGCTTAATTGCAGTAGCGATTTTTTTACCCTTTTTAGCATTTGGTAGCCTACCTTTTCAACTATTTGTTGGGCTGTTGGCAATGATTGCTGTTTCTGAAATGTTCAAAATGAAGCGACTTGAAGTTTTTTCATTTGAAGGCACTTTGGCGATGATGGCAGCTTTTGTGTTGACTATTCCGATGGATTCATATTTGACTTTTTTGCCGATTGATGCAAGTTTTGCTTGCTATGGGTTATTTGTCTTTCTCATTTTAGCTGGAACGGTTATCAATAGTGAGCGCTACTCATTTGATGATGCAGCCTTCCCGATTGCAGCTAGTCTTTATGTAGGGATTGGCTTTCAAAATTTAGTCCATGCAAGGATGGCAGGGATTGACAAAGTCTTATTAGCCTTATTTATTGTTTGGGCTACTGATATTGGTGCTATATGATTGGTCGTCAATATGGGAAACGAAAATTGTTACCAAAAGTATCTCCTAATAAAACTATTGAAGGTAGTCTAGGAGGTATTCTGTCAGCAGTTGTTGTAGCATTTCTTTTCATGCTTATTGATAAAGCTGTTTATGCGCCATTTAACTTTTTTATCATGCTTATTTTTGTAGCATGTTTCTCTGTATTTGCACAATTTGGTGATTTAGTTGAAAGTGCTATCAAGCGCCATTATGGCGTTAAGGATTCAGGGAAGTTAATTCCTGGGCACGGGGGCATCTTAGATCGATTTGATTCGATGATTTTTGTTTTTCCAATTATGCACCTATTTGGCTTATTCTAAGAAAAATGAAATAAACTGAAAGGAAAGTTATGTTAGGCTTATTTACCTTTATTATCATCTTTGGAATCTTAGTTATTGTCCATGAATTTGGGCATTTCTATTTTGCAAAGAAATCTGGTATTTTAGTTCGCGAATTTGCAATTGGAATGGGACCGAAAATCTTTTCAAAAGTTGACAAAGAAGGAACGCTCTATACTATTCGTATTCTCCCTTTAGGTGGCTATGTTCGAATGGCCGGTTGGGGTGACGATACCACTGAAATTAAAACAGGTACTCCTGCTAGTTTAAGCTTGAATGAAGAAGGCTTAGTAAAGCGGATAAACCTCTCTCAAAGGAATATTGATCCTACGAGCTTGCCGATGAATGTAACAGCTTATGATTTAGAAGACAAGCTAGAAATTACTGGATTGGTGATTGATGAACGAAGAACCTATGCTGTGCATCATGATGCAACTATTGTTGAAGAAGATGGGACTGAAATTCGCATTGCACCATTAGATGTTCAATATCAAAATGCCAGTATTTGGGGAAGATTAATCACCAATTTTGCTGGTCCGATGAATAATTTTATTCTTGGTTTAGTGGTCTTTATCATCATGGCTTTCGTACAAGGCGGTGTTCCGGATTATAATACAAATCATATTCGTGTTGTGGACAATGGCCCAGCTGCTAAAGCTGGCATTAAAACGGATGATCAAATCATTAAAATTAATCAGTACCCTGTTAAAAATTGGCAAGATTTAACAGAAGCTGTACAGTTGTCTACCAAGAAATTATCTAGTGTTGATTCTTTACAAGTGACAACGCTATCGCACGGCGAGAAAAGAGTACGCAACTTAAAACCTGAAAAGCAGGGAAAACAATACCTTATTGGTGTTCAATCGCAACTTAAAACTGGCTTAAAAGATAAATTAGTTGGTGGTTTTGAGATGGCTTTGAACGGTGCTATGATAATAATTAGAGCATTAAAAAATCTGATTACAGGATTTAGCCTTGATAAACTAGGTGGTCCCGTTGCTATCTATCAAATGTCCAGTCAAGCTGCTCAAAGTGGGTTGGTCTCTGTACTATCATTAATGGCTATGTTATCTATAAATCTAGGAATCTTTAATTTGATCCCAATTCCAGCTCTTGACGGTGGGAAAATTTTTATCAACTTGATTGAAGCTGTCCGTCGTAAGCCACTGAAACAAGAGACTGAAAGTTACATCACTCTTGCAGGAGTAGCAATTATGATAGTATTGATGATTGCAGTAACTTGGAATGATATTATGCGTGCTTTTTTCTAATGAAATAGGAGAAATTAATTACTATGAAACAATCAAAAATGCTTATACCAACACTTCGCGAAATGCCAAGTGATGCCCAAGTTATCAGCCATGCTTTGATGGTGCGTGCTGGATACGTGAGGCAGGTTTCAGCTGGTATCTATGCTTATTTACCACTTGCAAACCGCACAATTGAAAAGTTTAAAACGATTATGCGTCAAGAGTTTGAAAAAATTGGTGCCGTTGAAATGCTTGCACCAGCGTTACTCACTGCTGATTTATGGCGTGAATCTGGTCGTTATGAAACCTATGGTGATGACCTTTATAAACTTAAAAATAGAGATCATTCTGATTTTATCTTAGGTCCAACGCATGAAGAAACCTTTACAACATTGGTTCGTGATGCGGTTAAATCGTACAAGCAATTACCATTAAACCTGTATCAAATTCAGTCTAAATATCGTGATGAAAAACGTCCACGTAATGGGTTGCTCCGCACGCGTGAATTCATCATGAAAGACGGCTATAGCTTCCACCCTGATTACGAAGATCTTGATATTACTTATGAAGACTACCGTCGTGCTTACGAAGCTATCTTTACCAGAGCTGGTCTTGATTTCAAAGGAATCATTGGCGATGGCGGAGCAATGGGCGGTAAAGACTCTCAGGAATTCATGGCAATCACACCTGAACGTACTGATCTTGACCGTTGGTTAGTTCTTGATAAATCCATTCCATCTGTGGATGACATTCCTGAAGATGTCTTGGACGCTATTAAAGCAGAACTTAAAGCCTGGATGATTTCAGGAGAAGATACCATTGCTTATTCAAGTGAGTCCAGCTATGCAGCTAACCTTGAGATGGCAAGTGATGAGTACAAACCTTCTCAAAAAGTTGAAGCACAAGCTGAGTTGGCAGAAATTGCTACTCCTGATTGTAAAACAATTGATGAGGTTGCAGCCTTTCTTGACATCGATGAAAAGCAAACGATTAAAACCTTGCTCTTTATAGCTGACCAAAAACCAGTTGTAGCTTTATTGGTTGGTAATGATCAAGTTAATGACGTTAAATTGAAAAACTATCTTGGTGCAGACTTCTTTGAAGTGGCAACTGAGGAAGAAGCTTTCACAGTTTTTGGTGCTCATTTTGGCTCACTTGGACCAGTTAATTTAGCAGATGATATTCAAATTGTGGCTGACCGTAAAGTAGCGGACCTTGCTAACGCAGTTGCTGGAGCTAATAAAGATGGCTATCATTTAACTGGTGTCAACCCTGAGCGTGATTTTAAAGCTGAGTATGTTGATATTCGTGAAGTTAAAGAAGGTGAAGTTTCTCCAGATGGACATGGTGTTCTTCAATTTGCGCGTGGTATTGAAATTGGTCACATCTTCAAGTTGGGCACGCGTTATTCTGACAGTATGGGTGCAACGATTCTTGATGAGAATGGCCGAGCAGTTCCAATTGTTATGGGCTGTTATGGTATCGGAGTAAGCCGTATTTTATCAGCTGTGATTGAGCAGCATGCGCGCCTGTTCGTTAATAAAACGCCTAAAGGCGACTATCGTTTTGCATGGGGAATTAACTTCCCTAAAGAATTGGCACCGTTTGATGTCCACTTGATTACGGTTAATACAAAAGACCAAGAAGCGCAAGAGTTAACAAGTCGTATTGAAGCTGATTTAATGGCTAAAGGCTATGATGTTTTAACGGATGACCGTAATGAACGTGTAGGCTCAAAATTCTCGGATAGTGATTTGATCGGCTTACCAATCCGTGTTACAGTTGGAAAGAAAGCCTCAGAAGGCATTGTTGACATTAAAATTAAAGCAAGTGGTGACAGCATTGAAGTGAATGTTGAAAATCTTATTGAAACTTTAGAAATTTTAACTAAGTAAAGAGATAAGAGAGTGGGACAGACACCCATGAACTTTGTCCTCATGGGTGTCTGTCCCAGTCTTTCTTTTTTATTTCCTAATGGTCTGGGTCGAAATGTCTTCCTATTTATGGTAAAATATAGGCTAAGATATTCAGGAGAAAACTATGTCAGATTTATTCGTTAAATTAATGGAACAGATAGAAATGCCGCTTGACATGAGAAGTTCAAGTGCTTTTTCGTCTGGAGATATCATTGAAGTTAAGGTACATTCTGTGTCGCGACTTTGGGACTTTCATTTTTCTTTTGCGGAGCTATTACCAATCGAAATCTATCAAGAATTAGCTTATCGACTGAAGCATACGTTTGAAGCTGCAGAAATAAAGACACGTTTTGATATTACGGTTGATCGTCCAGAGTTCTCTGGTCAACTCTTGCAAGCTTATTACCGTGAAGCGTTCGAACACGAACCGTGTAATGGGGCAAGTTTCAAGTCGTCTTTTGCAAAATTAGAAGTGTCTTTTACTGATGGACAAGTTCGAATAATGGCGCCTCACTTTGTCAATAATGACCACTTTAGAATGAATCACATTCCAAATCTAGTTAAACAATTTAAGGAGTTTGGCTTTGGAGACTTAGACATCATCATGGTTTCTGATTCTGAAATGACACAAACCTTACAAGCGAATTTTGATAATAGCCGTCAAGCTATTTTAGAAAAAGCTGTGCAAGAAAATCTCGAAGCTCAAAAATCATTAGAGGCTTTACAACCTGCTCCTGAAGAACAAGCACCGAAGCCAAGTTTTGATTTCAAAGAACGGGTGGCGCAACGTCAAGCAGGATTTGAAAAGGCGACAATAACACCGATGATAGAAGTTGAAACTGAAGAAAATCGGATTGTCTTTGAGGGAATGGTATTTGATGTGGAACGCAAAACCACGCGAACTGGCCGTCACATCATCAATTTTAAAATGACAGACTATACATCTAGCTTTGCTATGCAAAAGTGGGCTAAAGATGATGATGAGTTGCGTAAATTTGACATGATTGCTAAGGGAAGTTGGTTAAGAGTTCAAGGGAATATTGAAAACAATCAATTTACAAAGAGTCTGACAATGAATGTGCAACAAGTCAAAGAGATTGTTCATCATCAACGCAAGGATTTAATGCCTGAAGGTCAAAAACGCGTTGAATTTCATGCACATACTAATATGTCAACAATGGATGCTTTGCCAACCGTTGAATCCTTGATTGACACTGCTGCAAGATGGGGACATAAGGCTGTTGCTATTACAGACCATGGGAATGTTCAAAGTTTCCCTCATGGCTATCATCGAGCGCGTAAAGTTGGCATAAAAGCGATTTTTGGTTTAGAAGCCAATATTGTAGAGGACAAGGTTCCTATTTCCTATGATCCGGTTGATTTGGATTTGCATGAAGGCACTTATGTTGTCTTTGACGTAGAAACAACTGGTCTTTCAGCTATGAACAATGATTTGATTCAAATCGCAGCTTCAAAGATGTATAAAGGTAACATTCTGGAGCAATTCGATGAATTTATTGACCCGGGACACCCACTGTCAGCTTTTACAACAGAATTAACGGGAATAACTGAGAATCATTTGGTTGGTGCAAAGCCATTACAACAAGTTTTAGAAGAATTTCAGGAATTTTGTAAGGATACGGTACTAGTTGCCCATAATGCTAGTTTTGACGTTGGGTTTATGAATGCCAACTATGCTCGAGCTGGTTTACCATTGATTACGCAACCTGTCATAGATACTTTAGAGTTTGCTAGGAATTTATATCCAGAGTATAAACGACATGGTTTAGGCCCGTTAACCAAACGCTTCCAAGTAGCTCTTGACCATCACCACATGGCCAATTATGATGCTGAGGCGACTGGTCGACTACTATTTATTTTCTTAAAAGATGCTAGAGAAAAACGTGATGTTACTAACTTACTAGATTTAAATACCAAGTTAGTGGCAGAAGATTCTTATAAAAAAGCCAGAGTTAAACACGCTACCATTTATGTTCAAAATCAAATTGGTTTGAAAAATATGTTTAAGTTGGTTTCGCTCTCTAATGTTGTTTATTTTGAAGGTGTTCCAAGAATTCCTCGCACAGTGCTTGACCAGTATAGAGAAGGTCTTTTACTGGGAACAGCTTGTACAGAAGGTGAAGTATTTGATGCTGTCTTAAATAAAGGTGTTGATGCGGCTGTTGAAGTAGCAAAGTATTATGACTTTATTGAAATTATGCCACCAGCTATTTATCAGCCATTGATTGTAAGGGAGTTGATAAAGGATCAAGAGGGAATTTATCAGATTATTAAAGACCTGATTGAAGTAGGTGCGCGACTGAACAAGCCTGTTTTAGTGACTGGAAATGTACACTATTTAGAGCCTGAAGATGAGATTTACAGAGAGATTATTGTTCGTAGTCTTGGACAAGGAGCAATGATAAATCGGACTATCGGAAGAGGCGAAGGGGCAAAACCAGCGCCACTACCTCAAACACATTTTCGAACCACTAATGAGATGCTAGATGACATGGCTTTTCTTGGGAAAGAGTTGGCCTATCAGGTGGTTGTTCAAAATACTCAAGACTTTGCTGATCGAATTGAAGAGGTTGAAGTGGTTAAGGGAGATCTTTATACCCCATATATTGATAAAGCAGAAGAAACGGTTGCTGAGTTAACTTATCAAAAAGCTTTTGAAATCTATGGCAATCCCTTACCTGACATTATTGACTTACGAATTGAAAAAGAACTGACGTCGATTTTGGGAAATGGCTTTGCGGTGATTTATTTGGCATCTCAATTGCTTGTTAATCGATCAAATGAGCGTGGTTATTTGGTTGGTTCACGGGGATCAGTTGGATCAAGTTTCGTGGCGACCATGATTGGGATTACAGAGGTCAATCCCATGCCACCGCATTATGTTTGTCCTAACTGTCAGCACTCGGAGTTTATTACAGATGGGTCAGTCGGTTCTGGCTATGATCTTGCTGATAAAGCCTGCCCACAATGTGGTAGTAAGTATCAAAAAGATGGCCAAGATATTCCCTTTGAAACCTTCCTTGGTTTTGATGGTGATAAGGTTCCCGATATTGATTTGAACTTCTCAGGGGATGATCAACCTAGTGCCCATTTAGATGTTAGAGATATTTTCGGCGCTGAATATGCCTTTAGGGCAGGCACTGTAGGTACAGTGGCAGAAAAAACAGCTTATGGTTTTGTTAAGGGATACGAGCGAGATTTCGGGAAATTTTACCGTGATGCGGAAGTGGATCGTCTTGCAAGTGGAGCAGCTGGTGTGAAGAGAACAACTGGACAACACCCAGGTGGGATTGTTGTTATTCCCAACTATATGGATGTTTATGATTTTACTCCAGTACAATATCCAGCTGAGGATGTGACGGCATCTTGGCAAACCACTCACTTTAATTTCCATGATATTGATGAGAATGTCTTGAAGTTAGATATCCTTGGTCATGATGATCCAACGATGATTAAGAAATTGGAGGATTTATCAGGAATTGATGCGAAGACGATTCCAGCTGATGACCCGGGTGTTATGGCCTTATTTTCTGGAACGGAAATTCTTGGTGTTACCCCTGAACAAATTGGAACACCAACAGGTATGTTAGGGATTCCAGAATTTGGAACGAATTTTGTTCGAGGAATGGTTAATGAAACCCACCCAACAACTTTTGCAGAACTGTTACAGTTATCTGGGCTATCTCATGGTACAGATGTTTGGTTGGGAAATGCCCAAGATTTAATTAAAGAAGGAATTGCCACCCTAAAAACAGTTATCGGGTGTCGTGATGATATTATGGTTTACCTGATGCATGCTGGTTTAGAACCTAAAATGGCTTTCACCATTATGGAACGTGTACGTAAGGGGATGTGGTTGAAAATTTCTGAAGATGAACGTCAGTCATATATTCAGGCCATGAGAGAAAATAACGTGCCAGATTGGTATATTGAATCTTGTGGAAAAATCAAGTACATGTTCCCCAAAGCTCACGCGGCAGCCTATGTTCTAATGGCTTTACGTGTAGCCTACTTCAAAGTTCATCATCCATTGATGTATTACTGTGCCTACTTTTCAATAAGGGCTAAAGCCTTTGAGCTAAAAACGATGAGTAGTGGTTTAGATGCGGTTAAGGCTCGGATGGAAGATATTCAGCTTAAACGAAAAAATAATGAGGCGACAAACGTGGAAAACGACCTCTTTACGACCTTAGAACTTGTTAATGAAATGCTCGAACGTGGTTATAAATTTGGGAAGCTTGATTTATACCGTAGTGATGCTATCGAATTCCAAATTGATGGTGATACCTTGATTCCTCCATTTATTGCAATGGAAGGATTGGGTGAAAACGTGGCTAGACAAATTGTTCGTGCGCGTCAAGAAGGTGAATTTTTATCTAAGATGGAATTGCGTAAACGTGGCGGTGCTTCATCAACCCTCGTTGAAAAAATGGATGATATGGGAATCTTGGGTAATATGCCGGAAGACAATCAATTGAGTCTTTTTGAAGATTTCTTTTAAATAGACAAAAGTCAATTGCTGCTACAGCAATTGACTTTGTTACTAGTTAGTGTTAAACTGACACAAATAGATAAATGAGAAGGGAGTAATATGGCAGAATTTAAAAACCAAGCAGTAAAATCAATGGTAGTGATGCGTAAAGCTTTTAGAACTATTGATGCTAAGGTCTCTGATTCTTACAAAGAATTTGACCTAACCCAAACACAATTTGCAGTTCTTGATTTGTTAAATGCAAAAGGGACGATGAAAATAGGGGAGTTAATCAATAGTATTTTAGCCACCTCGGGTAATATGACGGTTGTTATTAAAAATATGGAAAAAAAGGGATGGGTTGAGCGTATTTCGTGTCCTAATGATAAACGGTCATTTCTAGTCAGTTTGACGCAAGAAGGCAGAAGTGTGATTGATAAAGCGTTACCTAATCATATTGCTTTTGTTGAAGAAGCTTTTTCTGTTTTAACTGAGGAAGAACAAGGGCAACTCATTAAATTGTTGAAAAAATTTAAAAATTTATAAGCAAATGACTTTACAGATTTTTTAAAGGTGATATAATTACTACATAGTACTAATAATCACTATATAGTAATAAAGTCGAAAGCAGTACTTAGCTGTTTTTGATAACTGGAAAACCACATTTAAAGGAGAAGCATCATATGTCATTTTTAGAAGAATTGAAAAACCGTCGCACTATCTACGCTTTGGGTCGTAACACTGAAGTTTCAGATGAAAAAATTGTAGAAGTCATTAAAGAAGCTGTTCGCCAATCACCATCAGCATTTAACAGTCAAACTACACGTGTTCTTATTTTATTGAATGATGAAGTAACATCATTTTGGAATGACATGGTTGCGAACGATTTAGTAGCAACAATGAAAGAACAAGGTGTTCCTGAAGAAGCTATTGCAGGCACAAAAGAAAAACTTGCTAGCTTTGGTAATGCAAAAGGAACAGCATTATTCTTTGAAGACCAAGACGTTGTTAAAGCTCTCCAAGAACAATTTGCACTCTATGCTGACAACTTCCCAATTTGGTCTGAGCAAGCTTCAGGGATTTCAACAGTTAATGCGTGGACTGCTTTATCAGCAGAACTAGGATTGGGTGCAAACCTACAACACTACAATCCAGTTGTTGACGCATCAGTTATGGCAAAATACGGTGTTCCAGAAAACTGGAAACTTCGTGGTCAATTAAACTTTGGTTCTATCGAAGCTGCAGCTGGAGATAAAGATTTCATGGCTGATGAAGATCGCTTTAAAGTGGTTGGTTAATCGTTAGCCATTTAATAAGCTTATTTTAAGCTCATATTCTCATAATATAAAAACGCCCCTATTTTTTAGGAGCGTTTTTATGTTATGTTTGTAACCATTACAATCGACAGATTGGTTTAGTCAATAATAAGCATGTCCTCTTTGACTGCAAAAGGTGAGCCAGCATTGATTCGATCATAGAACATGATACCGTTGATATGGTCGATTTCGTGTTGAACAACAATAGCATTGTAGCCTTTTAGCTTCATTTTTTGTTTATGTCCATATTTGTCAAAGAATTCCACAGTGACGCGAGCATGGCGAACAACATAACCTTCAACTAAACGATCAACAGATAAACAACCTTCTCCATCTGCAAGTGCAGCATCCTGAACAGAATGTGAGACGATTTTTGGGTTGTACATAATTTCTTTAAGGCTATATGCTTCTTTTGGAGGGTTACCTTCTGCATCTTCCATGTTTGGAACTAGCACGGCGATAAGTCGTTTTGAAATATCTAATTGCGGTGCAGCTAAACCAACTCCTCCGCGAAGTCCGAGTTTTTCAGCCATAACGGGATCTTGTGAATTTTTTAGAAACTGCATCATTTTTTCGCCTAAGAGAATATCTTGGTCAGTAAGAGGTAGATTAACCTCCTTGGCATGAGCTCTTAAGGTTGGATTCCCTTCGCGAATAATGTCATCCATATTAATGAGATGACTGGCTTTTATTAGTTTATCTTGTGCAGACATTATTACTCCTTTTTTTAATTCAATGGCTATACTATATCATAATTTATGCCTTTTTTAAAGAGCACACCATACTATCGTTCTCTAAAAATGAGAAGCAAGACATGGCTAGATACATGTATTTGTTGACTCAGCATCAAGCTGTTGACAGTAGTTTAGGATAGGACTATAATAACATCATCATTTGAAGGCGCCGTTAAATAAATGAAGGTGCGTGACTTTTATGAGTGATCAATTAGAATCACTTATTGCATTTGGTATTAGTAATTGGGATAGGCTTTGGTGTTTATTCAGCAGTTAAAGGAAAACTTTTGTTAACGAAGAATATGGTGTATGATTATTATATCTACTTTAAAAAGACAGCTAAGCCAATTAACTTAAAAACTGATCCTACATTACTTAAGCGAGTGCGAATTGTAGCTAACAGTAAGGATTTTCAGCTTATTCTGTCTAGTCTAAAATGAATGACAAGGCCCTCAAGAATTACCTGATGACGCCTTACTAATTAACTGGCCAACAGGTCTTTGTTCAGATAGAGCAATTATCTGGTCCGTTAGGGATGTTGTAATTGGTGTAGATGTCTTGTTTTTTACAGACAAGTCGTCCGTGTAAAGTGAATTTTTTAGAAAAATTAACCCAACAACTTGTTTTTTGCAGACAAACAAGTTATCATATCACTAATCTCCAAACAATGATTCTTAGTGAGAGAGAAGAATAAACTGGAAAACAATTTAAAGACCGATTCCTTAATCTAGGGATTGGTCTTTTGCATTTTTAGAAAGGAAAAATCAAAAAAGGAAAATTAGATGCTATATTATTACAGCATAATCTATTATAATGAAAAGAGACCGTAACGAGAAATGAGGATTTTACAATGAAACATCTGACAGAAAAAATCAGTCTATTAGCTTTATCCCTAATGATGATTACACCATTTTCTGTTTCACCAGCAATTTCAATGATGTTGGATTACTATCAAGAACAAGGCTATGGCAGTAAAGATGTCAATATTCTTTTCTCACTATCTTCCTTTGCTATTTTAGGAATTTTGTTAATCAATCCCTTTATTAGTAAATGGCTATCAGCCAGAAAAACTGTTATTACAGGGTTGCTTTTAATTGCCTTTGCGGGAGCTACACCGGTTTTCACTCAAATTTACAGTTTGGTTTTTCTGTCACGATTATTACTGGGGGCAGGTATTGGATTGATTAACGCCAAGGCTATTAATATTATTAGTGAACGCTTCACTGGGAAAGAACGCATTCAGATGCTGGGACTCAGATCTTCTGCTGAAGTTGTCGGGGCAGCTGTCATGACCTTTTTAGCGGGCTATCTCATCAGCTTTGGGTGGCAAAATGCTTTCTTGATTTACCTATTTGCAATTATTATTCTAGCCATGTATCTTTTATTTGTTCCTGAAGTTAAAGTTGAGCAGATAAGAGACAGTAAAGAAATTCCTTTGTCAGCAAAGCAAATTATCAGTCTTGTGGCCATGGCAATCTATGCAGGTTTTGTTATTTTAGTCAACACATCAAACACCCTTAGAATCCCACTGGCTATGGATCAATTACATATGGGAACACCAGCACAGGCTAGTTTGATTTTGAGTTTAATGATGTTGATGGGGATTCTCTCAGGAATTTGTTTCAGCCGACTACTGTCTTGGTTTCATTCCTACTTAATGGCTGTTGTTGCAATCTCACTGGGTCTTGGCATGTTTGTGCTTTATTATGCAAACAATCTATTTCTTATTGGGCTAGGGGCAGTTTTAACCGGTTTTGTTTATAGTGTCGGGGTGACAGTTATCTTTCATACGGTATCTGAAAAAATTCCAGGTAATCAACTTACAGCAGCAACAACTCTTGTCCTGATTGGTTGTAATATTGGTGGTGGTGGGGCGGCCCTAGTTCTGCAGTGGTTAACTAGCCTTACCAAATCAGTCATTGCACCTTATTTTATTTATGCCGTCCTTAGTTTACTATTGGGATTAGGATTATTGCTAGCAGAGCTAGTAAGAAGAAAAGCTGTTAGAAACTAAGTTGGATTCAATTGTTAAATAAGTTGACCTTGCTCAGCGATTCTGCTAAAATAGAATGGTCGTAAAGACACACCAACTTTTTCTTGGTTTTAGGAGTGCCAATCCTAGGACTCGGATTAAGCAAAAAAAGGAGACATTATTATGGCAATCTCAAAAGAGAAAAAAAATGAAATCATCGCTCAATATGCACGTCATGAAGGCGATACTGGATCAGTTGAAGTTCAAGTAGCAGTACTTACTTGGGAAATCAACCACTTGAACGATCACATCAAAGAACATAAAAAAGACCATGCAACATACCGTGGTTTGATGAAAAAAATTGGTCACCGTCGTAACCTATTAGCTTACCTACGTCGTACAGATGTTAACCGTTACCGTGAGCTTATTCAATCTTTAGGTCTTCGTCGTTAATTTTAGTTTTAAAAGCTTTTCTGACTGCTTCAAGTTATCTTGATGAGCTCAAGTTCTATCTTCAATCACTTTCATTGTCAGAAATGCTTTTATAAACTAAAATACTAGAGACTTCCATTTGGAAGTCTTTTTTTGTTGTCTTGGTATACTTGGGTATTATCATCGCTCCTCTGCCTTGTTAGCAAGAAATTTTAGTTAGAAAAATAGGGAAAGTCTTCAGAGATGGAGTCTTTTTTGTTGCTTGTTATTTTAGATTTAGCAATGTATGTATACTTTGTTTTTGCCTTGTGTGGACATGGCTCAATTAGAAGAGCAATGGTTTTTGGAACACATAGAGTTGTTGCTTTGTTGTGTGATAACTGTAATAATTCAGGATAATAATAAAAGATTCTTTTATTATTATCCTTTCAGAAACTGTTTGTCTCTATTTTCTGAAATAATTGCATAAGACATTAAGCTTCTTTTAGTTGTGAAAAGGTTTTAAAAATCTTCTTAGAGTAGCCTCAAAGGTCATGAAATTTTTCTTAATTTGTGGTAAAATGAACCAGATACGTCGTTTGATACAAAGAGGAGTAGATAAGCTATTATCTGTTGCTTTTTGTAGCAGAACAACGTAGACAAAAACAAGATATTTTTGAAAGGGATGAAGTAGATTTTGTCTTATAAAATCTGCTTTAGGTAACGTATTTTATGTCAAAACAAACATTTACAACAACATTTGCTGGTAAACCGCTTGTTGTTGAAGTTGGACAAGTCGCAAAGCAAGCCAATGGTGCAACTGTTGTCCGTTATGGTGACTCAACTGTTTTAACAGCTGCTGTTATGTCTAAGAAAATGGCAACAGGTGATTTCTTCCCACTCCAAGTCAATTATGAAGAAAAAATGTATGCTGCAGGAAAATTCCCAGGTGGCTTTATGAAACGTGAAGGCCGTCCTTCAACGGATGCTACCTTAACGGCTCGCCTGATTGACCGCCCAATCCGTCCAATGTTTGCGGAAGGCTTCAGAAATGAAATCCAAGTCATTAACACCGTTCTTTCTTTTGATGAAAATGCTAGCGCCCCTATGGCAGCAATGTTTGGGTCATCATTAGCACTATCTATTTCAGATATCCCATTCAACGGCCCAATTGCTGGTGTACAAGTTGGTTACATTGATGGCGAATATATCATCAACCCAGATAAAGCACAGCTTGAAGCTTCGCTATTAGAATTAACGGTTGCTGGTAGTAAAGAAGCTATCAACATGGTTGAGTCTGGAGCTAAAGAATTATCTGAAGATATCATGCTTGAAGCTTTGCTTCGTGGTCATAAAGCTATCCAAGAATTGATTGCTTTCCAAGAAGAAATTGTCGCGGCAGTTGGTAAAGAAAAAGCAGAAGTTGAACTCTTACAAGTCAATGCTGACTTACAAGCTGAAATTATTGCCAAATACAATGCAGACCTTCAAAAAGCAGTTCAAGTTGAAGAGAAAAAGGCCCGTGAAGCAGCAACTGAGGCTGTTAAAGAAGTCGTTAAGGCTGATTATGAAGCTAAATTTGCTGAAGATGAAAACTTGGCAACAATCATGCGTGATGTGGCTGAAATCCTTGAACAAATGGAACACGCAGAAGTGCGTCGTTTAATCACTGAAGATAAAGTTCGTCCTGATGGTCGTAAGATTGATGAAATCCGTCCCTTGGATGCTCAAATTGATTTTCTTCCAAAAGTACATGGTTCAGGTTTGTTTACACGTGGACAAACTCAAGCTTTGTCAGTTTTAACACTAGCACCAATGGGTGAAACACAAATCATCGATGGCTTAGATGTTGAATACAAAAAACGGTTCCTACACCACTACAATTTCCCACAATATTCAGTTGGGGAAACTGGTCGTTACGGAGCAGCTGGACGTCGTGAAATTGGTCATGGTGCTTTAGGTGAACGTGCGCTTGAACAAGTTCTTCCAAGTTTAGAAGAATTTCCATATGCTATTCGTTTAGTTGCGGAAGTCTTAGAGTCAAATGGGTCATCTTCACAAGCATCAATCTGTGCGGGAACACTTGCCCTTATGGCTGGTGGTGTGCCAATTAAAGCACCAGTTGCAGGTATTGCCATGGGTCTTATCTCAGATGGAACAAATTACACTGTCCTAACAGATATCCAAGGTTTAGAAGATCACTTTGGCGACATGGACTTCAAGGTTGCGGGGACACGTGACGGTATCACTGCTCTACAAATGGATATTAAGATTGAAGGAATTACACCACAAATTCTTGAAGAAGCTTTAGCACAAGCTAAAAAAGCACGTTTTGAAATCTTAGATGTAATCCAAGAAACAATTGCTGAGCCTCGTCCAGAATTAGCACCAACTGCACCAAAAATTGATACTATCAAAATTGATGTTGATAAAATCAAAATTGTCATTGGTAAAGGTGGCGAAACGATTGATAAGATTATTGCTGAAACAGGTGTTAAGATTGATATTGATGATGAAGGAACAGTTCAAATCTTTTCAAGTGACCAAGCTGCTATTAACCGTACCAAAGACATTATTGCTAGCTTAGTTCGCGAAGCTAAAGTTGGTGAAGTATACCATGCTAAAGTTGTTCGTATTGAAAAATTTGGTGCCTTTGTTAACTTATTTGATAAAACAGATGCCCTTGTTCATATTTCAGAAATTGCTTGGACTCGTACAGCTAATATATCAGATGTCCTAGAGTTGGGTGAAGAAGTTGATGTTAAGGTTATTAAGATAGATGAGAAAGGGCGTGTTGACGCGTCAATGAAAGCCCTCCTTCCAAGACCACCAAAATCTGAAAAAACTGAAGAGGAAGCGTCAGCTGATAAGCCAAAAGAAAAGCACCAAGGTTTCAAACACCAGGGACGTAAACCTCATCATGCTGATAAAAAAATAGAAACAAATAAAGAAGAAAAACATGACTAATAATACTATCAATGAGTTAGATATTCGCTTGCGAGCCTTTATCAATGCACCGGATAACTTTTTAGACGGAGTTGGTCTGGTTAATGCATTACATCATTTTCCGGTTTGGGCAACCAAAGAACCATATGCTATCGAAGTCGATAGTCAGGTTGTCACACCGGTATTTACTGATAAAGATGATATGGCACTTTTTAAGGAAGATCAAGAGAGCGCACAAAGCCATTATTGGCTTGAGCGTTCGGCCATCGCAGTCCTTGAGGAAGTGATTAAAGCAGGTGTTTCGGGCTTAGTCTTTAATCTAAAGAAAAAAGGTGATTTTGGTAATTCAACTATTTTTAAAAGTAGTGATTTGATTCGTTTCTTAAATGATTATACTGGAATTCTCAATGCACTTATGGGAGATGAGAACCAGGAAGCAGATACAATGGATAAGTTATATCTTGTTCCTGCTTTTGTTTTACCACGTGAAGATAATGTATTTGATCGCCTATTTCCAACAATGGCAACGCCTGAGGGGAAATCATATATTCCTGCTTTTTCAAACTTAGAAAGTTTTGCCAAGTGGTATAATCAAGAAGATTTTGGTGGTGCCTTTCGTAAGAGTCATGGTGTCATTTTGACCTGGAAGATTGAAGATATTTATCAGCCACGTAATGGTGACAATGACATTGATCAAACTGTAGGGGTAGCTATTAATCCATTTGACGATCAACAGATTTTACTCAATTGGACTGATATTGAACAGTAAAAGGAGTTTACATGGGCTGGTGGAAAAAAAGTATTGATATTATTAAAGAAAAAGACCCAGCAGCACGTAGTTCTCTTGAAATTATCTTAACTTATCCTGGTTTAAAAGCTTTGGCTGCCCACCAATTATCACATTGGATGTGGCAGAAAAATTTAAAACTATTAGCAAGAATGCACAGTCAAAGTTGGCGATTTTGGACAGGGATTGAAATTCATCCAGGAGCATCGATTGCACCTGGGGTTTTCATTGATCATGGTTCGGGTTTAGTAATTGGCGAGACAGCTATTGTAGAAGAAGGGGTTATGCTTTATCATGGCGTCACTTTAGGTGGGACTGGTAAGGATAAAGGGAAACGTCACCCGACGATCCGAAAAGGGGCGCTTATCTCTGCGCACTCACAAGTCATTGGTCCAATCGAAGTTGGTGAAAATGCCAAAGTTGGTGCGGCAGCTGTTGTCTTATCTGATGTTCCAGGAGATGTAACGGTAGTAGGTGTACCTGCTAAAGTGGTTCGTGTCCACGGAGAAAAAGATGAAGTACAAATAAAAACAATTGAACATAAACGTGAAGAATCTTATTATTCATCAAAGCTGTGAGCTATTTATAGACAAAAAGGATTTGATTACAAAAATATGATTGTATAGACTTCGGTAATCTCTGTTGTCTTGTTACTTCTAGTAACTATTAGGTGCCCAAAAGTAGATGGGTAATTAGGGTGAATACCCGAATAGTAATAAAAAGCTCAACAAATATTCTCTGCAGTTTGTCAAAGTAAGTATAAGATATTATACTCAAATATAGGTATAAAATGTAAAGGACGAAAGTAAATTTCGGCTCCTTGTCAACTGTAGTGGGTAGCTGAAAAGCTAAGTTCTGGAGAGTATCAACTTGATACTCTCCTTTTTGATGTTCAAAGCAATCAAAATACCTGTTTTAAAGTTTTCAAAGTTCCGAAATCCAAAAGCATTACGCTTAATAACTTTAATAAGATTGTTAGTAGCTTCTAGCTTGGCATTAGAGTAAGGAAGTTCCATAGTATTTATTATCTTGTCTTTTACCTTAAGAAAAGTCCGAAAGACTGATTGATGTAAATCTAGGGCAGACGGTATTAATATGATCTGTGATAAGTTCAAAGAAAGGGTCAGCTTGCTTCTCTTGAAAATGAAAGAGTATAGGTCATAGTGGTATTTCAATTCCTCAGAAAAAATTAGGAATTTATTGATAGAAATTGAGAAATTCAAAAAAACTATTGACAACTGTAAGCGATTCCTATAAAATTAACTTAAACGTTTAAGTTGATCGATTTTTCAATATGATTAACCTTTATTTAGAATTTTAGGAAGTTACTAAGCCACAGAAAGGTTCTGGTGACTATTTTAAGGAGGATACTACAATGACATGGCGTTTTAAAAGATTATCTGTTTGTGGAACGGTAGCTTTAGCTTCGTTGGGAATTTTATCAGCTTGCAGTGATAGTTCAAAATCGGCTAAGCAAGATGGGGGCAACAAGCTAACTGTTTCTGTTGATGAGAATTATGCCGACTACATTAACAGTATTAAAGCAAATTTTGAAAAGAAAAATAATGTTTCAATTACTGTAAAAAAAGAAGGCATGATTGATACACTTGATAAATTATCAACCGATGGGCCAACTGGTGCTTCACCTGACGTATTTTTGGCACCATATGATCGTGTTGGTGGGCTAGGAACTGAAGGGCAGATTGCTGAAGTTAAACTAGGAAATAGTAAGGACTATGATAGTACAGTAAAAAATCTCGTAACAATTAAGGGTAAAACATATGGTGCGCCAAATGTTATTGAGACACTTGTTGCCTATTATAATAAGGATTTAGTTTCTAATCCTCCTAAAACTTTTTCGGAACTTGAGGAGTTACAAAAAGACACTAAATTTTCATTTCCTTCTGAACCGGGAAAATCAGTTGGATTTTTAGCTAAATGGACTGATTTTTATTATGGTTATGGTTTAATAGCTGGTTATGGAGGCTATGTATTTGGTGACAACGGGACAAAAGCTAGTGACTTAGGAATTGGAAATGATGGTGTAGTCAAGGCACTAACTTATGCAAAAAGTTGGTATAATGTATGGCCACAAGGGATGCAAGATTCCAAAAAAGCTGGAGATTTTATAACAGAACAATTTGCTTCTAAAAAAGCAGGTGTCATCATTGATGGGCCGTGGGCTGCAAGCTCCTTCAAAGCTTCTGGGATTAATTTTGGTGTAACAGCTATCCCGACGTTACCTAATGGGAAGAAATACCAACCATTTGCTGGTGGAAAAGCATGGGTTATTTCTAACTATTCTAAATCGAAGTCAAATGCACAAAAATTCCTTGATTATGTGACAAATGAAACAAACCAGAAACTTTTTTATGATAAGACTCAAGAGATTCCTGCTAACTTAAAAGCAAGAGAACAGGTTTTAAGTCAAGGTAATGATCTAACAAAAGCAGTTATAAGTCAATTTAGTAGTGCTCAACCTATGCCTAATATTCCAGAAATGGCTGAGGTATGGAATCCAGGAGCTAATTTGTTCTTTAATGTTGCTTCTGGAAAACAAGAGCCTAATAAAGCAGTAAAACAAGCGACCAATGAAATTAAAGAAGCGATTCGACAAAAGTATCAAGACTGACAAATTTTATAATAGAATCTTGACGTACTTGTCTTGTAATTTTAAGTTAATTAATAGAATTTTTTTGTAAGTAATGGAAGGACAACAGTCAAAAGTCATTTAAGTTGTCAAATAGTGGAGGAAAGAATGAATAGTGCTGGAATGCTACATGTTACTGATTCGAGGTATTGTTTTGCAATATCTGAAAAGGAACTTGTCATCCGATTACGTGTAGCTAAGGAAGATACGAATATTAGCGTAACATTGGTTTATGGGCCAAAATTTCATTATCATGAATACCAAGAAGAGACAGAAATGTCATTGGCATTTATTGATCATACACATGCCTATTATGAGACTAAATTAAAGCTTGAAGATGTTCGCCTTGCTTACATTTTTAAAATTGAAGAATGTGGGAAGATCTACTATTTTAGTGAAGATGGACTTACAGAAACTTATGATTTTACTCATGGTTTTTATAACTTTTTCCAGATGCCATATATCAATGCCGCTGATATCCATCATATTATACCCTGGACGAAGACAGCAGTTTTTTATCAAATATTTGTCGATCGTTTTAATCGTGGGGATTTTAGAAAAGATGACTCTTATATCAATATGAATTGGTTGGATAAGCCTACCCCAGAAAGTTTTGCTGGTGGAGATTTGAAAGGTATTTCAGAAAAATTAGATTATCTTGATAATCTAGGTATCAATGTAATTTACCTTACTCCGATTTTTAAATCTGCAAGTAACCATAAATATGATATTAGCGATTATTATGCGATTGATCCACATTTTGGAGATAAGTTTGACCTACACAATTTAATCAAGCAAGCTCATCAAAAGGGAATTAAGGTTATTCTAGATGCAGTATTTAACCATGCAAGTAGTACATCGGATGAATTTCAAGATGTTATAAAAAATGGGAAAGATTCAATTTATTATGATTGGTTTATCATTTATGATGATTTTCCGACGATAGATTTGAAAAATTATGAAACCTTTGCTGATTGTAGTAATATGCCTAAGTGGAATACCTCGCAGCCAGCAGTTCAGGATTATTTGATTCAAATTGGAAAATATTGGGTTACTGAGTTTGATATTGATGGTTGGAGACTGGATGTTTCAGATGAAATTTCTCATGATTTCTGGCGTCGTTTCCGCAAAGCTATTAAAGCTGTTAAATCAGATGTCATCTTGATAGGAGAAAACTGGCACGATGCATGGCCCTATTTAAAAGGGGATCAATATGATGGCATAATGAACTATGCCTTTACAAAGGCATGTCTAGATTATTTTGCCTATGAAACAGTTGACTCAAAGCGTTTTGCAGAAAAATTAAGTCATATTGTGATGAGAAATACTTGGCAAGTGAATGCTATGAATTTAAATTTATTAGATTCGCATGATACCCACCGTTTTTTTACGCAAGTGAATCAAAATAAGGACAAATTATTAGCAGCCTTAGCTTTACAGTTTGTCTTTGTAGGCATTCCTTGTATTTATTATGGAACTGAGTTGGCTATGACTGGCGGGTACGATCCAGATTCTAGACGAGGATTCGATTGGAATGAGGCAAAGAGAGATGATCAATTCTTAGAAAGTGTCAAACAGATTATCGGGCTTCGTCGTCTAGAGATTATCCAAGAAGGTAGGATTATTTTTGATACTCTTGCTGACTGTTTAATAATCAAGAGAGTCTTAAACGATAGGTCAGTTGTTTTATATATTAATAATGGTCAAGATGCTATTAATATTAAAGATAGAGGACAAATCTTGGTAGGAAATAAAGTTGATTGTAAACACTACCAATTATTGCCAAATGGTTATGTAGTTGTTGAATACTAACCTATAGTAAAGGAGTGAGTGATGAGCAAACTTAATCTAAAACTTTGTAGATGGTTAACTACATGCGCTCTTATATTGACAATTATTTGCGGAGCAACAACAGTATTAGCTACAGAAAATACTCTTGTTACAAATAAGGCAGATTTTTCAACTGATACGGTTTATCAAATCGTTACCGATCGTTTTCATGATGGTGATGTTACAAATAATGTGATATCTGAAGTTTTTGATAAACATGATCCTAAAAAGTATCATGGTGGTGACTGGCAGGGGATTATTAAAAAAATTCAAGATGGTTATCTTACAGGAATGGGAGTATCAGCTATTTGGATTTCTTCACCTGTTGAAAATAGTGATAGGATTGATCCATCAAATGAAAGTGCAGCTTATCATGGTTATTGGGGCAAAGATTTCTTTAGAACCAATAAACATTTTGGGACAGAAGCAGAGTTTATACAGTTAATAAAAGTAGCCCATGATCACAATATTAAGGTGGTTATTGATTTTGCGCCCAACCATACTTCGACAGCTGAAAAAGAAGGTATGGTATTTCCTGAGGATGGTGCTTTGTATAAGGATGGAGAATTAGTTGGCTCATTTACGAAAGATAGTCAAAAGATTTTTAATCATGAATCCTGGACGGATTTTACTACTTATGAAAACTCCATTTATCATTCATTGTATGGCTTAGCAGATCTTAATAATATCAATCCAACAGTTGATAGTTATATGAAGGAAGCTATTGATAAATGGTTAGATATGGGTATTGATGGAATTCGTGTCGATGCTGTTAAACATATGTCTCAAGGTTGGCAAAAGAATTGGTTAAGTCATATTTATGAAAAACATAATATTTTTACATTTGGTGAGTGGTTTTCAGGACATACAGATGATGAATTTGATATGACAACTTTTGCGAATAATAGTGGAATGGGGCTTTTGGATTTCCGATTTGCTAATGCTGTTAGAAATTTATATACGAAATCTGCAACATTCACAATGAGCGATTTTTACAAAGTTCTTGAAAACAGAGATAAGGTTACCAATGAGGTGACTGATCAAGTAACGTTTATTGATAATCATGATATGGAACGGTTTGCATCAATAGTATCAAACGATAAATCTGCTATTAATCAAGCTTATGCTTTGCTATTGACCTCAAGAGGTGTTCCAAATATTTATTACGGCTCAGAACAGTATGCAAGAGGGAACAAAGATCCAGAAAATCGTGGAGATATGCCTGATTTTAATAAGGACTCAGAAGCCTATCAAATTATTTCAAAATTAGCCCCTCTAAGAAAAGAAAACCTTGCCTTAGCTTATGGCACAACCGAACAGCGGTGGATTAATAATGATGTCTTAGTCTTTGAAAGAAAATTTGGTGATAATGTTGTCTTGGTAGCAATTAATAGAAGTAAAACGAGCAGTTTTACAATTGAAAATGTTAAGACTACACTGGGTGCGGGAGATTATGCTGATCAATTAGAGCAGATGATGAAAGGAAATGATATTTCTGTTTCATCTAATGGAACTGTAAAAACATTTACCTTGCAACCTGGTGGTGTATCCGTTTGGACTTCAACAAAAGTGAGCAAAGCTCCACTATTAGGAGATGTTGATCCCTCAATGGGGATTGCAGGAAATAAACTGACCTTAGTTGGTCAAGGTTTTGGAGATAGCAATGGAACTGTTAAATTTGGTAACGTAGATGCGGAAGTGTTGTCCTGGTCGGATACAATGATAACTATTAAAATACCATTAGTAACTGCTGGTTATTATAATATTTCAGTGATTGCTGCTGATTATCAAAATAGTAATGCATACGAAGCTTTTGAGGTACTTACAGGCAAACAGATTCCTGTTCGTTTAATGGTAAACAATTTCAAAACAGATCACGGCGAACAATTGTATCTTTTAGGAGATGTGTTTGAATTAGGTGGAAATGATCATAGAAATGCAGTTGGACCATTGTTCAATAACACTAAGTCAGTTGCTAATTATCCTAACTGGTTCTTTGATGTTAATTTACCTAGTCATACGGATATAAAATTAAAACTTGTAAAAAAAGACAAAAATGGTAATGTATTATGGACGAGTCCTGAAGACTATATTATTCATACTGGAGATAAGGCAGAAACGATTGCAGTCAAAAAATAAATTTTAGATAGTTGGCCAGTTGTTATTAGTTAGGATTACATAATTATTTATGGGAAGAGGAGTTGAAAGTGAAATCTATAGATAAAGAGAAGGGACGAAATCCTAATATAGCAATGTGGTTATCAATTATCCCAGGATTAGGTCAATTTTATAATCGGCAAACAGCTAAAGGTTTGATCTTGCTAGGTATATTTTTTATTGAAGTCTGTGAAATTTTTGCCTTTGGACTTCCAGCTTTAGTTGGATTGGTTAGCTTGGGTAGTAGACCAATGATCGATCATTCCTTATTTCTACTCATTAAGGGAGCGATGCAATTAATAGTATTTGCAATATTTGCTCTTTTCCATTTAATTGCAATGAGAGATGCTAGAATTGTTGCTCAAGAATTCAATAAAGGGAAGGTTGTTCGTAAAAGTATAGAAGATTTAGTTAAGATTGCTTACGAAAAAGGCTTCCCTTATTTACTCATTGTGCCTGCTTATTTGGTTATGGCTTTTACAATTGTTTTTCCTGTACTAGTCACTTTATTAATTGCTTTTACAAATTATGATTTTAGGCATATTCCTCCGTATCGGCTTTTAGATTGGGTGGGGTGGAAAAACTTTCTTAATATTTTAGAATTGAGTACTTTTAAGGTTGCGTTTTCATCTGTATTATCATGGACAATTATTTGGACACTATTAGCCACTAGTTTACAGATTATCCTTGGGATTACCACAGCAGTCATAGCTAATCAACCATTTATTAAAGGTAAACGTCTATTTGGAGTTATTTTCTTATTGCCTTGGGCTGTACCTGCTTTTATTTCAATTATGAGTTTTGGCAACTTTTTTAACGACTCTATCGGAGCGATGAACGTTCAGGTTTTACCATTTATTGAGAAACTCTTTCCCTTTTTTGAATTTGGCCTTATTCCGTGGAAAACTGATCCGTTCTGGACAAAAGTTGCAGTTATTATGGTTCAGGGGTGGTTGGGATTTCCTTATATTTATATTCTTGTATCAGGGATTTTACAATCGATACCGTCAGATTTATATGAGGCTGCGACTGTTGATGGAGCGACTACTTTACAGAAGTTCCGTCATGTTACTTTACCAATGATTTTTGCAGTAGCCGCACCAACCTTAATTTCACAATATACCTTTAACTTTAATAACTTTTCCATTATTTATCTCTTTAACAATGGAGGGCCGGGATCTGTTGGCGGTGGAGCTGGAACAACAGATATATTAATTTCATGGATTTACAAATTGACCACGCAAACTTCACCACAATTTTCACTGGCTTCAGCGGTTACTTTGATTATTTCATTGATTGTAATTTCAGTTTCATTAGTGACTTTTAATAAATTTAAGGTATTTGATATGGAGGATAGGCAATGAGGCAACTTTTTAGAAGCGGATCTATAAAACGAAAACGTTTCGTATTGCAAATAATGACTTATTTTTATCTGCTATCGTTATCCGTTGTTATACTTTTCCCTATATTGGTTACCGTTAGCTCGGCATTCAGGCCTGGAAATGCAACTGCTTTTAGTTTGACATTTAATGAGTCGTGGACTTTAGCTAATTTTAAAACGTTATTTAATGACACATTATATTTTCATTGGTATTGGAATACATTAGTGGTTGCCTTTTTCACTATGTTGATTCAAGTGACAGTTGTTACCTTGACAGGATATGCATATAGTCGCTATAATTTTCTAGGACGACGCAGTAGTTTGCCTTTTTTCTTGGTTGTTCAAATGGTTCCTACCATGGCTGCGCTAACAGCATACTTTGTTATGGCTTGGTTATTCAATGCATTAAATCATTATTGGTTTTTAATTCTGATTTATGTTGGTGGAGGAGTTCCTATGAATACTTGGCTGATGAAGGGCTATTTTGATACGGTTCCGTATGATTTAGATGAGTCTGCGCGCCTAGATGGTGCAGGCCATCTTGTAAGGTTCTCTAAAATTGTTCTTCCACTTGTACGACCAATGATAGCAGTTCAAGCTTTGTGGGCATTTATGGGACCGTTTGGTGATTTCATGCTTGCCAAATTTTTGTTGCGTACACAGGAAAACTATACGGTTGCTGTCGGTTTACAGTCATTTATTACTAATGATGCGAGAAATCCTAAAGTAACTTTGTTTGCGGCAGGTGCTATTCTTATTGCTATCCCAATTTCACTACTCTTTTTCTTCTTGCAGAAGAACTTTGTTTCTGGATTAACAAACGGAGGAACAAAAGGATAGACTAACAAGGAGTCTAATTAATGAATTTTCGAAAACCAATGCTTATTGAATACCTTCAAAATTGCTTTACTCCTAAATCAATTTTTGCTAACCGCAATCGTTTTAAGTGGTGGCAAAACCTATTTCTTACTATTTTCCTAAATTCATTAATTATGGTTCCGGTTACTATTCATTATGCTAATTTAAAAACTTACCCGTTGGAGTTGATTGTCAAAGAGAGTTTATCTCCGATTACTCAAAAAACTTCAGTTTCCTTGAGACAAGGAACTATTGATGATAACACTTACTCTGGTAAATCGATAGTTATTAGAGATGGGAAGGTTGCTATTGCTGTTTTGCCAACAATAGAGCAACGTCGTCAATTAAAACGAAGTAAATTAAACCATATTATTCTAACAAGAGATACATGGTACTTTGTTACTCACGGAGACAAAGTATTATCTTCCCCTGTAAAGGGCAAGAAATTCTCTTTAGAAAGCCTTAAGGATAGAGAGAGTGTCAGAGAATTTGTTAATCAACAGTGGTTTTTAGGGAATAAATCGAGTTTACTATCCTACCTTTTGTTGGTATTTGGTTTGGTCATTACTTCGGGAAATTTGGTCATTATTGGATTAGGGACGTTATTTTTAACACTTACTAAAAAGTCTAACTTATTTTCAATAAGAAGTACTTCAGAAAGTTTTGGAGTGATGGTGAACTGTTATGCTTTACCAACTCTACTAGCAACTTTGTTAAGTATTTTTGTTCATAATCCTGTTTTGCTAATGAATTGTCAAGCATTTGGAACGTTATTGATGCTTACTTGGGTTTTTTCTAAAACACGCTTTAGAGATGAGCTATCATAAATTTTTGATGAGTAAAAAGAGTAGGACGAAAAAACAGTGATTTTGTGGCTATTTGATTTTGCTAGCATTCCTCCGCAAACTTGTGGAGGGTTGAGGCAGTTGATGTATCAACATATTAGAGCTTATCCAACCATTGCTGATCAAATATAAGACTATAAAAATGATAACTGTCGAATAATAAATAATGATGTGATTCGAACAATTGTTCAAAATGTTATAAGCAATATTTATTGCAAGAGTAAAAAAATCAATTGACTAATTAAGAGCAATTGATTTTTTTGTGGTATCTTTTAGATGAGGAGGTTATGATTTTTATCGAGTTTACGATTTTTAGCCCATTTGATGGCTTGAAGGAGTAGATCACATTTTGCAAAGTCAAGAGAATCAAGATAGTACTTATTGGGGTGGTCATTAAAAAACTGATCTAGGGAATTATTGAGGATAAGGATTGGCTTGTCTTTATAGGCATTAAGATCATTGGCAATATCGCAAAAAATGATATTGGGAAAGATCTCGACTAGTCGCTCGCGTAAATGCTTGTTATTAACGGGAAGACTGATTACATGGTAGGCTGTTTGATTGAAAAAAGCCTCGGCTTTTTTCTTAGCTTCTAAATAGTTTGTATTAATTTGGAAAAATAAGGGATCATTAATGAGTGCGTTTAGTGCAATCAATGGTTTAAAATTTAGTTGACCGATTTTATAAAAACTTTCGTTACTGATATCGAATGTTAAAATGACATCAGCCCAATCAAATTGTTCAATCATCTTATCTGATAAACAAACCAATTGATAATTGTTTTGGTGTAGGAAACTTGAGAGAGTATTAATAATATGCATTTGCTCTGCTTGTACCAAAATAGAATGACTTTGCTTATAATATAGTACGATACTATTGGATTGACGCATCACAAGGGAGCGAGCAGCTTGATTGGGGGTGTAATTGAGGAGGTTACTGATATGAAGTACTTTATCTCGTGTTTCATCGCTTATTTTTTGATCTTGTCTATTATTTAAAACATAAGAAACAGTGGCAACAGATACACCGGCTTCTCGTGCAATATCCTTGATAGTAACTTTAGTCTTCATAATGATGTTATATACAAAATTAGAATGAAAGTCAAGGATTATTCCCAAGATAGTAACATTTTAGTGCAATAGCTCAAGTAAGTGAATGACACCATTTATTTTTCACAAATTATATTTCTTTCATCTCTCGGAGTACAGCTTCTTTGTGGTATAATAAGTCTAATTGATAAAAAAGCGAGTGACAGTGTATGATTAAAATTTACGATACCATGACCCGTAGTCTGCGTGACTTTATCCCACTAAAAGATGGAGAAGTTACTATTTATGTTTGCGGTCCAACGGTTTACAACTATATTCATATTGGTAATGCGCGCTCAGCTGTAGCCTTTGATACCATTCGTCGTTATTTTGAATATAGTGGTTACCAAGTTAATTATGTCTCCAATTTTACTGATGTCGATGATAAAATTATTGATGCAGCCGCAAAGGCTGATATGACACCAAAAGAATTAGCAGATAAATTTATTGCAGCATTTATGGAAGATACCAAACAACTTGGTATCAAGCCAGCGACTCATAATCCACGAGTGATGAACTATATGGATCAGATTATCGCGTTTGTGGTTGCTTTAATTGACAAGGGCTTTGCCTATCAGTCTGCTGGTGATGTCTACTTCCGTGTCGACAAGTCAAGTAACTATGGTAAATTGGCTAATAAGACCCTTGAGGATCTTGAAATTGGAGCCTCTGGTCGAACAGATGCGGAAACTGATTTGAAGGAAAATCCATTGGACTTTGCCCTTTGGAAATCGGCCAAAGCTGGTGAAATCTCATGGGACAGTCCATGGGGATCAGGACGACCTGGTTGGCACATTGAATGCTCAGTCATGGCGACTGAAATTCTTGGTGATACCATCGACATTCATGGTGGTGGTGCTGACTTAGAATTCCCTCACCACACGAATGAAATTGCTCAGTCTGAAGCTAAAACCGGCCACACCTTTGCTAATTATTGGATGCATAATGGCTTTGTTAATGTCGACAATGAAAAAATGTCCAAATCTTTGGGGAACTTTGTGACAGTTCACGACATGCTTCAAACAGTAGATGGACAAATCGTGCGATTCTTCTTGGCAACGCAACAGTACCGTAAGCCCATTAATTTCACAGAAAAAGCCATCCATGATGCGGAAGTTAACCTGAAGTACTTAAAAAACACCCATGGTCAACCATTAACAGAAGATGCTTCAGTAGAAGAATTGCAAAGCTACGTCACAGCCTTTACAGATGCTATGGATGATGACTTCAACGCAGCTAATGGGATTACTGTAGTCTTTGACTTTGCCAAATGGATTAATTCAGGTCATTACACAAGTGCTGTTAAGGCGGCTTTTGAGCGCATGTTAGATGTCTTTGGCATTGTTTTCCAAGAAGAAGTGCTTGATGCTGATATTGAAGCATTGATTGCCGATAGACAGGCTGCGCGTGCTAGTCGTGATTTTGCGAAAGCTGATGCCATTCGTGACCAATTGGCAGCACAAGGTATCAAATTGTTAGATACTAAAGAAGGTGTGAGGTGGACGCGTGACTAATCTCGATGTCAACTTGATTAATGGGATAGCTTTGGCTTTTGAAGGGGACGCAGTTTATTCTTATTATATCCGCCGGCACTTGATTTTTTCAGGACAAACCAAACCTAGTCAGTTGCACCACAAGTCAACTCGCTATGTATCTGCTAGTGCCCAAGCCATGCTGATTACAGCTCTCTTGGAAGCGCAGCTATTGACTCAAAAAGAAGAAGAAATCTATAAACGTGGTCGCAATACCAATAGTCATACCAAAGCTAAAAATGCTGATATCATAACCTATCGCATGTCAACTGGTTTTGAAGCCTTGATGGGCTATTTGGATATGACGGCACAAACTGAACGCCTTGAGGAATTAATTAGCTGGTGTATTAATTATGTAGAAAGTCATTAAAAGAGAAAAATCCTTTCTCTTTTTTTGTTTGGTCAATTTTTATAAAAACTGTAAATAATTGATTTATTGGTGAAAAGTTTTATAATAGGAGATAATCATTAAGGAAAACGGAGTAATCGATATGGATAAAATGAGAAAAATGGCAATTTATAGTGTGCCTTTGCTTGCTAGCATGGGTTTATTAGTATTTTCTAGTAATCCTTTGGTTTCTGCAGAAACTCAACAATCAGCTGTGACGAGCCAAAATCCAGTAACAGCTCATCAGGTCATGGTTACTAATGCTTACCGTGACAAAACATCCATTATGGATATCCAAATTACTCTTGGGACGGCTTTTCAAAAAGGAGGACAGGCTAAAATCAATCTTTTGGATGCTAATAAGCAAATTGTAAGTTCCATCGATTATACTCTTGCCTCTGGTCAAAAGGGGATGACAGCTTGGTTTGATTTAATGGGGAGCAAAGAGGGAAATTACACTATTCAGGTCACTGTTTCCGATGACAAAGGAAAAGAAGTTATTGAGACAGCTCCCTTTAGTTACCCCCTTGTCTAACTTGCCTTAAGTAATACGGACTGGTTAAAAATTGGCCGGTCTTTTTTTCTAGAAAAAGGGAAGTCAAAACGCCAATCGGCTGCATTCATGTTATAATGAAACTATGAAAAATAACCAATTAATAGAAGAAAGCAACGATATGGTCTATGGCGTACATGCCGTAGTTGAAAGCCTAACAGCAAACACAGGAAACAAACTCTACATCCAAGATGATTTACGTGGCAAAAACGTTGATAAGATTAAGGCCTTAGCAACTGAGAAAAAAGTGTCAATCTCTTGGACACCAAAGAAAAGCTTGTCTGATATGACGGACGGCGCTGTTCATCAGGGCTTTGTTTTACGTGTGGCAGAATATGCTTACGCAGAATTAGACCAGATTATCACCAAAGCTGACGCAGAGGATAATCCACTGATCCTGATTTTGGATGGGATTACAGACCCCCACAATTTTGGCTCGATTTTGCGGACAGCTGATGCCACAAAAGTTGCTGGTGTGATCATTCCTAAGCACCGTGCTGTAGGTGTGACACCAGTGGTTGCCAAAACCTCAACAGGTGCCATTCAGTATATGCCGATTGCCCGTGTAACCAATCTTAGTCAAACCCTTGATAAGTTGAAAGAACGTGGCTATTGGATTTTTGGAACAGATATGGATGGCACTCCATCACACAAATGGAATACCTCAGGAAAATTAGTCTTGATTATTGGCAGTGAAGGTAAAGGTGTTTCTCACAATATCAAAAAACAAGTAGATGAAATGATTACCATTCCAATGGATGGACATGTACAGAGTCTCAATGCCGGTGTCGCTGCAGCTGTCCTCATGTACGAAGTCTACAGAAATAAATTGTAGGATTAGCCTATGAAACGAAAAATCATGTTGGTCGATGGCTATAATATGATTGCTTTTTGGCAAGAGACCAAACAACTCTTTAAAACCAATCAATTAGACCAAGCACGGACAATTTTGTTAAATAAATTGAACAACTATGCCCATTTTGAGAAAATTGAGATTGTCTGTGTTTTTGACGCCCAGTTCGTACCCGGTGTCCGACAACGCTATGACCAATATATGATTTCAGTTGTTTTTACAGAAGAAGATGAAACAGCTGATAGTTACATTGAACGCACCGCGGCAGACCTCAATACCGTTCGAAATTTGGTTGAAGTAGCAACCAGTGACCTCAATGAACAGTGGACCATTTTCTCTCAAGGTGCCCTAAGAGTGCCAGCTAGAGAACTCGAGCGCCGTGTTAACACGGTCAAATCAAATCTAGATAAAATGTCTCAGAGTATTGATCTCAAGAAACCAAGACTTGGCCCTTGGAACCCCAAGCAAATGGACAAGCTACAACAATTATTAGAAGATTTATAAGAGTAAGAAGACCAGAGTTTGTGTCTTCTTTTTTAGGATAGGCAATTATCATGTGATTTGTCTTGTCAAGCAAAACCATTTTTGGTAAAATAATGCAACAATGCTTTGAAAATCAAATTAATTTTAAGGGGAACCGGATGACTTTCACCATACTAACTGATTCAACCTCAGATCTTAATCAAGACTGGGTTGCAGCTCACCAAATAGCTATCTTAGGCTTAACCGTTGAGCTCAATGACCAAACTTACCAAACAGTCGGTCAGGATGCACTGGACTCAAATCAACTCCTTGAGGAAATGAAAAAAGGAGCCAAACCTAAAACAAGCCAGATTAATGTCGGAACCTTTGAAGCTTACTTTAGAGAAAAAGCAAAGCTTAAGGAGCCAGTTCTCTATGTAGCTTTTTCATCAGTTTTATCAGGAACCTACCAAAGTGCAGTGATGGCGCGTGATATGATTTTGGAAGATTACCCTGAAGCGGTAATTGAAATAATTGATACCTTAGCTGCCGCGGGCGGCGAAGCACTCTTGGTCCTCAAGGCAGTAGAAGCCCGTAAGAGTGGCACTAGCTTGCAAGAAACAAAGGCGATGATTGAAGCACTAGCACCACGTATCACTTCTTATTTCCTAGTGGATGACCTTTACCACCTCATGCGAGGCGGACGCCTCTCTAAAAGCTCTGCAATTCTAGGAAGCTTAGCCTCTATCAAACCGATTTTAAGTATCGGTGCAGAAGGGGCTTTGATGCCAATCAGCAAGGTACGTGGTCGAAAGAAAGCTATTAGGGAGTTGTTGACCTTATCTTTAGCCGAGGTGGCCAATGAACCACTGGTCATCTCCTACACGGGCGACAGCCAGCAAGCTGAGGAGCTAAAAGCTATTATCTTGGAAGAAGGAAGCGTTTCTGAAGTCTTACTGATGCCAATCGGACCAGTGATTGCAGCTCACGTTGGCCCAGATACCTTAGCAATCTTTAGCATAGGACAGTTTGAACGGTAAAATTGCCAAAAAGATTGATGAGAAATCATCAATCTTTTTTTGAAGTCATTAAAATAGCGTTTTGTCAAGTATAGTTGACAAAATAGATGGAATAGTTTGTATTTTTGGTATATATGAAAGTTCTAAAATGAAGTTAGCCACTTAAAGGGTATCAAAAAAACATCTCAGAGAGATATAATTGTAATCTACCACAACAACAATTGGAAGGTCTCTGAGATGCAAAACTATTATACACCAAAAGGTAAACAGTTAACACTAACTGATCGTAGAAATATACAACGTTGGGTAATTGATGAGGAAAAATCACATCGTGAAGTAGCCCGCTTGCTTGGTAAAGCCCACCAAACCATCAATAATGAAATTGAGCGTGGACTTGTAAGGCAACAGGTTCGAAAAGGGAAGTTTGAATTGGTCTATTCAGCTGACTTTGCTCAGAAGGTTTATCAGGAAAATCGCAAACGTTCAGTTAAGCAAGTCTATTTGACTAAAGAAATAAAAGAAAAAATTTTGCATTATATGAACCAGAAGCTTTCGCCTGAAATGATGGTGA
>NZ_JRQN01000013.1 GCF_000785785.1 Streptococcus uberis
CAGAGCGTTTACGGTTATTGTCATAGATGTTTTGTGCAAAGTTAGCTGAGTAAACTAGCTCATACTTTCCCTTACGGATTAGCTGCCTAACTTGCCCATGCTTGACTTCATTGTTAATGGTTTGAGGAGCTTTAGCTAATCTTCTCGCCATTTCGCGATTGGATTTTCCTTCTTTAAGCCAACGTTCAATCATTTGACGCTCGGCTAGTGTTAATTGTTTTCCTTTTGGTGTATAATAGTCTTGCATCTCAGAGTCCTTCTAATTGTGGTTGTCGTAGATTACAATTATATCTCTTTGAGATGTTTTTTTATACACTTAAGTGGCTAACTTCATTTTAGAACTTTCCTTCATTGAAATGATTTCACATTTCCCACGTTCTATGCCTTTTCTATTAGAGGAATATAGGCAGCTATGTTATAATTAAGTGATTAACTCTAAATTATGAGGAGAAATAGAATGAAAAAACAAAAAGTTGCAATTTTAGGTCCTGGTTCTTGGGGGACTGCATTGTCACAAGTATTAATTGATAATGATCACCAAGTCATCCTTTGGGGGGACTCTGAGCAACAAATCACTGAAATCAACACAAAACATACAAACACACGCTACTTCAAAGATATTGTTTTGGATGAACGCATTACTGCGACTACTGACTTAAAAGAAGCCTTAAAAGATACAGATGCCATTCTCTTTGTTGTCCCAACAAAAGTGACTCGCCTAGTTGCTAAGCAGGTCGCTCAAGTACTTGACCATAAAGTCACCATTATGCATGCGTCTAAAGGATTGGAACCTGGTAGTCATGAAAGATTATCAACAATTATTTCAGAAGAAATACCAGAAAACTTACGTAGTGATATTGTCGTTGTTTCTGGACCAAGCCATGCTGAGGAAACAATTGTTCGTGATATCACATTAATCACTGCCGCTTCAAGAGATTTAGATGCTGCTAAGTATGTTCAAAGCTTATTTAGCAATCATTATTTCCGACTATATACAAACAGTGATGTCGTTGGTGTTGAAACAGCAGGTGCCCTAAAAAATATCATTGCCGTAGGTGCGGGAGCCCTCCATGGATTAGGTTACGGGGATAATGCCAAAGCAGCGGTTATTACCCGTGGTTTAGCAGAAATCACGCGTCTAGGGGTCAAACTTGGTGCCAACCCACTGACATATAGTGGCTTATCTGGTGTTGGTGATTTAATTGTCACTGGTACCTCTATGCACTCTCGAAACTGGCGTGCTGGGGATGCCTTAGGTCGCGGTGAAAAATTAGAAGATATTGAACGTAATATGGGTATGGTTATTGAAGGTATCTCGACAACAAAAGTGGCTTATGAATTAGCTCAAGAATTAGGAGTTTATATGCCAATTACAAGTGCAATTTATCGTGTTATTTACGAAGGAGCCGATGTCAAATCCAGCATCCTTGAAATGATGTCAAATGAATTCCGTTCAGAAAATGAATGGCATTAAGAAGTAATACTGGAGGTATAAATGATTAAAGTAAGAAAAGCAATTATTCCTGCCGCAGGACTTGGTACTCGTTTTTTGCCAGCAACGAAAGCTTTGGCTAAGGAAATGTTGCCAATTGTTGATAAGCCAACAATTCAATTCATCGTGGAAGAAGCCTTGAAATCAGGGATTGAAGAAATTTTGATTGTAACTGGTAAATCAAAACGCTCTATTGAAGACCACTTCGATTCTAATTTTGAATTAGAGTATAACCTTAAAGAAAAAGGTAAAATAGAACTACTCAAACTAGTTGATGAGACGACATCTATTAATTTGCATTTTATTAGACAAAGCCATCCAAGAGGCCTTGGCGATGCTGTTTTACAAGCGAAAGCATTTGTTGGAAATGAACCTTTTGTTGTCATGCTTGGTGATGATTTAATGGACATTACTGATAGCTCTGCTATTCCCTTAACAAAACAATTAATGAACGATTTTGAAACAACACACGCGTCAACAATTGCTGTTATGAAAGTTCCTCACGAAGATGTTTCTTCTTATGGGGTAATTGCTCCGCACGGTCTAGCTAATGAGGGCTTATACAGCGTTTCCACTTTTGTAGAAAAGCCAAAACCTGAAGATGCTCCTAGTGATTTAGCAATTATTGGACGTTATCTGCTAACTCCTGAAATTTTCAATATTTTAGAAAAGCAGACCCCAGGTGCAGGAAATGAAATCCAACTGACCGATGCCATTGACACCTTGAATAAAACACAGCGTGTCTTTGCTCGTGAATTTACTGGCAATCGTTATGATGTTGGTGATAAATTTGGTTTCATGAAGACTTCAATTGACTATGCTTTAAAACACCCACAAGTTAAAGATGATTTAAGTAACTACATTATCCAATTAGGAAAAAACTTGGAAAGTAAAGCTAACGAAAAATAAAAAAAAAAGAGGATCTCATCCTCTTTTGTGTGAAGGCATTTGCAACTGTCTTCACTTTTTTATTGTTTAAACCCGTTATCTGTCCAAAAGCGTGCTCTCTTATCACTTCTTTTTTAGTGTAAATAAGTGTAAGCTAAAATAGCAAAGCTTATTAAACTAAAAAGAATTAGTGTCAGAAGTCGCAAAGACAATCTAAAACTGCCTTCTGGCCCCTTGTTATTAAGAAAAACCGCACCTAATAAGCCTCCAACTATTCCTCCAATATGTCCTGCTATACTAACATTTGGCATGAAAATATTCATAATTAAGTTGATGACAATTAAAGATTGGTAAGACTTAGATAAGGTTTTCAATGATACATTTTGACTATAATAACCAAGAATGGTAATAGCAGCGAATAAACCAAATAAGGAAGTTGATGCTCCCGCAGCCACTGTTGTTGGTGTAAAGGCCAAAACAAAGAGATTGCCCATTATGCCCGATAATAGATATAAAAGAAGGTAATTCAAGGATCCCCACAGTTTTTCTGCTAATTGCCCGACAAATACCAAGGTAAGACCATTGAGCAAAAAATGCTCCCAACCGATATGAACAAATATGGCACTTACTACTCGCCATAATTGTGAAGGTAGAACTTTAATAGCTAAACCGTACATGCCACCAAATTGGTAAATAGCTTGAACCGATTTAGCCTCTTGCCCGTAGTAAACTTGCATTGCTAAAAAGACAATTGTCATCAAAATGAGCAGAAAAAGAGTTGCTGGTTTTTTTCGTAAATCATAAATCATAATGTATACACCATTTCTACTGCAAGATCATGTGATTCAGGTATAAATTCAGCAACTTGACACTGATAAATAGTTGAACAAGTGCGACCTTGATAATCACTTAAATAACGATCGTAATAACCGCCACCATAGCCGATTCGATACCCTTCAGCATTAAAACCAACACCAGGAACATGAATCAAATCAATTTGGTCCTTTGGTAGTTCGACATCACTGATGGGCTCCATTAATCCAAAAGATGTCCTTTGTAACTCTTTTGGATGATATAATACAAAAATCATTTTCCCTTTACCATAAGTTTTTGGGATTGCAATTTTTTTACCATCACCAAGCGCACGCTTTATCAATAGGGAGGTTTTAAATTCGTGAGGCATTGCAAGATAGGTCGCAATAATTCTTGCATTCTGGTAAGACTCTGACTGACAAACCAAATCCAATAATTGCAAATCTTTCTGACTTTTTTCCTTTTTATCCATCTCTTTCATAGATGAAATAACTTGTGATCTTAATTCTTTTTTTATCATATGATTAGTTTACCATAAAACTCTTTATTTTCCTGTTTTGGTTGTTATTGAATTTTACTAGGACAAAGGTTAGAATAGAAGGGTATTGATAACATTTTTAGGGAGTGCAGATGCAACATTTAACCAAAGGAAATCCTCTTATAGTCATATTGGCCTTTACAGTGCCTTTACTTATTGGTAGTTTTTTTCAGCTTACTTATAACTTTGCAGACAGTATCATTGTTGGCCATACGCTTGGTCAAAATGCCTTTGCAGCTGTAGGTGCCACTGGGAGCTTAATGTTTTTGGTTATTGGTTTTGCAATGGGGTTAACTTCTGGATTAACCATTGTTACTTCTCAACGTTTTGGTGCTCAAGATTATACTGGTGTGAAAGCCAGTTTTGTACATGGTCTCTTTTATTCAACTGTCGTCAGTCTAGGATTATCCTTCATTTCTGTCCTTTTCTTAAGTCCTCTACTCTATCTCATGCAAACCCCTTCTAATTTAATTGATAATTCCTATCAATTTTTATTAGCCATGTTTTCAGGATTAATTTTTACAATTATTTTCAACTACCTATCAAGTGCCATTCGAAGTTTAGGTAATTCTCGCACGCCCTTAATTGCGTTAATTTTGGCCAGCATTCTCAATATCATCCTGGAATTTCTATTCATCCTCGGCTTTAAAATGGGGGTACTTGGAGCAGGTATTGCAACAATAGGGGCACAAGCCTTCTCTGTTTTTTACCTTATCATTTATATTCGAAAATACATTCCTTTTTTAAAATTAAGTCGTAAAGACTTAAAACTAGATAGAGAAAATTTAAAAACACACGCACGACTAGCATTTCCAATGGGATTTCAGGCTAGTATTATTGCTATCGGTGCCATTACACTTCAAATTACACTTAATAAATTAGGAACACAGGCTATTGCAGCGCAAGCTATTGCCAGCAAAACTGACCAATTGGCTATGCTTCCGATGGTTAACTTAGGTCTTGCGATTTCGACATTCACAGCACAAAACTATGGTGCTAAAGAATTCCAGCGTATCCTGCAAGGTGTAAAGAGTTCGCTCATTCTTTGTATAACCTGGTCTATCTGTTTTGCTATCCTACTTATCACTTGTCATCACTTCTTTTCTTCTTTGTTCATCGCTAACGCAGATCAGGAAGTCTACCATTTGGCATTACGCTATTACATTATTAATGCTTCCCTCTATTGGCTTTTAGCTATACTATTTATCCTACGTAGCTTCATCCAAGGTTTAGGATATGGATTTGTTCCTACACTTGCTGGTATAATGGAATTAATTATGCGAGCTGGCGTAGCAATCCTAGGATTAATTTATTTTGGTTTTACAGGTATCGCGGCAGCTAATCCTGCGGCATGGTTAGGAAGTGTTTTGATTCTTATTCCTTCAACTATTATCCTAATCAAACGACTGAAAGAACAAGAAAAGCAAAAAATTTCAAATTAAGAAAATTTTAAGCTAACTATATTATTATTAGTGCATCCTAAACAACGGTTTACCCAAACCGTAGGGTAGAAAGAATAATCTCTTTACCCTTTTCATAAATCTCCGGGGCACCTCCCTCATAGGTGCCTCCTTTTTTGTCACGAAATTACCTCCATGATTTTTTAATCAAGGAGGTATTGTCTTATAATAGTTTTCTAGAATTAATCTATATCAAAAATATCTCTTGTGTAAACTTTTTGCTCAACATCAGCTAAGGAATGATCAAAACGATTGGAAATAATAATCGTCGATTCTTTTTTGAAATCATCCAAATCAGTACTAATTTCATAATCAATTTCTTCTTCTAACATTGGTTCATAGATAAGTACACGAATTTGATAGCGACTCAATAAATCAATCACATCTTTAATGGCACTTTCCCTGAAGTTATCTGAATTACTCTTCATAATCAAACGATGAACACCAACGGTAGGAATTGCTGTAAAGTCTGTCTTATCTGTCAGCAATTCTTTAATGCGATTTGCAATAAATTCCTTTCGTGTTTGATTAGATGCAACAATAGCCGAAATCAAAGACTGTGGTGTATCTTCATAATTAGCAAGTAATTGCTTAGTATCTTTAGGTAAACAATAGCCACCGTAACCAAATGATGGATTATTGTAGTGCCCACCTATACGTCGATCACGACAATGCCCTTCAATCACTCGCTCTGCATCTAAACATTTTGCTTCAGCGTAAGTATCTAATTCATTGAAGTATGAAACACGCATAGCTAAATAAGTATTTGCAAATAACTTGACTGCTTCAGCTTCTTCTGCCCCATAAAAAGTAAGGGAACATCTTCAGCCAAAGCTGCATCCTTAAGAAGTTGACCAAATTGTTTTGCTGCTTCTTTTGTCGCCTGTGAATCATTATCCTCATAAGAAACAATAATACGGCTTGGATACAAATTATCATGCAAAGCTTTTGATTCTCTCAAAAATTCCGGGCTAAAAATAATTCTATCTGTCTGATATTGCTCTCTGACAGATGCAATAAATCCCATTGGAATTGTTGACTTAATAGCAATAATCGCTTTATCATTGACTTTAAGAGCTTGAGAGATAACTGATTCTACGTGTTTTGTATCAAAGAAATCAATATCACTATTATAATTTGTTGGTGTGGCAACAATAATTAAATCTGCTTGGCTATATGCTAAATCACCATCAAGTGTTGCTTGTAAAGATAAGTCTTCTTGAGCTAAATAGCGTTCAATCTCTTTATCTTGAATTGGTGATATTCTTTGATTTATTAAATTAACTTTTTCTTTAACAATATCAACTACGGTTACGTCATTGGTTTGTGACAGGAGAACACCTAACGATAAACCAACATATCCGGAACCTGCAACAGTAATTTTCAATTCTTTTTTCCTTTCTACGAATAATTAAGTAAGAGACTCTTTTTTACGTGTTCCCCAGTCGGCATTTCGAATAGTTAGGAGTGAATAAAGTTTTAAAGGTTGCAACACAAAAAGGTGAAGGAAGCCATAAAATGGTGATAAAAGAAATGCAAGTGGATGCTTAATCATATAGTGGACATTTCGGCAAAGGGCCACAATGAAGATAATGACAAGAAAAGCTAATAGTTTTAGCCATGAGAATGATTGAACTTCTCCGATGAACAAATTGCAAACTGAGTAAACCAACATCATAAACATTGAGACTTCAACTAGTGTCCAAACAGCAACAAGTGGACAAGAAAGTAATTTCTTAGCAGAAATCAATGACTTTCTAAAGAAAGATTTATTCCAACGGTTTTGCTGTTTCAGATAGGTTTTAAATTCATGAGGCACATCTGTATCGCATTTAGCTGTCGATTGGTAAACAGTCTTACCTAGATCAGTCGCATAATTAGTTAGACAGCGGTCATCACCGATACTAACAGGAACCCCTAAAAATGTTTGATTAGTATAGCGTTCAATGTTTGGGATAACTACTTGACGACGGTAGATACTCAAGGGACCTGAACACACTAAGATATTTCCAGTAACAGATTGAGCTGAACGCTCAACTCCAAAAGCGTTGTCATAACGAATATCTGTTAGTCTTGTAAGTAGATTAACATCTCTATTGCGTGCATTCAAATGACCAGTTGCGGCATAAACCTGTTCATCATTAAATGTTTTCAATAGTTCCTCTAAAGCATTAGGGTAAATATAGCTATCTGAGTCAACTGTTAAAAAGACATCCGCCTTTGAGCGTTCAAAAGCCCATGCTTGCGCATGACGTTTCCCCACATTTTCAGGTAGGCGCTTCACAATAATCTGATCAGCTTTGTTATTTTCTTTAACATAGTTCTCAATCAAATTAATACCAGATTGATCTGCACTCCCATCGTCTATGACAAAAATTTCTCTAATCGGATAATTTTGTGCCTCAACACTTTTTAGTGTTTCTAGTAATGATTCTCCATCTTCGTTATAAGATGGAATAATTGCTGCAACATGATAGTTGCCAGCTTGGCCTTTATATGGACAATACCAAAATGACAAACCCATTTTCACTGAAAGATAGATCATTAAGACAATCCCATAAACAGCTAAGCTCCCCTTTGTTCCAAAGACAAAAACATTAAGTGTGACTAAAAGTAGCCACAAGACTATAAAAGTGACGAAAGTGATTCCGTTTTTTAATTTTTCCATTATTACCTCTCTTTTTTATTTTTGACCCCCATCAGCAAATGGAGCTCACAAACTAAAAAATATTATAGTAAAGTGAAATCTGACTTTCAAACCTTTTTTTGATACAAAAATTTAGAAATTGAACTTGTCATTTTTTAAAAACAATGTAAAAAGCCTACCTATTTTTAAAATAGATAGTCTTAAAATTAATTGATAATTAATTGATGTAAAAAAGCCCCAACCTCTTCAACCGCAAAAGAAATAGCTTTTTCATTAGGACTCATTTTAGCATGATGTAAAGGATATGGGGTATCGACACCTAGCCAAAACATAACTCCCGGAATCTTACTGAGCAGATAACCAAAATCCTCACCTGTCATAGCAGGTAAGCATTCAATCATATCTACTTCTTTACGCTGGTTAAAAAAAGCCATTAATTCTTTAGTTAGTTGAGGATTATTTTCAACTGGCAGATAACCACCTTGTTTTAAGGTAATTTCCACCTTTAAACCAAAACTAGTAGCAACGCCTTCTGCTATGGCCCTAATGCGTTCTTGTGTTAACAAATTCATCTCTTGTGTTAAAGTGCGAATTGTTCCATGTAGATCTGCCCGTTCAGAGATAATATTGTTTGTGGTACCAGCATGCATTGATCCAAAGGTCACTACAGCTCCTTCGATTGGGTCAACGTTTCGACTGACAATTGTTTGAACCTGCGTCAGAAAATAGGCCGAAGCAATTAAAGCATCATTAGACTGGTGAGGAAAGGCTGCATGCCCTCCTTTACCTAGAAAGGCTACTTTAACTTCACAGGTTCCGGCAAACAAGGTTGAAGTATTAGTAGCAAGTTGACCAACTTTAAGATCAGGTCGGACATGCAAAGCATAGCAGGCATCTGGCATCCATCTATCAAAGGCTCCGCCTTGGTACATAAGCATACCTCCAGCTTCATTTTCTTCAGCTAGTTGAAAAATAAAGAGCATATTATGTTTTGGTTGGCGAAGGGACAATTGCTCTAGTAGGCCCAATGCTACTGTCATGTGAACATCGTGTCCACATGCATGCATATATCCCTCATGCTGGCTAACAAAGTCCAACCCCGTCTCTTCTTTTACGGGTAGCCCATCAATATCGGTCCGCCAAGCAATTGTCTTTTCTGGTCCATAACCTTGTAGATGGACCAAAATGCCTGTTTGCCAAGTTTGGACCGAAATAAAATCTTTTTGTTTGCTAATTGTGTCAATAATCTGAAGCAAGTATGTTTGTGTCTTATATTCCTCAAGGCCAATTTCTGGAATTTGGTGTAATTGTCGTCGTATCGCTAACAGATCTATCATACGGTTTGTCTCTTTCTTATATCAAACGGAGTGCTTCTTCAAGTGCCGTTTTTTGTTGCGTTTGAACATCTATTTCCTTGATAATTCGAGCTGGAACTCCTGCCACAACAACATTTTCAGGGACGTTTTGGGTAACAATTGCTCCCGCAGCAACGACTGAGCCATTGCCTACTTGTACGCCTTCAATGATGACCGCATTGGCACCAACTAACACATTATCCCCAACACGAACAGGTTCCGCTGAGGCTGGTTCAATAACGCCAGCTAAAACAGCGCCAGCGCCAATATGACTATTTTTCCCAACAGATGCTCTTCCACCAAGAATGGCCCCCATATCAATCATTGTCCCTGCACCAATTTCTGCACCAATGTTAATAATAGCTCCCATCATAATGATAGCGTTATCATCAATAGTCACTCGGTCACGAATAATAGCACCTGGTTCAATGCGAGCATTAATTGCACGCTTATCTAATAGAGGCACAGCGAGTTACGACCATCTTGTTCTACAACATAGTCTTGATTCTCAGTTAAGTTCACCAGTAGTGGTTCAACATCTTTCCAATCACCAAATAGGACATTTCCCAAATTTAGAACACCTTCAGATACTGGTCCAGCTAATTCTCCTTGAAAAGTAACTTTAACAGGTGTCTTCTTTTGTGCATTACCAATAAAGGCAATTATTTCTTGTGCTGACATTTTTTGTGCTGTCATCCATCTATCTCCTTCAAATCGTTTTTCTTATTATAACAAATTATCAGAAAATTTGGAGATTTTTCGATTTGAAAGACAAAAAGCCCCCCATTCAATAGATTATTTATCTAACGAACGAGGCGCTATATATCATGGATATTTTTAGTTCAAAAAATTATAGTCGAGCATTTAATTCTGCACTAAGGTCTTCAAAGCCTGGTTTGCCAAGAAGAGCGAACATGTTTTTCTTGTATGCTTCTACACCTGGTTGGTCAAACGGGTTAACACCGTTTAAATAACCTGACATGGCAATGGCAATTTCAAAGAAGTAGATTGTGTAACCAAGTGTAAATTCATCTTGACCTGGTAATGTGAGGAAGGCATTTGGAACGCCACCATCTGTATGGGCCAATAATACACCGTCTGTAGCTTTTTTGTTTACAAAGTCAACATCTTTGCCTTGTAAGTAGCCAAGTCCATCAAGGTCAGCTTCTTCTGAAGGGATAGTGATGTTTTTACGTGGCTTGTCAACACGAATAACTGTTTCAAATAAGTTACGGTAACCTTCTTGGATAAATTGACCAAGTGAGTGCAAGTCAGTTGAGAAGTTCGCTGAAGTTGGGTAAATCCCTTTTTGGTCTTTACCTTCTGATTCACCAGCTAATTGTTTCCACCATTCACCAAAGTATTGGAGTGATGGTTCATAGTTAGCTAAAACTTCTGTGATATAACCTTTACGGTAAAGGATATTACGTAAGACAGCATATTGGTAAGCTTCATTTTCAGCAATTTTTTCTGATGAATAAGCTGTGCGAGCTGCGTTAGCTCCCTCCATCAACTTAGTGATGTCTGCACCTGATGCAGCAATTGGCAATAAACCAACTGGTGTCAACACTGTGAAACGACCACCAACGCTATCTGGAACAACGAAAGTTTCCCAATTGTTAGCATCCGCTTCAACTTTTACAGCACCTTTAGCTTTATCAGTTGTTGCATAGATACGACCATTTGCTTCTTCTTGACCATATTTCTCAATAAGCAGTTCTTTGAAAACACGGAAAGCAATTGCTGGCTCAGTTGTTGTTCCTGATTTAGAAATAACGTTAACCGAGAAATCTTTGTCTTTCACATACTCTACTAAGTCAGCAAGGTAGTTAGATGAAATTGAGTTTCCAGCGTAAAGAATTTGTGGTGCTTTACGTTCCTCAGCAGTTTGTAAATTAACAAATGATGAACTTAAGAAATCAATCGCAGCACGCGCTCCTAGGTATGATCCACCAATCCCAATAACAACTAGGACTTGGCTATCAGATTGAATTTTTTCAGCTGCTTTTTGAATACGAGCAAATTCTGCTTTGTCGTAGTCTTCTGGTAAGTTTAACCAACCCGTCATTTCAGCACCAGGACCAGTTGCTTGGCGCAAAGCAGCATCTGCAGCAGATACATGCATTTGCATATAGTCCAACTCATGCGGTGCAACAAATTGACCTAATACTTTTGAATAATCAAATTTAATGTGTGACATAATTTACCCCTTTTATTTTTTCCGTTCACTACTATATTAACTCTTTGAAAGCATTTTTTCAATCTTTTTGAATAATTTTTCACAAAAAAGAAAATAATTTTCAAACCAAAAATTTTCTAATTAAATTTATGTTTTTCCCTATCATTTGGCCTCTTTTAGCAGACTATTACTTATTATCTTGCTCCAATAGTTAATTTTCAGAATTTCACATTTCTAAAATCTTGCACATTTGTCAAAACTACACTTAAAGTGTATAATAGTCTTCTTGAGAAAATACGAGGAGAAAACATGTCAACTTTAGCAGAGAAAATCAAATTTTTCAGAAAAAAATGGCACTTGACCCAGAAGGAATTGGCTCATTTACTTGATATTGCACCAACTGCTGTTTCTGCTTGGGAAGTTGGACGAAACAAACCATTAATAGACCATATTGAGCAAATGGCAGATATTTTTCAGATTAAGAAAGCCCAATTATTAGGAGATGACTCATTAACAAGTAATGATTCTCAGAAAAATCAACTAGCTGACCTCTTTGAAAATCTCAATAGCGAAGATAAAAATAAATTACTAGAAATGGCCCAAGACATGCAAGAAGATACAAAAGAATTTTATGAAGTAACTGTAACAACAAAATTAGCAGCTGGAATCGGCTATGCCTTTAATGACTACGATCAAGAGAAAGTAATTGTAGGAAATCGCCCTCCCCGTTATGACGTCGCTTCCTTTGTCTTCGGCGACTCCATGGAACCCAAATACCATAATGGTGATATTGTCTATCTTGCTGACCGAGGTCTATCGAGCTATTCTGGTGAAATTTGCGCTGTTGCTTATGAAGGCAAAACTTACATCAAACGGCTCTATACAGAAGCCGGTTACTTGCGACTTGAATCCTTAAATTCAAAGTATGATGATATTTTTATTGATTTTCCACCTCAAGATGGTGGCTACATCAAAATTTATGAAGTCATTGGTTCTGATACATCAATTCCTGCTTAAAATCCATGCATCATTAAAATAAGCCCTTATGACAACATCTCACATGGGCCTTTTTGATGCAAAAAATAGAGCACACACCTGAAATCGCTTAGGGCTGCTGGATTCCTCCCCTGACCCACTTCACGCACAAGTGTTGCTCCGAATTCTATTATAACATACTCACTGGCATTCTGGCAAGTTGGACTTTTCAGCCTCTTGGGCTAATCGTTTAGCTTCTTTTTTGCGCAAGCGATTCTGCCGAAAGAATGATTGCATAATAGCTGCACAGTCAGCTTCCAAAACACCCCTTTCGACCTCGACACGATGATTAAGTCGCTCATCGGTCAAAATCTGATAGAGACTTTCTGTACCCCCAAATTTTTGATTAGCAGCACCATAGATAACCTTGGGAATTCTAGCCAGACCAATGGCCCCAGAACACATAACACAAGGTTCAATAGTCACAAACATAGTTGTCTCAAGTAGACGCCAATTTCCTTCATGGGCATTTGCTTCATTAATAGCCATCATCTCGGCATGCATAATGGCTTGGTTTAACTCCTCACGCGCATTATGCCCACGACCAATGATTCGTCCGTCCTTGACAATAACACAGCCAATCGGAATTTCCTCCTTGGCCAGTGATTTTTCAGCCTCATGAAGGGCCTCACGCATAAACTGTTCTTTTTCTTCTAGACTATATTCCATTAGGATAATGACCCCAAATCCCATGACAAATGTGGCATGGCTAAGTCGACTGGAATGTCTCCAGCATATTTCTGCGTTTCATCTTTTAAGATGGCCAAATGGTTTTCGGGGTCAATCCCTTGCGGAGCCACAGGTGGCATATGGGTCAAAACAAGTTTCTTAACCTTAGCTTGCTGAGCAATTTGCCCTGCTTCTTTACTAGTTAGATGAGCGAAATGATTCTCCTGCCCTTCATAAAGATATACATCTGCAAGAAATAAATCTGCCTCCTCTGCAAAGTCAGCTAGGTCATCAAAGTATCCAGTATCCCCAGTGAAAACAAAAACTTGACTAGTCTTTCGCTCAACAATCCTGAAAGCATAGCAAACAACTGGATGAACCGTTTTAATAAAAGCAATATCAAAAGGACCAATTGACTGGGTACCAGCAACATCGTAAGCAATTCCAACAGAGACTTCTGGCAAGGTTAATTTAGCAAACTCAAATTGATCTTCATTATGGCCATAAATAGGTAAGACTTTGGGTTCCCACAAATGCTTTGGATAGAGTTGACGGTAGTGTCTCAAGACACCTAAATCCGCCACATGATCTGGATGATAGTGGCTGATAATAACAGCATCTAAATCCAATGGACTGATTTCTTTTTCTAATTCATTTAAAGCTCGGCTTCCAGCATCCATTAGTAGTTGAAAACCATTATCTCCAGTAATTAAATATGAGGTTGTCCCACCATCTTGATAGGGATAGCCTCCCCAAGAGCCTAAAGTTGTCACTTTCATCTGTCTACCTGCCTTCTTCTTTTCCTCATATTATACCAAAATCTGATTAACTTTGGTTTTGAAGGCTTCTTTAGGCCAAGCTTTTTTTAGGACTCCTTGATTCTAGCTTGACACGGCTAGCTACTAAACAGGCTAAAATAGCTTTGATGGTGTCCCCAGGAACAAATGCTAAGTTAGATAATAAGGCTGTTTTCAGTGGCATGCCAATTCGGAAGCTAGGCCAATTGACCCCAAAACATCAACCCATAAGACGCCGGTCAGAAAAATAGCTAGGAAGATCCAAATTGGATTTTTAGAGGCCTTGTTTGCCGTTAAAAGGCTGTAGAGACTTGGCACAAATAGCCAAGCAATAACATAACCAGTAGTTGGTCCTGAAAGTACTGGTAGAAGGGTGTTCCCTCCAGTAAACGCAGGAACAAAGATACTAATAGTGAGAAATAGAAGAATTGAGAGGGTCCCCTTTTTCCAACCTAATAGCAGCGCTGCCATCATAATGCCTAAGTTTTGCAGAACAATAGGAACTGGAATAAAGCCAAGTGGAATAGGCGGGATAAAGCCCAAGACAATGATTAGGGTCGTCATTAAGGCAATTTGGGTAAGTGTACGTGTATCTTTCATGAGGTCTCCTTTTGAAAATAGATTGATTTGTGAAGTTGACAGTTGGGATTGAATTGACTGAGGCAAGAAGGGCAAAAACCTTTGGCATAAATTTCTGCTGACAAATAGGTTCGACAGTTGCCACAGACAACTGGAAATTTTTCCGAACTTGGATTAGCGTGAAAAAGATGGTCTTCTAAGTTATCGTGACATTTGTAGCAAGCATAATACTTTTGACAAACTTGACATTTGAGTGCCACAATATCTAGCTCAGTATGATAATGCTGACAGCGTCCAGCATTATCCAGTTGTAGTCCATAAATTGTCATGTCTTCTCCTTACTTTGATAGTTTAAAAAATTTTAGTCTTTATGTCAACCTTATTTTTAAAATAGGTTAACATAAAGACAACAAAAAAACAGAGACCAGCTCTGTTTTAAAAATTTCGACTTGATTTATTATAGCCATAGCGTTCTAAAAAGTCTTCACGGAATTCTAATAAGTTATCATCCATAATGGCTTGACGCACTTTTTTCATCAAATTAACTAGGAAATAAAGATTGTGGTAACTTGTTAAACGAATACCAAAAGTTTCATCTGCTTTAAGTAAGTGACGAATATAAGCACGTGTGTAATTTTGACATGTATAGCAATCACAATCATGGTCAAGTGGCGTAAAGTCTTCCGCAAACTTAGCATTTTTAACCACAAGACGACCTTCACTGGTCATACATGTTCCATTTCTAGCAATCCGTGTTGGTAAAACACAATCAAACATATCAACCCCACGAATTACACCATCAATCAAGCTATCTGGTGCACCTACACCCATTAAATAACGTGGTTTGTTTTCTGGTAATAATGGTGTTGTGAAGTCAAGAACGGCATTCATTTCGTCATGGGTTTCACCAACAGCAAGTCCACCAATTGAGTAGCCAGGGAAATCCATTGACACTAAATCAGCTGCTGATTGGCGACGCAAATCTTCAAAACCAGCTCCCTGAACAATCCCAAATAAGCCTTGATCATGTGGACGACGGTGAGCATTTAAACCACGTTCTGCCCAACGACTAGTCCGTTCAATTGATTTCTTAACATAGTCATAGGGTTGATAGAACTGAGGACACTCATCAAAGCTCATCATAATATCTGAACCCAAATTATTTTGGATTGAGATAGCTTTTTCTGGTGAAAGGAACATTTTTGAGCCATTCAAATGGTTTTTAAAGGTTACACCTTCTTCAGTGATATTACGTGAATCAGCAAGTGAATAAACCTGAAAACCGCCTGAGTCTGTTAAAATGGGTTGGTCCCAGTTCATAAATTTATGAAGTCCACCGGCACGCGCAATTAGCTCATCACCAGGTCGGAGCCACAAATGATAAGTATTTGATAGGATAATACCTGAACCCATTTGCTTCAACTCTTCTGGTGATTGTGTTTTAACAGTGGCTTGTGTACCAACTGGCATAAACATGGGCGTTGGGAAGGTACCGTGTGGGGTAATGATTTCACCTAGACGGGCACCAGTACGTTTGTCTTTTTTGATTAATCTGTATGTAATCGGATAATCTGTCATTGGTTCCTCGCTTTCAAGATAAACAGTCCTGAGCATTTTTTATTTATTTGGCAAAGCCAAATTTCTGTAACTTACAGCCTTATTATTCTATCAAATTTCAATCAGCTTGTCATATGTTCTGAGAAGATTTTTCCAAATCTCAGTCTATTTCTAATCTGATTAGACTATGTTATAATATTTGAAAGGAGAAACTATGTCTATTTCACAACTAAAAAAAGAAGCCAAACAAGCTTTGAAGGGACTTCCCGGAAAAATAGCTTTGTTCATTGTACCCATCTTAATTCAATTTGCCTTAATTTTCATTCAAGCCCGTGAAGTCATACTTCAAAAACAAGGGATTGAACCAACTTTTGCAGCCTCCCTATTTCCATTGATTCTCAATATCATTTCAGCATTCTTTATTACCTCTGCAGCATTTACCATGTTACAAGTTCTCAGAGGCCGTCACAATGAAGTGTCCTTTCAAGATGCCACTATTACCCTTTCTAGTCAACTAGCCTGGAAATTAATCGGCCTATTCTGTTTACGTTTCTTATTAATTTTACTTTGGAACCTCATCTTTATTATTGGCCTAGTCATGTCAATTGTCGGATATGCTATCTTAAGAATCCAAGGCTCTTCTGCTCTCGCAATTGCTCTGCTTTTTATTGGTGTGCCAATTGCTCTTGGTGGCCTTTGCCTAGCAATCAATCGCCAGCTGGCTTACGCTATGGCAGAATACGTTTTATATGATCAAACAGTTGCCGATAATTATCAAGGTGCAGTAGCAGTAATTGATAAAAGTAAAGAATTAATGAAGGGTAATAAGTGGAAATTTTTCCTCTTACAATTAAGCTTTCTTGGTTGGTATATTTTAGCTTTCTGTAGTTTAGGAATACTACTCTTCTACGTGACACCATATTTCACAACTGCTTGTGCTAATTTCTACCGTCATTTAGATGATAAACTTGCAGCTGTACCAGTTGAAGAAATCACTGAAAAAGAAGAAAAGTCAGCCCCTATTTATGAAGAGCCTAAAGTTGATGTCCTTCCGCCAATCGAGCCAAAAGCTGACTCAGCAAACACACAAAAAAGTACCAATAAGTAAGACAAACAACTATGTCTTTACACTAAAACGAGAGTGGGACAAAAATCAGTAATTTCGTAGAGTTTTTGATTTTGTCGTCCCACCTCCGCAAAGTTGAGTAGGGCTGTAACAGTTGATTTTCAACGTATTAGAGCCCACTCAACCACTGCGTTACATACATAAATCTATAAAAAATAGAGTCTGAGACAAAATGTTCTCAGACTCGTTTTAAAATAGTCGTTTTTTTGTTGATTTTTGACATTCTGGACAAATCCCGTAGGCAATAATTGGAATACGTGTAATTTGGTAGCCAGTTTGGTCATGAGCTTCCTTTGAAACATCCATAACATCCACATCCATAAAGTCAGCTATTTTCCCACAAACTTCACAAACAACATTAACGTGCTGGTGCCCCATAAAGTCATAGTAAGTTGTTAAATCATTTGAAATTTTAATTTCTGAAACAAAACCTTCATCAACCAAAACTTTCAAATTATTATAAACCGTTGCTAAACTCATATTGGGGTAGTCATCTTTTAGATCACGATAGATTCGATCTGCACTGGGATGCTCAGTCGACACAATCATATAGGAAATAATAGCCTTACGAGTTTCCGTAATTCTGATGTGTTTTTCGCGCAAATGCTCTAAGACATTTTCGAACATGTCCAAAGCTTGTTGATTATGTGAGTGAACGTCCATTGGCATCTCCTTTTCTATCGTTTATTTTTTGGTTAAAGAACTAATCTAATTGGTGCATGAGTGAGCGGTATTCGATTTTAAGACATTTGTTCATGACAATATTTTGACGACCCGCTGATCGTAAAATAGCTTCAGCATCTTGACTTTCTAAACCTAATTGCGCCCAAAAAATCTTGGCATCTGTTTGGACAAAATCCTTTGCAACTTCTGCAAGAGCATGACTAGGACGAAAAACATCTACCATATCAACCGAAAATGGAATATCTCTTAAACTAGCATAAACTTTTTTACCTAAAATTGTTTGCCCAACCATAGTCGGATTAACAGGAATAATCTCATACCCCATCGCTTGCATAAACTTTGCTACGCCAAAAGAAGCAGCTTCAGGCTTACTTGATAAACCAATCACAGCAATCTTATGTGTCATTTTCAAATAGTCTGCAATAACATCCTCACTAGGATTACTAAACTGATACGTCATTAAAAACTCCTATCCTATCAATTGGACTTTCTGTGCCTTATTATAACACAAAAAGTAAAAATCAAAAAGAAAGCTTGGCATTACTTAGCCTCATACCAGGTTTTACCTGTATTTTCATCAGCCAAGAGAGGAACAGATAAGGTAACAGCCCCTTCCATTGTTTCTTTCACCAAAGTCTTCACAGCATCTAATTCATCATTTGGAACTTCTAAGACAATTTCATCATGCACTTGAAGAAGCATTTTTGCCTTAAACTGCCCTTCAACTAAAGCTTTATCTAAGTTAATCATGGCAATTTTTAGGATATCAGCTGCGCTACCTTGAATTGGTGAGTTAATAGCTGTTCGCTCCGCAAATGACCGAATGTTGAAATTACGAGAATTGATATCTGGTAATTCACGACGTCGGTTAAAGAGCGTCTCAACATAACCCGTGTCTTTAGCATCGCGCACAACATTTTCCATGTAAGCCTTAATGCCTGGATAACGGTCAAAGTAAGTTTCAATGTATTCTTTAGCTTGTTTACGCGTAATCCCAAGGTTATTTGATAAGCCAAAATCAGAGATACCATAGACGATACCAAAGTTAACAGCTTTAGCATTACGACGATCATTTGGCGTAACATCTTCTTCTTTGTCAATACCAAAGACACGCATAGCAGTCGACGTATGGATATCAGCATTTTCTTTAAAAGCTGATATCAGATGCTCATCCCCAGAAATGTGGGCAAGCACGCGCAATTCAATTTGTGAATAGTCAGAACTTAATAAAACGGCATCTTCTGAAGAGGGTAAGAAAGCCTTCCGAATTAAACGTCCTTGTTCCAAACGAACAGGAATATTTTGCAGGTTTGGATCAGAACTTGAGAGACGACCAGTCTGGGTCAAATCTTGCACATAACGGGTATGAATTTTGCCATCCGCCATGATGTAATCTTGTAAACCAATCACATAAGTTGACTGTAATTTACTAATCTGACGGTAGTCTAAAATCTTAGCAACAATTGGCGCAATTGGTGCTAGACGTTCCAAAACATCCACGGCTGTTGAGTACCCTGTTTTAGTTTTCTTCGTCATTTCTAGAGGTAATTGCATCTTCTCAAACAAGATTGAGCCCAATTGTTTTGGTGAGTTAATATTGAACTCTTCGCCAGCCATCTCATATATTTCCTGAGTAAGGCTTTCAATGACTGCTTTGTTTTGCTCTGCCATCTCTTGCAGACTTGACTTATTAACCGTGATTCCCGCAATTTCCATCTTAGCTAAGACGTTGGCCAGTGGCAACTCAATATCAAAAAAGAGGTCTTCTTCCTTATTAACTGCCAACTTATCTAAGATAATTGCTCTGCTATCAACCAGAACCTGAATCTTCCGAGCCAAGTGCTCAAATAATAGGTCTTCTTCAGGAAAGGCACGCTTGACACCTTTGCCATAGACCAGTTCATCGGCTTCCAGACTGTGGTTGGTATGGAGGCGTGCTATGGTCGCTAGCTCATTGTCCTCGATATTTGATAGGAGGTAATTAGCTAGGCGAGCATCATATGTCGCTTGAGGCAGGTCGATTCCTAGGTGACTAAAGAGCACCTTACTACGCTTAAAATCATAGGTTGCAATTGGTTCTGCTAAGCGTTTTTTAAAACGAGGACCAGTCAGGAGTGTCCGATCTTTTGAAACATAAATATGGTCACTATTGCCCCATGCAAAAGCATGAATGTCTTCTCTGTGATAATTATCTTTGAGAATTTCAAAGTAGAAAAGGTCTTGATCCGTGAAAATAATTTGATCTTCACTGGTTACTACTTCAAAATGAATCGATTCCTTTTCTTGCGGTACTTCTGCCTCTAAAGCGGCTTTAAGCTGTTTAAAGTCCATTTCATCATAGAAGTCCATCAGAACTTGAACATTAGGACCATGATAAACTAAATCATCCAAACCAATTGTGATTGGAGACTCGGTATTGATTGTAGCCAAAGTTTTAGAAAGAAAAGCTTGTTCTTTGTCATTAATCAAGTTTTCTTTCATTTTAGAAGCTTTGAAACTATCAATATTAGCATAAATGCCTTCTAAACTGCCATATTCATGAAGTAATTTCAGACCTGTTTTTTCACCAATCTTAGTGACTCCAGGGATATTATCTGATTTATCACCCATCAGGGCCTTCAAGTCAACAAACTGTTCTGGTGTAAGCCCCATTTTTTCCATAAGGTAGTCTGGCGTAAATTCTTCAAATTCAGCAACACCTTTTTTAGAAATTTCAACCACCGTATTGGCATCTGTTAACTGAATTAAGTCCTTATCACCACTAACGATAGTCACATCAAATGGCACTTCTGTTTTTTCAGCCATCTTATCCAAGGTACCAATGATATCATCAGCTTCATAATTGGCAAGATCATAAAAAGGCACGCCTAGAGCTGTTAACATCTCACGGACATAGGGAAACTGTTCTCTGAATTCATCTGGTGTTTTTGCACGTCCCGCTTTGTAATCCGCAAACATTTCTGTTCTAAAAGTTGTTTTACCTGCATCAAAAGCTACTAAAATATGAGTGGGCTGAACACGTTTCATCATATGATCAAGCATTAAGTGAAAACCATAAATAGCATTGGTATGCAAACCACTATGATTTTTAAAGCGATCAATTTGATTATATAAGGCAAAAAAGGCACGAAAGGCTACCGATGAGCCATCAATTAATAATAATTTATTCTTGTTTTCCATAGTCTCATTATAACACAGTTACGTCCTTATACCGCAAAGAAGACATTGCTTTTGGTCTCTCAAACAAAAATCCCCGAAATTAATCGAGGATTTTTAGAGATAAGTTTTTTTGAGACTATTTTGTCCAGTCAGCTACTTTTTCTGGATTTGCTTTAATCCATTTCTTAGCTGCATCTGCTGGGTCCATACCTTCATTCATATCAAGCATGACTGATTCCATATCTTTTGTAGTCCAGTGGAATTTATCAACAATTTTATAGAGTTTTGGTTTATCTTTTTTCAAACCAAGTCGAGCAATTGTATTAATATTTTCTGAACTACCTAAAGTTTTCTTAGGATCTTTCAAATACTTCAATTTATATTTTGAGAACATCCAGTGTGGTGACCAACCTGTAACAACAATTTCTTGCTTATTTTTATAAGCTTTATCAAGTGAAGTCGTCATAGCTCCTGTTGAAGATAAAACTAACTCCCAATCAGATAAATTACCATAAGCTTTTATTGTTTTCTTCGTAGCAGTCGTAATACCTGCTCCAGGTTCAATACCTGTTATTTTCTTTTTAGCTTGGTCAGATAGGTCTTCTATACTGTTAACATCTTTCATGTAAGTCGGAACAACTAAGCCCAATTTAGTGCCATTTAAGTTTGGCCCCAAATCTTCTAGTTTATTCTTATATTTTTTCATGTGTTCTGCTTGTGTTACTGGTAACCAAGGACTTACTGAGAAATCTGCATCACCATTAGCAACTGTTTGCCACATCACGGCATTATCTAAAGGTGTAATTTCAACTTGATAACCTTTTTGTTTCAAGACTTCAGCAATGACATTTGTTGAGGCAATCTCTGAATCCCATTGCATATAGGCGATTTTAACCTTTTCTCCAATTTCACTATTCCCTGAAGCCATTTTAACTACTGTCTGGCCTAAAGCTGACAATACAAAAACAGCAATTGTCGCTAATCCAACTAATTTGTTTGTTTTACTAGATTTAGCTTTATCTTCTTGTTTGGTATTAAAACTTTGTGTTGTACGGTCTAAAATGATAGCTAAAATAACCAAGGCTAAACCAGATACAAATCCTGTTCCAATGTCCGCATGTTGTAAGGCTGACAAAACTTTTCGTCCAAGACCAGGAGCGCCAATCATTGACCCCGTAACAACCATTGATAAGGCGAGCATCATGGTTTGGTTAATACCTGCCATAATAGTATTTTTTGCTAACGGCAACTCAACTTTAAACAACTTTTGTTTGCTTGTTGACCCAAAGGAATCCGCTGCTTCAACTAATTCTGTTGAAATTTCACGAATACCTAAATTAGTAAAGCGAACGGTTGGAGGTAGAGCAAAGATAACCGATGCAAAGACCCCAGGAACCATTCCGATACCAAAGAAGGCTACTGCCGGAATAAGGTAAACAAAAGCTGGCATGGTTTGCATAAAGTCTAATATGGGATTAACAATATTTCGAACGGCAGTCTTTTTAGCCATCCAAATCCCCAATGGCACACCAATCACAATGGAAATTAAACTGGCAACTACCACCAAAGTAAAGGTATTAATTAAGTCTTCCCATAATCCTTGGTTGTAAATAAAAAGTAATCCTAATAGAGTAAATACCGGTAAGGGCCATTTCTTCTTTGATAAAAAATAAACTGCAATCGTAATTAATAGGATAAATAATAAGGCAGGGATAAATAAAAGGGTATTGGTCATCCAATCCATCAGATGGTTACCAACTGTTTGCATCACATCAAACAAACCAGAAAATGTTTTCGTTACCCATTCTGTTATATTTTCTACCAGTTGTGAAACTGGTATTTTCGTCTGTAATAAATTCTCCAAAATAACATCTCCTTCTGATTAATTTTGAGCTTGTAGTTCTTGTAATTCTTGCTCTTCTTGAAGCGTAGTAGTAACTTCTTTAGTATCTGTCGCAGTTACTTCCTCTTCTGAGTCATCAGATACATTGGCAAGAGCTCAATAACACGTCCTCGAATAATGACTCCTAAGAGACGATTATTTTCGTCAGTTACTGCAATCGGTGCAGATGAATCATAGATTAATGGCATAATATCTGTAATTACAGTATCCTTGCTGACTGTGCGAACTTCAGGGTCAATGACTTCTGACAGTGGTAATGCTTTTTTTCGAGCTTCAATTGCTGCGTCGGTAGTCAGGGTACCAACCAATTGGCGACGGCGATTTGTAGCCATTAGCATTGAAACTTCTTCGGTGTGCATACGATTCAGAGCAACCTGAGGCCCATCTATTTCAATGTTTGCAGTGAATGGTTTAATCATAATATTTTGAGCTGTCAAAACTTTTGATCTATCAACATCTTCAACGAACTCACGAACAAAATCATTTGCTGGATTGGTCAAGATTTCTTCACCCGTTCCAATTTGCATAATTTTACCATCTTTCATTAATGCAATACGGTCACCAATTCTGAGCGCCTCATTGAGGTCATGACTGATAAAGATGATGGTTTGTTCAGTTGATGCTTGTAGTTCCACCAATTCATCTTGCATATCTCGACGAATCAATGGATCAAGTGCTGAGAAGGCCTCATCCATTAAGAGAATCTTCGGACCATTCGCCAATGCACGGGCAAGTCCGACACGCTGTTGCATTCCTCCAGATAACTGATTAGGATATTGATCTTTAAAGTTTAAGAGACCTGCATTTTCAAGTGCTTTTTCTGCTCTTTCTTGTCGTTCTGCTTTAGGAACCCCCCTCAATTCCAAACCAAATTCTGTATTTTCAAGAATGGTACGGTGTGGAAATAATGCAAAACTTTGAAAAACCATATTAATATCATGTCGTCTTACTTCCCTTAAATTCTCAGGATTCATCTTGGAGATGTCTTTACCTACTAATTGGATACTTCCTGAGGAAGGTTCAATTAAACGGTTAATCATCCGAACTAAAGTTGATTTACCTGAGCCAGATAAGCCCATGATAACAAATATTTCTCCTTCTTTAACATCAAAGCTAGCATCATAGACACCTACAGTAGCACCTGTTTGCTTTAATATTTCCGTTTTACTCTTTCCTTGTTTAACGAGCTCTAAAGCTGCTTTTTGTTTTTTTCCAAAAATCTTAGTCAGATTTTTTACTTCTAAAATATTACCCATGTAATAATCTTCTCCCAATCTGTATATTTTCCAGTGATAAAAAAACAAGTTTCTCACTTGTTCAGGAATAATTTTTAATAATAAAATAACATTATCAAACAGAACACTTTTATGTTATCATGTGTGGTCACTTTTTGTCAACTATTATGCTATCAACAAATGCTTTCACATCAAGGAAAACGTTAACAAAGTCAATGCTTTTTAAGATAAGTGACCTAACTAAAAATAAGAACAGTCTCAGAACTGTTCTTATTTTTTCTAATCTTTTTTACATGTATAAACTTTAATGTGTTTTGGCAGAATGGCTAGTGAAACAGGTAAGTGATCTCCTTGGTCACCATCAACATTTGTCTGGAGATCAGCTGATTTTACAGAAATATTGACTTTCTTAGCGCGTTTATAGGAAACTAGTGGCTTACTTGTTTGGTCTTTTTTCAATAATCCCGGTAAAGCTTCCAATGTTTCAAGGAAATTTTTATCTTTGGTCAGGATTAGATGCAAATAGCCATCATCTACTTTAGCATCAGGGGTAAAATTATCATAGCCTCCCACTGAGTTAGTTAATGCAATTAACAGCAGTGACCCTTCCACTCTTGCCTTTTTTCCATCATAAACAACTTGAAATTCATAACTTTTATTTTTTAGAACATGTTGTAAACCTGAGACAAAATAAGCTATTGGTCCCAATTTTGTCTTTAAGTTATCATCAACATGATTGATGGATTCTGGTATGTTTCCAATAGCAACGATATTTGTGAAGTAGGACTGATTGATTTTTCCGATATCTAATTCCTGTGTATCTTCCAAATTCATATTTGCAATTGCTTCTTCAGGATTAATAGGGATACCTAGTGATCGAGCTAAATCATTTACAGTACCAAGTGGAAAGAAACCAAAATGAGGCTTGTATGTTTGCTCTGCAATACCACTTATACCTTCATTAACGGTTCCATCCCCGCCCATTACAAAAACACTATGGTAACCTTTGTCAGCAGCCTCTCGTGCAAATGCTTTGCCGTCACCTAGTTTCTCAGTTATTTTAACATCCACGTGTTCAAAGTGACCCTTTAATTTCTTTATAGCTGCTTCTTTGTAAGACTCTGCTTTTTCCCCACCTGAAGCTGAGTTAACAATCAAAAGTGCATTTTTCATAATCTGTTTCCTTTCTCTTGTTCCATTTCTTGTCTTCATTTTAGCATAATCTCTACTATTTTCTGGAAATAAACCGTTAAAACTAAAAATACCAAACAAAGTTGGTATTTTTTTAGCTTATAATAGTGACTTAAATTGAATATTTGAATCTTCTAAGAAGCAATCATCAAATCCTCTTGGATGATGGTATTCAATACGATCCTTATCTTGAGGATAAGTGTATTTCCCTCCAACTTCCCATATAAATGGATGGAATTGGTATTGTAAACGTTCTTGACGCATTTTCCACAGTTCAAGGATTTCATCTGTTGATGCCATAAAGTTAGACCAGATGTCATAGTGAACAGGAATAATAACCTTGGCACGGAGATTTTCTGCCATTCTTAGAAGGTCTATTGACGTCATCTTGTCTTGAATACCAAGAGGGTTTTCGCCATAGTTATTAAGGGCGACATCAATTTTATAATCACGACCATGCTTAGCAAAATAGTTTGAGAAGTGTGAGTCTGCACCGTGATAGATTGTACCACCTGGTGTTTCAAAAATGTAGTTGACTGCTTTACGTGCCATTTCTTCATCAGTTACTGCTAAGCCAGCCAACTCACCACCTTGGTCGTCTGCACCTGCAACTGGAAGGGTTACTAAACACGTTCTATCAAAAGATTCTACAGCTGTTACAGTCATATCTTTGATAGTAAAGCTATCACCAGGCTTAACAATCATGATACGTTCTTCTGGAACACCCCATTTTTTCCAAATTTCACCACATTCATATGGGCCAACAAATTTAACATGGTCCAATTTAGGATTATTAATAATAGCAGCCGCAGTATTAATATCAATATGATCACTATGGAAGTGAGAAACTAAATAATAATCTAACTCATTAATCGCAAATGGATCAATGACCATTGGTTGTGCCCGAAGATTTGGTTGTAATTTACGAACACCAGCCATATTGGCCATTTGATGTCCACGAACCATATCTTTAACTTTTTTAGTTGACTTGCCACGGTTAGACCATAAGTCCATAACGATATTAGCGCCACCAGGTGTTTTCACCCAAATGCCACAATTTCCTAACCACCACATTGCAAAATTATCTGCAGGGACTACTTCTTCTTCAATTTCTTCATTTAACCAAGTACCCCATTCTGGAAATGTACTTAATATCCATGACTCGCGTGTAATATCCTGAACCTTAGCCATTATTAGCTCCTCCGATTTTCATTATTTCTACACTTTAAGTATAAGACGAAATCAGTCAATAAAAAAGACCAAGTGTCACACAAGTTTGTGTTCAAAAGTGGATGCATTTTGGTAAACAATTGCTCTGATAAAAACTAAAAATCCCCAGTCATTTTCTACCATTTAGAAATACTGAGGGCTTCACATTATTCAATTTGCTGACGATCAAGAACATCTTGTACAAGCTCTTGTCGCATTAACTTTTCAATCTGACTCTTTAATATATAGACATCTTCACTATTATCTATATATGGTGCAATTGTTTTTTCAAGGTGTTCTGAAAAATAAAGATGTTCAGTTACTGAGCCTTTCCTAGTAGTTCGTAAAAGAACGACTATATTTTCATCTGTTAAAATCGGATTAACAACTAAAACAGGAAATAGACTTTCTAAGCCTTCACTAGTTGTCACTACAAAATCAACTGTCAATAAATCACTAATACTCTGAAATTGTTCAGTCGTTAAAACAGCTTCTATTTGACTGTTAATGAGGTATTGTTGGCACTGCTTATACAGTAACTTTTGCAAGGCTATCCCGTCATCTGACACAATCACTACTGAAGACGCCTTTAATTTTTTTTGACTGTTTCTTAATTCACCACCTAAGTGAATTGTCAAATAAGCAATATCATCTTCAGATAGACTGAGATGCCATGCTTCTTCTAAAATCGAAGTACAGGTTTGTGTCATATTAAACAATTGTTCATATTTATATTTAATATGCTTGGTTAAGGGGTTTACCGATGAGATACCATAAGTTTTTCTATAAATTAATGCCTTACAGTGGGTTGTTAACTGTCTAATAAGATCACTTTTATGAGTAAATTTTAAATCAAAACGATCTTCTAAAGCATTTAGAAAATGTCGCAAAGTGACACGCATAGCATCATAGTCAGGACTTTCAACATGATTGTCTTTATCCTTCCGGAAAGATAGCATCAGCATGGCTACCAAGCCAATTTCAATATCATCTAAATGAAGTTTAAAGTGATTAAAGAGTTCTTTGGCCAAATCTTTGGCAATATAATATTCCTTGCGTTTCCAGATGAGATTAAAATCTTTTCGTAACGATTCCTTCACATCATTGCTGTACTGCATATTTCGGTAGCTAAGTAGGATAAAAGGTAATATTTGAATCATAAATTGGCTATCTTGACTGTTGATTCGTTTCCCCAAATTTGCCTGTGATACAGGTAAGTAAGCATTTAAAAATTGACCAACTTCCTTTGAAAAATAGGTCGTTGTTTCTAAGGTTTTTGCCAGTTTATGATCAAAATAATCAATGAAAGTCGAATTTTTCCCATGATAGATAGAATCCAGTAATTTATATAAAAACTGAATAAATGATAAGGGATGACATTCAAAATAGTAGCCTCTCGTTTTTGTAGAATGCAATTGAATAGAATATTCCTTACTTGCTAGGAGGTTTCTCAGTTCATTTAAGTCATTTAATACTGTATTTCTTGAGACATCATTAAGTTGCATTAGACGGTCTATTGTTACCCTTTTTGTTGAAACAACAATGTAAATGGCTGATAGTTTCATTCGCTCATCACTTTTCATGACATAGTTGTAATCATCTACATCCTGCAATAATAATTGGCAAGCTTTTTTTTGTTGGGCATTTAATAAAATACCAATGCGTGGTAATGATACAATCTGAGCTACTGAATCTGGCAAAGCCTCATTAATTTTCTCTAAGTGATAATAGACTTTTCTTCGAGATTGTTCTAAAGACTGTGAAATGGTCATAACAGTCTCAGCTTTCTCCAACTTAATTAAGTAAGATAAAAGGTCATAGCTTTTTTTATCCAGTAACATTGGTGACATCCCCCACACTCAATACTCTTTTTTTGTGTCTCTATAGTTGTTCATAAAGAGAAAACATTGCCATTATACCAAAAAAAGGTTGAGGCGACTAGGTCACCTCAAACAATGGTTAACAAACATTTAATCACATCTCTTCTCTATAAGAGTAAACGATGACAAGAATAACTTGACATTACCACCTTAACATCAAATGGTACAATTGTTACACATTTCCTATAACTAGTGAAATCCTTGGTTTCAATCCTACCTTCGAAGTCAACTTTTTTATAGTAAATTGGTGATTGATTTTAGTTTTATCAAATCAGTGCAGTTGCCCTTTTTGTCCATAGTAGCATTTGGCCCATGTTTTCGCAAATAATGTTTATCCATAATATACTTAGGAGCCGGTTCAACCCTTGGATTGATCTGCTCAGTTAAACGATTCATTTTAGCTACTTCTTCTAAAACAACAGAATGATAGACTGCTTGTTCAGGTGTTTTACCCCAAGTAAATGGCCCATGATTTCGAACAACAATACCTGGAACAGCCAGGGGATCTAAACCACGTTTAGCAAATTCCTCAATAATAACTTGACCGGTCTCTTTCTCATAGGCTGTTTCAACTTCTTGAGAAGACAAGGAGCGAGCACAAGGTACTGGACCATAGAAATAGTCTGCATGTGTCGTTCCATAAAACGGTAAATCTCGACCAGCTTGTGCCCAACCAACAGCCTCAGTTGAGTGTGTGTGAACAATACCACCAATTTCTGGCCAAGCTTTGTAAAGCTGTACATGGGTCGCTAAATCTGAAGAAGGATTTAAGTCTCCTTCAATAATATGACCATCTAAGTCAGTAACAACCATATTATCTGGCGTCAGTTGGTCGTAGTCAACACCAGAAGGTTTAATGACAATTCGGCCCAATTCACGACAAATTTCAGAAACGTTTCCCCAAGTAAATTTGACAAGATTGTGTTCTGGTAATGATTTATTTGCTTCACAGACACGTTGACGCATCTCACTTAACGTTTTGACCATATTACTTCAAACCTGCTTTCTCAATTAATGGGTAAAGAAACTCTTGTGCCTCTTTGATAGCTTGACGAGTCTCTTCAATAGTCTCACAATTTTCAGACCACATTTCAATTAAGAATGGCCCATTATAATTGCTCTTTTTAATGACTGCAAACATCTCTTCCCAATTAACACACCCTTGACCAAAAGGTACATCTCTAAATTGTCCCTTTGATTTCTCTGTTACTGGATAAGTATCCTTCAAATGAAGCGCTGCAATGGAACGGTGCCCATTATAAAATTCACTCCATAAGTCATTATGCCAGGCTGAAACATTTCCTGTATCTGGGTAAACAAATAGGTAAGGAGAGTCAATTTCCTTTTCAACAGCTAAATATTTTTCGATGGAGTTGATAAAAGGATCATCCATAATTTCAATAGCTAGAATGACTTGTGCTTCTTCAGCCCAGTCACAGGCTTGACGTAAGTTTTTAATAAACCGCGCACGTGTTTCCTGTGATTTTTCTTCATAATAAACGTCATAACCAGCTAATTGTATCGTTCTTACCCCTAGGTCTTGAGCTAGTTCTATACATTTTTTCATTAAATCAAGAGATTTTGTTTCGCTTTCAAGATCATTTGATCCTAAAGGATAACGTCGATGACCTGAAAAACAAATAGTCGGAATTCGGATACCCGTCTGATAAATAGCCTTTACTAAATCTAAACGTTCTTCTTTGGTCCAATCTAACCTTGCTAGACGCTCATCTGACTCATCAACAGACATCTCAACAAAGTCAAAACCTAACTCTTTAGCAAATTCAAGTCGCTCTAACCAAGTAAACTGCTTTGGCGTTGCTTTTTCATAAATTCCAATTGGACGGCTCATCAGCTCACCCCCAAATACGTCTAATTTCGTCTTTAAAAGCACGCGCTGCTACAGCTGGCTCTGCTGCTTCTGTAATGCCACGACCAGCAATAAAAGTGAAAACATCAACTCCTTCAAAGAGTGATAGGGTTGTGACATCTAATCCACCAGTAACTGAAACACGGAAGCCCATGTCAATTAATTTCTTAACTTTTGTTAAGTCTTTTTCACCCCAAGTTTCACCAGCAAGTAGGGCATCACGTGATTGATGGTAGATTGCTTGTGAAATTCCCGCATCCAACCATAATTGAGCTTGCTCAAAAGTCCAATCACCATAGAGTTCTATTTGGATTTCTCCTCTATCACCACGGACTTCTTTAATCGCTTTTAAAGCTGCTTCCATTGTAGGAATAGTTGCACAGCAAATACAAGTCATCCAATCCGCACCACGCATAGCATTATTTTTAGCAACAGTGCCACCAGCATCTGCGCACTTGGTGTCCGCCACAATAATCTTGTCAGGAAAAAGACTACGTAGAACCTCTACTAATTCACTTCCAACTTGAAGTAAACAAACTGTTCCTGCTTCAATAACATCCACCTCATGACCCACTGAAACAGCTGCGCTAACAGCTCCTTGTAAATCAGAATGATCTAATGCAACTTGTAAATTTGGAATATGTTTAGACATGTTATTAATACCTCCTGTCACCATCATGATACTCTTAGGGGCTATTCCCCTTTTCGTCAGAACATCCACTTGTGACATCTTTCTATTTTTTCAATCTTATTTCCTGATTAACTCTCTAAATCTAACCCTTCTAGATAAGGACTATTTTTAGATTCATCCACTAATGCAAGGACCTCTTCTTTTGTTTTACAATCTACCAACCGTTGGATAGAATTGTCTAAATCAAATAAGGCAATAATTTGAGGAATTGCAACAGATGTATGGATTGCTGAACTAGTTGCTGCTAATGCAAGGATAACTTGCGCCTCTTTTCCGTCAGAGAATGTGACGGGTTTGGTTAAGGTGATTAATGAAAAGGCATCTTTTTGAACGCCAGCTTCTGGTCTTGCATGAGGCATTGCCATACCAGGCATTAAGATATAATAGGGACCATATTCTTCAGTTGATTCAATAATTGCGTGATAATATTCTTCAGTAACTGCACCACTCGCAATTAAGGGATCAACCGACAATTTGACAGCTTCTTGCCAAGTCTCTGCACTAAGTCCTAGTCGAATGGAATCATTTGCGATAAAAGTATGCTTTAAGTTCATTTATATTCTTTTCTCTCTTTCTAAGCCAAAACCTGAGATTATCAAGAATTAGCCCTGCTTATCTATTCGTATTAAAGAGAAAGAGTTGACTCTTGTTATCAACTCTTGTCTCTTCACTTTTGTGATAATTATAAAACGGCTTGTAACTTTTCTTTTATTTCTTTATCATCCATCAAATTGTCTAAACCAACTAAATGCCCTTTAGTACGTCCATCAAGTTCATGAATTAAGTGATTTGATGCTACAACAATATCATAGCCAGCTGCCAAACCTTTTGCTTCTCCAACAGAACAAGAAGCAGATTGGATATCTGTTACCCCTAATTGACGAAGGGCATTTTCAACTTTCATTTTAATCACCATTGATGATCCCATACCGTTTCCACAAGCTGTAAGAACTTTAACCATTGTATTCTCCTTTTTTGTCATAATATATTTAAGTTGATGTAATTGATTTATTAAAAATAGTGAGATAGGACAGACACTTTTGTTTAAGAATGCGGGCAATAATTACCCATTGTTCACTCTAAACTAAGCCCTTTCTCCATGATCAGATATTATTGAGCCTCACCACGGTAGTAAGCTTCTTTATCTTTAGCTTTTGCATATTGTAGTTGAGGAATAGCTAAGAAGAAGAGACAAACAAGCACATAGCCAATAATTCCAAGGTATTTGAAGATATATCCAAAAGCTAACCAAGGGAACTCAAAGTCAATATTTCCATGATAACCACCAGCTAAACCAAGTAAGCCTACTGCAACAGCTCCAAGGGCTACCTGAATAATACCTGAGATAAATGATAGGGCAACAGCTGCTTTCCAGCCACCACGTTTATCAGCATAGACAGCAATTGCTGCATTATCAAAGAATACTGGAACGAAACCTGTGATAATTAGAATTGGATTTTTAAAGATAACAAGCAAAGCAATTGTTACTAACTGACCAATCAAACCAAAAGCAAACCCTGATAGTACTGCGTTTGATGAGCCAAATCCATAAGAAGCTGCAACGTCTACTGCTGGGAATGAGCCCGGTAGAAGTTTATTTGAAATGCCTTGGAAAGCATTAGTCAATTCAGCAACGAACATACGAACACCTTGCATCAAGATAAAGAGATAAACTGAGAAGGTTAATGATGTTTGTAAGATATACATAAAGAAGGCTTGTTTAACTGGCACATAAGCTCCGGGTCCAATTAATTTAACATTTGACATGATTTCTGGTCCAAGGAGAGCTAAAATACCTCCAAAGAAGACAAGCATCAAAGTTGCAGATGCAACCACTGTATCATGGAAAATGTTTAAGAAAGTTGGTAATTTCAAATTATCAAGATTTTCTTCTTTTTTACCAAATTTTGGAGCAATTTTATCAACAAACCAAATAGCAAATTGTTGTTGGTGACCAATGGCAAAGCCACCTCCACCAGTTAACCGTTGTGTTGCTTCAACAGTCATATTTGAACTGATAGCCCAGTAGAGACCACAGATAATCCCGACAGCCCATGCACCAAATGCATTTTGGAATTGTGGGATAAGTAGAAGTACAAAGACTGAAATAGTCGCCGCTTGTTGTACCATGATGTGACCTGTGATAAATAAGGTTCTAACTTTTGTAACCTTACGAAGGGCTACCAATAACAGATTGACTCCAAAACCGATTAACAATGCAGTTGTCGCAACGCTGATAAATCCCATGCCTTCCAATTTTGTATTGGCAGCAGCTAGTCCAAAATAAGGATCAATAACAGCAGCTTCTAATTTAAACTTCTCAGCTAAGGCAACTAAGATCGGACGGAAAGTAGTAACCAAACCACCTGCTCCGACGTTTAAAATTAAATACCCAACTGTCGCTTTAATAAAGCCAGCAAACACCTCATGAATTGGTTTATTCAATAGCAGGTATCCAACTAAAACCAACAGACCTACAAAAAACGCTGGGTTCTGCAAAATATTTTGCGAGAACCAGTTTAGGGGAGCTAGGAAGAATTCCATGACGACTACCTCTTTTCAAGTTATTAATTATTTTATTTACATATTCATTATAATTTGTGTAAGCGTTTTAAAAAAGACCAAGTATCACACAGCCCAGTGTTCAAAATTAGACTTAATGATTTTTAAGATAAGAAAAAGACAAACTATCAATGAGATAATTTGTCTTTTTAACGAAGTAGTATTCGGTTATTCCATATAAAAATCAATTACAAAGAAACTACTACCTGTCTCTAAGGCGGAAATTAATTGGCCTAAGACACGGTCGACATCCGAGATATGATGTCAGACTAAGAAGACTCTGAAATTTTCTTCTGCGCTTGATCTAACATGGGCTGGCTGATATTAGCAATTATCCCCTGCTCAAAATGATTAACTAAGGCTATTGCTAAATTGCCCGTTCCCCCACCAAAATCTAAGAAGTGGTTTAGATGCTTATCACCTAGTCGTTCTGCAATAGCCTTGCTAAATTTATCAGCTAAAGCCAACTGACGCTCTGAGTCAAAAGTAGCTGCTTTCTCATTAAATCTATTAGCCATCCCTTACTCCCTCCAATAACGTGCCTTCATGATATTTGTCATGGTTCTTTCTAAGTTAGACAGGGTTTTCTCAGTAGACATGGCTTGATTGAGATCTAAAAATTCTCTTTGAATTGAGAAAGTTGCTGTGAATAGTTGATCCAGTTCTGGACTATCTTCAATGACCCCACAAATTGCAATAGTTGGCTTGTTGAAGCTTTTAGCCAGTCGACTGATAGCTACCGGTACTTTCCCTGCCTGACTTTGCCCATCCAACTTTCCTTCACCAGTAATCACCAAATCCGTTCTCATGATTGACTCCTCTAGCCTAATCATTTGTGCAATGGTCTCAAATCCGGGTTTGATTTGCCCGCCAAGGACGGCAATGGCTGCGCCAAGTCCCCCAGCTGCACCTGCGCCAGCTATGGATTGCAAATCCATCCCCCTTTGCTCTTTAATTCTATTGGCAAAAGCGCAAGCTATACTGTCCATTGCTGCAATTTCCTCTTGATTCCCACCTTTTTGCGGACCAAAGATTGGAGCAAAGCCATTTGGACCATAGTAAGGATTAGTCACATCAGCTAAGCCAATTAAGGTTAGCTGGCTAAAGTCAATGTCGGATTCCAGTTGACAAGTCTCAGGGTTAAAACCAAGACTTTTAAGGAAACCAAACCCACCATCAGAGGTACCCGTTCCACCCAATCCAATCAGAATTTCTTTACATCCACGCGACACAGCATCTTTGACTAGGGCTCCTAGCCCATAGCTACTTGCCTTAGCAAAGGTTTCTGGGCTTGGACTAATCTTGTCCAGGCCAATTACTTTAGCTGATTCAATAATAGCTGTTTGGTCAACTAGCAAGTAATCCGCCTGAATTTTTTGCCCCATCAAATCGACTGTTTGAACAGAAACTAATTGACCATCTAGATGGTCGTTTAAAGCATCAAGTGTCCCCTCGCCACCATCTGCAATAGTAAAAGTTTCAACCCAGGCTAAAGGCATTACTTTTTTGATTGCCGCTAAACTGGCTTGATTTAAGGCTTTTGAACTTGCTGATCCTTTGAAAGAATCAATGGCCAAGACTAACTTCATCTGGCTTCCCCCCTTGCTTGACTGGTCATTATAGCAAAAAAACACATGATGTGTTTTTTTACTTATTTTACAACAATGTTGACTAATTTGTTTGGTACAGCTATGACCTTAATGATTTCTTTACCAGCAATTTCAGCTTGGATTTTGTCATTTGATAAAGCGATAGCCTCTAATTGGTTTTTTGGTAAGTCTTTAGCAACAACTAACTTAGCCTTAACCCTACCTTTAATTTGAACAACAATTTCGACATCGTTTTCAACTAATTTTGACTCATCCCAAATTGGCCAAGCCTCATGCGTCAATGACTGACCGGAGCTTGTTAGGACTTGCCATAATTCTTCACCCAAGTGCGGTGCAAATGGTGCAATTAATTGGACAAAGCCTTTGGCATAGTCTATAAATAATTGATCTTCCTTGTTGGCTGCATTAACAAAAATCATCAACTGAGCAATGGCAGTATTAAACTTCAAACTGTCGATTTGTTCTGTTACTGCTTTGACTGTTTCGTGGTAAACCTTGTCAAGGGCTCCGCTATTGTCCGCAACAATCGTCTTGCTTGTAATCAAACGATAAACGCGATCAAGGAATTTACGGCTTCCTTCAAGGCCTTCTTCTGACCATGCAATTGAGGCATCAAGTGGGCCCATGAACATTTCATAAACGCGAAGGGTATCCGCGCCGTATTGTTCAACCACATCATCAGGATTAACAACATTTTTGAGTGATTTAGACATTTTAGCTGGTGCTTGTTCGAGCTCTTCACCTGTTTCAATGTTAAAGAATGAGCCATCACGTTTTTCAACTTTGTCACTTGCAACAAGTGCACCACGGTGGTCACGGTAGCTTGTTCCTAAAATCATTCCTTGGTTAAAGAGTTTTTGGAATGGCTCTTTAGTTGGTACAACACCTAAATCATAGAGAACCTTGTGCCAGAAACGGGCATAAAGCAAGTGAAGAACGGCATGTTCTGCCCCACCAACATAGATATCAACTGGTAGCCACTGTTTTAAAAGTTCTGAGTCAGCGATAGCTTGATCATTATGTGGGTCAATATAACGGAGGTAATACCAGCTTGACCCTGCCCATTGTGGCATGGTATTGGTTTCACGACGGCCTTTGACACCATCTTCGCGAACAACTTCCAACCAGTCAGTTAGGTTGGCTAATGGTGATTCACCAGTTCCTGAAGGACGAATATCTTTAGTTACAGGAAGAACCAATGGTAAGTCTTGTTCTGGAACCGCCGTTGATGTGCCATCCTCCCAATGGATAATTGGAATGGGTTCACCCCAATAACGTTGGCGTGAAAATAGCCAGTCACGAAGACGGTAGGTAATTTTCTCATTACCAACTTGATTTTCTTCAAGCCAAGAAACCATTTTTTCAATAGCATCAGCTTTTTCCAAGCCATTAAGGAATTCTGAATTGATATGCAGACCATCTTCTGTATAAGGTGCCTCTTGAACGTCACCACCTTCAAGAACAGGAATGATGTCTAGGTTAAATTGTTTTGCAAATTCCCAATCACGTTCATCATGCGCTGGGACTGCATTATAGCCCCAGTACCGTAGCTAGCAAGGACATAGTCAGCAATCCAGATTGGCATTTCTTTGCCATTAACAGGGTTAATGGCATAAGAACCAGTCCAAACACCTGTTTTTTCTTTAGCAAGATCTGTACGAGCTAAATCAGATTTCAAACTTGCTTGACGTTTGTAGTCGGCTACTGCTTGTGCCTGTTCAGGACTTGTTATGGCTTCAACCATAGCATGTTCCGGTGCTAAGACAGCGTAAGTAGCTCCAAATAAAGTATCTGGACGAGTTGTAAAGACTGTAAAGTCTTGGTCTGAGTCTTTAACTTTAAAGGTAACATTTGCTCCTGTTGATTTACCAATCCAGTTGCGCTGCATATCTTTAATTGATTCTGGCCAATCAACTTCTTCTAGATCTTCTAATAAGCGTTCAGCGTAAGCAGTGATTTTCAACATCCATTGGCGCATCGGCTTGCGCACAACTGGGTATCCTCCACGTTCAGAAGTACCATCTGGTAGCACTTCTTCATTGGCGATAGCAGTCCCTAATTCTTCCACCCAGTTGACCGCTACTTCAGCTTCATAGGCTAAACCTTTTTCATACAGCTTAGTAAAAATCCATTGTGTCCATTTGTAATAATTAGGATCCGTTGTATTGACTTCACGGTCCCAGTCATATGAGAAGCCGAGGGCGTTTATTTGGCGTTTGAAGTTAGCAATGTTCTCTGCTGTAAATTCAGCTGGGTCATTACCTGTATCCATGGCATATTGCTCAGCAGGCAGTCCAAAAGCATCCCAACCCATTGGGTGAAGGACATTATAGCCTTGAGAACGTTTGAAGCGGCTCAAGATATCAGTCGCTGTGTAACCTTCTGGATGTCCTACGTGAAGCCCAGCTCCTGAAGGGTATGGGAACATGTCCAAAGCATAGAATTTTGGTTTGTTTTTGTCAGTTCCAGTTTTAAAACTTTGGTTAGCTGCCCAGTAGGCCTGCCATTTAGGTTCTATTTCTTTGTGATTATAAGTTGTCATGTGAATTCTCCCATGTAAAAAGTCTAGTCTTCTTATTATAGCACGATTTAAGGCTTTAATAAATGACATATTTTTAAAACATAAGTTCCTATCTGAACTCGTCTCAGCTCTAAAAAAGAGAATTATCAGGCAAACCTAAACTGACTTATCACTAATAGAAAAACAAAAAAGATTGAAGAATCAGGCTATAACCAACCTATGCTTCAATCTCTGATGAGTTTTTACCTCACCTTTGGTCAACAAACACGTTTTAATTTTCTTTTTTACGACTAATACCATAAGCAAGCATAGCTGATCCAGCAATGATTGATAATACTGCTGCATTAAGGCTACACCATTTGAATCACCAGTACTTGGCAACATGTTAGCTACTTTCTTTTCAGCTTTCGGTGCCACTGCTTTTAGCGAATCAGCTTTAGCTACAGAAACTTTACCATCTGAATTATTCTCATCTTCAGATTTAGACATTTCAGTTGGAGCTACTTCTTCTCTTTCTGATTTCACAGGTACCTCAATCTCTGGGCCATTGGCTTGCCTTCCTCTAAATGTTTATCTACTTGAGGGACTACTTCTTCTCTTTCTGGTTTCGCAGGCACCTCAACCTCTGGGGCCATTGGCTTGCCTTCTTCTAAATGTTTATCCACTTGAGGGGCTACTTCTTCATGTTCTGATTCAACTAGAGTTTCATTTGCAATTTCAAAAGCCTTAGCATTTTCAACAATTGCAGCCAATTCACTAAAACTATTTATTACTGATAGTTTTTCAAGAAGTGATTTCTTTTGTTGCTCTGTTAATTCTTCTGCTGATTCAATAGCCTTAGTAGTAAAATCTTTATTTTCCTTAAAATATGATAATTTGGCAGCTTCAAAAGCTTTTTCAAGTGCCGAAATTTTTGAAACGTCTAGTTCAACTTTTTTTAGTTGGTCCTTTAATTCTTCAACTACTTTTCTATCTATATGATCTCGTAAGTCAGCATATGCAAGCTTTTGCCATAATTTATCACGTTGACTCTCTGCAGCAGATACTTCCGACCTATCATCCACTCCTTCAGGAATCCCCGCATAACTTTGAGTATTCCCTACTGCAACGCTACCTACTTCATCCGCTGAGATTGTGGCACTTCCAATTAGAAAGGCTGCTGAGACAGACACTAATCCGTAAGCTGATTGTCTGAGGTAGTATCTTATGTTTTCATTCACTTTCATTACAAACTCCTTATTTTACGACTATTTACTATAGGCGTTCTATACAATAATATTTCTATTATATTTTAGTTAATTTATTAAGTCAATATAATCTTGGCATTAAGTTAAATTCATTTTTTTGATATCTAATTAAAATATTGAGTAACCAACAAAAGGCAACTATAATTTAGTTATAATATGTCCAAGTATGCGTTCCCTTCCATCACTATTCTCATTGGAGTAAAATACTAATCTGTCAGTCAGCCTCGCGATACATCTTCCACAAACAAGGAATCGTAGTTGCTGAAAATATAATAAAATAAGGTATTGGTTTTGCATACACTATTAGATTCGATTCATTATAATTTTAAAAGTAAAACAATAGCTTTATAATGAATACTCTTTTAAAGTTAATTTTGATTTAAAGTATTGAAATGTGTAACAAAAAAATAGAAAAACAAGATCACTCCCGTAATCTTGTTTTGATAGACTATTTTTATAGCTCTGCAATTTGATAGAGTTCAACTTCAGCAATTGTTTCTGATCCAAACATATTAAGCATCAGCTTGACTTTATTATTTTCAATTTCAACAACACGTCCCTCTTGACCCATGAAAGCACCATCAATGATTTGAACAACGTCACCTTCTTTGATATTAGTATCAAAGACATCAACAGTTTGTCCCATAGAAAGTAAGATTGCTCTAATTTCATCTTCTAACAATGGTGTTGGTTTTGAACGGTTTCCATGCGACCCTACGAATCCAGTTACGTTCGGTGTGTTACGCACGACAAACCACGCTTCATCTGTCATGACCATTTCAACTAGTACATAACCTGGGAATCGATTTTCTTCAATTTCTTTACTTTGACCATTTTTCTCAACATTTACTGTCTGTGTTGGAATTTCAACGCGTAAAATGTTGTCTAACATATTATAAGTTTGTGCACGTAATAATAAGTTTTCTTTGACTTTGTTTTCGTAACCTGAGTAAGTTTGCAGTACAAACCAACCTTTATCAAAAGAATCTAACATAAAATTTCCTTTCATCAGAAAAAAGCCTTTGGCGGCTTTTGGAATGATTTCGTTAGTTTCATTATAATTGATGAACTGTAGTCTGTCAATCATTTGAAGGTTAGACAAGAAAAAAGACTTGGCCTAAAGACCAAATCTTCATTATTATTTTTAAAAATAATTAATAATGCTTAAGATACCTTTTGATAGTAATTGGTCAAAGATAAAGATAATAACAGTAAAGAAAACAGTGTACTCAAGTACTGATATAAAATCTTTCCAACGTTGTTTTCTATTTGGCCATGTTGTATCTTTTAAAACATTAAAAATACCACTGATAAATCCCATCAGGCTCTCCTCTAACGTGTTTCTTTGTGTAAGGTATATTTCTTACAATGTTTACAAAATTTATTAACCTCTAGTCGTGTCGGTTTTGGCGTACTACTAACCGCAATTGAGTAGTTTCGGCTTCCACAATCCACACACGCTAGGCTTGCTTTTTTCTGTGCCATAACGCCTCCGTAGAGATTATTCTAACATGATTTTATTATTTACGCAAGTTATCTGAAATAGTCTATAACGCCATCCCAAAGGCTCTTAGCTTTTTCCCTAAGCCCATAATTATCAACAGCATCAGAAATTGATTTCGATGCATCTTCTGCAGACTTACGGATACTATCAATAATGTCTTGTGAATCACGTGCCGTCTCTGTATTTGTCTCATTGATACCATAGACTGCTGAAATGCCATTTTGGGCATAGGCATTATCAACTTCAAATCGGCTACCCTTTGTATAAGGTAAAATATAAGAGGCTTGTGTTGAAAAAATAGTTGAAGCAGTTCCAGCACTAGATCCTGTTAAATAATGATTTTCATCAGTTTTGTTAAAACCAATCCACTGACTGATAACAACGTCTGGTGTATAACCAATAACCCATTGATCTGCAGATAAATTCGGATTAAAATCTGTTTCTGTAGTCCCTGTTTTACCAGCTAAAGTATATCCATAGACATTAGCATTAATAGCTGAACCATTTGAGAATGTTCCAAGCATCATACTTGTCATCTTATCAGAGACTGAACGACTAATCACTCGTTTGGATTGGTCTTTATGAACCTTTATCACTTTGCCACTAGCTGTCTCTATTTTAGTAATAAAATGTGCTGTATGCATGACACCATGATTAGCAAAAGTTGAATAGGCTTGAGCCATCTCTAAAGGATTCGTAGTAACGTTTCCACCCAATGATATCCCTAATTCATTTGGGGCAGAACTCATATTTAGACCAAATTTTTTGCCATACTCTTTTGCTTTATCAATACCCAGTTCTTTGACAGTCGCTACTGCTGGAATATTGTAAGAATTGGCTAAAGCCTGATACATTGGAACATCTTCAGATTCAAAATTTCCATAATTGTGTGGCTTGTAACCATCAAAATCTCTTACCATATTGGGTAACGTTTTGTCAATCGACCAGCCCGAAGCAACAGCTGGTGTATAGGCAATGAGAGGTTTAATTGTTGAGGCTGGACTTCTCTTAGCCTGAGTAGCATAGTTGAAGCTTCTAAAACCTTGTTTCCCATTGCTATTAACACGACCAACAAGACCTCGAACTCCACCTGTTTTGGGATCTAATGCAACACTAGCCCCTTGTGAAGAAGAACCATCTTGTCCTGAAATAGGAAACAAACTAGCTGTGTTAAAGGTCGTTTGCATACCTGTTTGATAATTCTGATCCAATTCCGTATAAATTTTATAACCATTATTTACAATATCTTTTTCAGAAATACCATAGGTTGCTGACGCTTCGTTAATTACTGCATCAAAATAGGATGGATATTTATAATCATCTGATTTTCCGACATAGGTATTGTCTAATCGGTCGCCCATACCAACTTGCTCCGCTTCTTTTGCCTGAGCACTTGTAATTTTACCAGCATCAACCATAGCAGATAAGACTGTATTCCGGCGTTTTGTCGCATTCTCAACTGAATAGTAGGGATTATATATTTCTGGACCTTTTAGCATACCTGCTAGGGTTGCTGCTTCATCAAGAGTCAAATTAGCTGCGCTTGTCCCAAAATACTTTTGACTGGCGTCTTCGACCCCCCAAACCCCATTCCCGAAGTAAGAATTATTGAGTACATGGTGAGAATCTCATTTTTACTGTATTTTTTGGTTAACTCCAAAGCTAAGAAAAATTCTCTGGCTTTTCGCTTAATGGTCTGATCTTGCGATAAATAGGCATTCTTAGCTAATTGCTGTGTAATGGTTGAGCCACCACCAAAACGCCCCAATGTAAATACCGCCAATAAAAAACGCTTCAGGTTGATCCCATCATTAGTATAAAAAGTTCTATCCTCAGTAGCAATGACGGCCTTTTCCATATTATCAGAAATTGCATCTAGTTCAACATAGGTCCCTTTTTGTCCAGATAACGAGCCTGCATACTCATGTTTTTTGTCATAAATCACAGTTGTAGCCTTCAAAGCATTCTGCAAATCTGATACTTTAGCAGTTTTAGACAGGTAAAATAGATAAGAGCCAAAAATCAAGACAAGCAAACTCACTCCAATAAGAAGTATTTTCCCAATGTGATAACGACGCCAAAATCGTCTAATGGGGTGCTGCGGAGAGGGGAAATAGGTTTCTAGTTTTCTGAACCACTTAGGCTGAGTTTTCTGAATCTCACCCTCATCGCGACTTCGTTTAAAACGCGTTTGAGTTGGTCTGGCTATGTTTGTTTGATCTTTTTCTGTTAAATGGCTTTGATCTTGATAAGCTTGATTATCGTTAACAAAATTGGTTTGATTTTTTTCTCTTTGTTTCTCCTGATAACGTTTTGGAGTAAACTTTTTTTGCAATAATTCTAAAAATGTCATACTGTATACATACCACTATGGTAAAATTTTAACTATTCTCCTGGGATAACAAAAGGCTTTGAATAGGCCACACCATCAACTTGGAAGAGGAGCCCCTCTGATCCACCTTGATGCGCAAATTCCGTCTGGATTGACTTTCTTGCAGGGTATTTACCATTAAATCTTTCTTTAATTACTTTTTCCATTTTGGGTAGATTCCAAACATCTCGAAAGAGACAGTCCACTTTCACAACAGCTTCGAGTGTTAGTCCAACTAATCCTAAACGACGTTCCATTTCATCAAAAGCACCATTAATTTGGTCCTCAATAGGAGCACCAATCTCACCCACACAATAGTTAAGAAAGTAAAAGTCCCCAGCTTCTACTAATCCTGTATGAGCCCGTTCCTCATTCACATCATAACGTCTTATACTTTTCATTTCTTTTATCCTCATTTAAGATTTCATTACATCATATTATAGCAAGAAATTGATAAAAGCCCTATAAAAAAGTATAATTCTTAACCTTACTGTTACTTTGTAATATTTCTTAGTTTTCTAGATAACTAATCCCTACACACAATCATATATTAAAAGCATTCTCAGGAGCAAAAAATGTTATAATAACAATAACTTGAAGACTTCACTTTAAGAAATGATAAAAGAACAGGAAATGAACTTATGAAAAAATTCGATGCTTTTAAAGAAACATTATCTGCTGAGAGCTTAAAAGCTATTTATAATGAAACACGTCTAGAAGTTGCTAATGATGAGCGTGAAGGTACGGAAGCTTTTTCAGCTGCTTTAGCGACACAAATGGCTATTAACCTAGTTGAAAAATATCACGATTGGCTTAATGAAAACTAAAAATACCTCATCTCAAGGATTTAATGTTTCATTTACCAGTCCGTATCCTGATACTAATATCAAAACTCTTTTAGAAGAGAAACTCTTGATTCCTCGTAAGATCAGACATCTCTTACGTACTAAAAAACATCTCCTCATTAATAATGAGAGCATCAATTGGCAAAGCCTGTAAAAAAAGGAGATCTTATTAGTCTAACTTTTGATTCTGAGGACTACCCTGAAAAACTGATTCCTTTCGGTGATGCCTCCTTAGTCAACTGTCTTTTTGAAGATGAACATCTTATCGTGGTTAATAAACCAGAAGGGATGAAGACACATGCTAACCAACCTGAGGAATTAGCTCTTCTGAATCATGTATCGGCTTTTTGCAAGAAAACCTGTTATGTGATTCACCGTTTAGATAAAGAAACAAGTGGTGCAATTCTCTTTGCTAAGAATCCATTTATCCTACCAATTATGAATAGACTTTTAGAAAAAAGAGAGATTCACAGAGACTATTGGGCTCTTGTTAACGGTCACTTTCCTAAAAAAACGATTGTCTATAAAGATAAAATCGGAAGACACCGTCATGATCGTCGTAAACGTGTCGTTGATTCAAATAAAGGCCAATTAGCAGTTACCAATATTACGAGATTAGACTTTTTTCCAAATGGTAAAAGCCTTGTTAATTGTCAACTAGAAACAGGACGAACTCATCAAATAAGAGTCCATTTAAGTCATCATGGCTTTCCAATTGTGGGTGATTCCTTATATCAAACTCATCCAAGTAAAGAAAGATTGATGCTTCATGCACATCAGCTTCACTTTGTACACCCCTTAACACTAGAAGCCATCACCTTAGAAGCTAAGTCATCTAGTTTTGAGGCACTAGTATAATAAAAAGTTAGGAAGACACTAGCCAATTCAGTTGGAGGCTAGTATCTTTTCCTAACTTTTTTATTGTTTCTTCAACGTTAAACCAGGTAGTGGTTTACTAAAATCAAACTCTGAATTGAGTCCTGTTTGCCAAATGATTGGTGTCATACTATCACCAGATAGTTTTACTCCGTAGGCATATTGGACATTTGCCCCACCAATTCCTCCTCCAATTACCATAATCGAACCGTCAGTTGGCGATGCAAAGGTTAGCCGGTAATTACCATTAGATTTATCTTCTGATTTAGTAATCTTAGCAACCTTATTTTCATCCGGTCTCTTTGGATCTTTGTACTCAACTTTACGCGTCACTGTACCATCTTGAGCAATGATTAAGGTATAAGCGATACCATCTCTTTCCCCTGTCCAAGTTCCAACTAACCCATCTGGTAATAAGGACGGTTCTTTAATTTGGTTTTTTTCACTAGTTACACTGATACTTTTAGCTCCATTTTGACTGACAAGGTAGGTATTGCCTGATTTTTTCAAAACAAATTTTCCGCTGAGGTCTTGAAGCACATGACCTGATGAACCCTTGTCTTTATCCGTTTCTTTATTATATGTGTAATCGTAGCTAACTAAGAATTCGACTAAGAAAGAGTCTTTCCCCACTTGAGCAAGTCCATTTAAAATAACATTTGGAATGGCGAAGCTAGAAGCAAGTCTCTTATCAGTCTCCAACTTAGCTTTGATACTTTCTTTTAACCCTTTATAAAAATCATTGTTTGCACCACCTTCAAAAATCTTATCGAGATTTGCTGGGTCTTGTCGATTTGAACTGTAAATCATCAATTGATCAAAAACTGACAATAAATACTGACCAGCCTTGGCTTGATCTAATTGATTTTCAAAATCTAGGGCTACCTTATCATTTTCTTTGATATCAGCTAACTTAACCTTTTTTGATAAGACATCACCATCAGAAAAAGCTTTCTTCAAATAAATGTCCGCAGTTTCTGTCATTGGGTAGTCTTTGACTTCAAAATTACCATCTTTTAACATTCCAATCGGACTCTGATTAACAAAGAGTTCACCTTCTTTGGAATTACTCGTTACAGAAAAATTTTTAAAGGTGACTGTCAAGTCAATAAGATTTGAACCGCGATCATATGACTTACTTACTTTTATATCTCGATTTTTATATTGTCCATCAAGGCTAGCAACATAATCTGAAACAGGGAGTCGGTTTATTTTTGTAGAAAAATGATCTGAGTTAGAGGTTGCAACAAGTTTACGATTAAGCATAATGTCTACTGAAGGAACATTTGTTTTTATTTCTAATTGAATTGGCTTAACAGCTATCTTATAATCTGGAAAAATAAAAAATTTTCGTCCGACTAATTTAACATAGTAATCATCATCGGATGTTGCATTTTTTAAATCATCTTCCTGACTCTTTAATTGGCTCTGATCAAACCTTTTAAAGTCCGCATATTGAGCTTGGTCATTCGTTACTTTTTTATTGGTATCTGCCCAAACTAAATATTCCTTCATATTTTCAAAAGCCGTTCCTTGCTTTTTACTTCTTGCTAAAACGTATTGATGTATCAGAGTTGCTTTTGAATAATGATAAGAGCCGAAAGCGACTAATGAAACCAATAACGTTAACAAAATACCTGTACTAATTTTTACCCATTTTTTCTGAAATATTTTTTTCATATCTGATCACCTCGCTGTTTTTCAATTCTATTATACCAAAATCTAAACTAAGTAATTGGGAAATTTGAGGGGAAAATATCATGAATCATTTCTTTGAATCCTCTCAAAATTTAGATAATTTACAATATAATATTATTTAGCAATATTATTGAAAAATAATAGATAGTACATTATAATACTCGTGGAAGCGCTCGCATAAATTATTTGGAGGTTCACTATGAACAAAAGAAAAATAACTTTAGGAGCTGTAGCAATGTTAACAGCAGTCACTTTACAGAGTTCCGTTAATGCCTGTACTGGTTTTATCATCGGTAAAGATTTAACTACGGACGGCAGTACACTTTATGGACGTACGGAGGATTTAGAGCCAAATCACAATAAAACGTTTATTGTGAGAGAAGCAAAAGATAACAAAGCAGGGGCCAAATGGAAAGATCAGGCAAATGGATTTGAATACCCATTACCTAGTCATTCGTTCAAATACACTGCAGTACCTGATGTCACACCCAAAGATGGTGTCTATGATGAAGCCGGAATGAATGAGTATGGTGTCTCAATATCTGCAACTGTATCAGCAACAGCAAATGATAACATTCTGAAAAAAGATCCTTATGTCAAAAATGGCCTTGCTGAATCGTCAATGACGAGTGTCATTTTACCAAGTGTAAAAACAGCTAAAGAAGGAATTGCATTAATTGCTAAAATCGTAGAGGAAAAAGGCTCAGCTGAGGGAAATATCGTAACAATTGCTGATAAGGACGGCATTTGGTACATGGAAATTTTATCGGGTCACCAATACGTAGCCATTAAATTCCCAGATGATAAATTTGCTGTTTTCCCAAATACATTCTATCTTGGTCATGTTGATTTCACAGATAAAGAAAACGTTATTGCTTCAAGGGATGTTGAAAAATTGGCTAAAGAAGCTAAAACATACAAAGAAGTCAATGGTCAATTTCATATTGCACAATCGTACAATCCACCAATGAATGATGCCAATAGGTCACGTGTCTTCTCAGGTATCAAATCACTAGACCCTGATTCTAAGGTCACTTACAAAGATGATAACTTTGAATTACTCCAAAGTACGGATAAGAAATTCTCTTTAGAAGATGCCATTAAATTGCAACGTAACCGTTTTGAAGGCTTGAATTTGAAGCCTCTGGATCAAATGGAACTTGATGGTAAAGGAAAACCAACATCGAAAGATGCTATCAAAGGTTATGCTTATCCTATTTCTAATCCAAATGTTATGGAAGCTCATGTATTTCAACTTAAAAATGATATTCCAGCAGAACTTGGTGGTGGGGTCATGTGGTTATCAATTGGTAGCCCTCGGAATGCACCATATCTTCCATATTTAGGAAACATCACTAAGACTTACAAAGCTTATCAAGAAAGTAGCACTAAATACAACAAAGATTCTTGGTATTGGACAATTTCACACATCAATGATATGGCTGCTAAATATCCTAAGAAATTTGGCACATCAGTAGTTGACGAAATGAAGGAATTGGAAAAAACTTGGATGTCTGAACAAGATCAAACAAACAAAGAGGTTAGTGGCTTACAACAAACTAATCCAAAAGCAGCGCAAGAAAAAGCTGACCAAGTTTCAATGGACCGTGCTGAAAAAGTTTTCAAACGTCTAAAAGAAATTGAAAGTAAAATGGAAAAACAACTATCAAAAGACAAAAAGACTACTAAAAAATAAACAATAAAAGTACCTAAGAATTCTAGCTCTATAATTTCTACAGTGGGTAAAAGCACCCAAGAGATTATGGGGCTTTTGTTTATAGAAAAAGTTCCATCTAACCTATAATGAAAGCAACAAAACTCACACTATGAAGAGATCATATGGAACAATTTGATAGTATCACAATACTCTATATCAAAGACCGACTTAATCACTAAAAATCAGTAACTCGCAACTGCTGTTATGACAAAATCAACCAGAAAGTGATTGAAATGAACGCGATGGCTACTCTCGTAAAAAATATGTCGATTGCCACTTCAACTATTAATAGCAAATATCAAACTACACATTTTAAACTAATTAAACAAAACTATCTCCCCTATCTCTTGAGCTAAGCATAGTTTTAAAAAACTTGCTATGTATAAAGACAAGAAAAAATAAACATACTAAGATTAGGACTAGGTACTTTCTCTCGACGGAGTTTCCCTCACTTCTAATATCAGTATGTTTTAGTTATATGGTGATTATAAATTATGGAAAATACGCCGATTTTCTAAAGTTTTTAAGAAAGTATGACCTAGAAAAGTATGTATTGGTAGTAGAAATACATTACGTAAGGATCTCCCCCAAAACACTGCACTAAAGTCAGCTTTATAAACGATAGAAATAAACCAAGAATTCATCATTAAGCTAACTACTAGAAGTATCAAAAATTGAGCAACAAAAATATTTCTTAACCTAAGCTGACTACGATAGAGAAATATGCCATTAATGGCCCCTCCTAGAAATGCCGTAATAAGAAAAATAGGATGAAAGTTCCCAGTTCCAAAAAGTGTTGAATTGATAGTTGTTGACAAGACTTCTAAGAATCCAGCCCACATCGGACCATAAAGATAACCCATTAAAGCCATTGATAAAAATCCAAAACTTACTTGAAAATATGACGGACCAAAGGCAAGCTTATAAAGCACCACATCCATCGCTAATAATAAAGCTGACATAGGTAAGGTTTTGGCTCCTAACGGAGGCAAGTAAGTCCAACGGTTGTTAAATATCCTATTCACAGGTAACCTACTTTCATATTGATAGTACTATTATAGGTTAACAATTTACATGTGTCAAGACACCTGTGGATACATATGGAGATAATCCAGCAATAGACAACCTTTTTAAATAATATGATGATTGATTTAGAAATAGCTATGCTAACTAAAGGGAGGTTTTTAAAATGAATGCAACAAAACAGCAAAAGACAAAAGGACTCTGCTAACAAAATAAAAGCACTTAAGGAGACTTAAGTGCTTTTAAGGAGGTTATGAAAGTATTCTTTTGTGTAAGAATAAATTAGGAATAACCTAAGTATAGACAGACTAGCTTAAAATTAGCTTAAGCTTTTAGCTTCTGTCTTTTTTTGATTTTTTTGAAATTGCTAACCCCATTACAAGTAATACACCACTTGAAATTATCGCTGACAAACTAGAGGAGTTGTCTCCAGTTGTTGGAAGCTGTGCTTCCTTAGCTGGTTTAAAAGCTACAGACGCCATACTTGGTCGCATTTCTTTCTTAGCAGCTTTCATATTAACTTGTAGAACAGGACTTGTTGAGGGAACGAATAATCCCACTTCAATAATTTTATTTTGAGCAGCAATTATCACCGGATTACTATATTCAATAGAGGTAAAATGACTTTTTACGCCATCTTCCACAAACTGATGTGACACAACTCTTGCTTCGGAACTACCATCTTTACCTTCTGCCAAAACAATCTGAGTCCCTAATGGTAAAGTAGGATTATCTCGATACTCTGTTTGGAAAGTGATTGGCATTACTTTTAAAGCCCCTACTTTATATTGAACAAGCATTGGACGCATAGTAGTCATCATTTCCAGTTGGGAACTAGATGATAAAACTCCCGTATTTGGATCAACTGAATAAGTAGTTGTTGTACGTGTCAGTCCATCTTGACCTTGATCAGCAACTTTAACTTCCCAATCACTTAATGAATTGTCTGTCACTTCCTGATAGGTAATTGTTTTTGTAATAACTTGATCTGTTAGTGAAGGTTGACTACCTACAGCGATGACACGATTCTGTGCAGCTACAATAACTGGTTCAGCATATGTAATAGACTCAAAGCGGCTATTAACACCATCTTGAACAAAGTTATAAGTATCAACTTTACTGGTTGAACCACCATTAGTTCCTTCTGTTACAACAACTTGAGTTCCAACTGGAATACTATTATCAGCAACATATTCTGTTTGGTAAGCAATTGTTGTCACTTTATCAGCACCAACTTTATATTGAACAAGCATCGGACGCATGGTTGTCACTGTTACTGTTGTCGTTGATGGTGTAATACTCCCTGTTACAGGATCAAGAGTATAAGTTGTAGTTGTTCTAACAAGACCTACCTGACCAGAATCTACAACTTTAACTTGCCAATCAGCTAAGGAGTTGTCTGTTACTTCTTGATAGACTACTGTAATTGCAACTGTTGAATCACTTGTTGTTGCTTGTGTCCCTTTTGTAATAATTTGATCTTGTGCTGGTTTATCAGAAATAACTGTTTCAGTTGCAACTAATTGATTATTGGCATCCAAGGCATATGTTGTTCTAACAACTGTTTGACCTTTAACACCTGCTTGAATGATATCAGTCTGTCCAGTGGGATCATAGACTTCATTAGGATCTGCAACATAAACAGTTTTATAAGCCGTTGTTATAGATGAATCTGTTGGCTTTGCTCCATAAATAACCTGACCATTTACAGGAGCTATCTGTGTTACAGTTGTTACATATGGTACAACACTAGCAGTTCTTGGGTAGTCAAATAATCTATTATAGAGACTTGCAAAGTAAAACTCACTTGCTGCAAATGGACTGTAACCTGTCCCATTCCCAGGATTATAAGCATCACCTGTATATGGATTTGGAACATACGTTGCATAAGGCGTGCCGTATAATCGATGCATGATATACTCACTTAAGCCTTCTGCAAAGGCTTCTGCACTATTATCTCTATAATAAGACCAAACATCACTACGATCAAAATAGGTATGGTAAATATCTAAAAATTCTTGCGTATCAGATAAAGCAGGAACTGTTCCAATAGTGCCATCTGTATTTCTATCGGTCACTTCTTGATATAATCCACTCTTAAAATCAATAATATGCGTCATTTCATGTAAGAGTGTCGCTAACAGTTCTGAATTACTTGCATTATATAGTAAATCAATTGATTGAGTTGCAGAATTGGCTAAACCTAACGTTCCAGATCCCATACCAGGAATCTCAGTATCATAGATGGCAATATTTCCTAGAACACGTTGAATTTCTAACGGTAGTGCTTGAATTTTTGCTTCAAAATCAGCTTTCTGTTGGGCTGTCATAGTTGCGGTGTGGCTATAATCAATTGCCGTAGAGATACTACCTTTGTAATTATTATAACGATGCGTAAGAGATTGGAATTGTGCCGTTGTCCTATCTAAATCAGCTTGTTGCTGGTTTGTCCAGGTTCCTAAAGCGGTCAACTCTTGTTGCGCTAACAAGGCACGTTGATAGTCAGCCTTGATATCTGCATAAAAAGCATCATTAATAATATTGCTATTATCATAGCGCAAGAAATCGTCAGCAGATGTTGTTAAATCTTCTGGAACAATCTCTACACCATAATCCTGAGCAGATGCTGTCCACATATCTTCTTGAGCTGTCGTTAACAGGCGAGAATAGAAGTCAGTATCATTCGTCAACCCCAGTAAACTTCTTAATTGTGTATCTGTCGGATCTAACATTTCAGCTGTGATCGTTCTAACATATTTAGTTTGTGTTGTTGTTCCATCAGGATTTGTCACGGTTAGATATTCATAGATATAGTTTTCACTAAATTGAGCTAACTCACGAACTGTAGATTCACTTGTATTATAGTCCGCTGTTAAAGGTGGTCTATCCACAAATAAGGTATCAATGACTACGCGATCACTCGGTAACGGTTGCGTCGTATCTATATGATAAAATGGTTGGTCTATCCATTTATAGCCTTCTGAATAGACAGCTGGACTAGTTGGAGCAGTTGTTTCTGTTTGAATAGTATTAGTTATCGTTGTTGTTTTAGTTCCGTCTTGCGCAGGAATAATCACATCTGTGCCAACTGGCTTTGTCACATCAATGCTATAATCAGTAGTCGCTGGTGTCGTTTCAACAGTAGTTGTTACTGGTTTTGTTCCCATAACAATAACCGTTTCAGTTGGTTCAATGCGTTGTACTGTCGTCGTTCCATTAACTGTTGTATAAATTAGTTTCCCAGATGTTCCTTGCGTTTGAACAGACTGGTAGCCAACTGGCTGTGTGTTATCTGCTACATAACGAATTGGACTTGCAATGACTGTTTCTGTAACAACGGGATCCCCAACTGCAGCTGCTGTAATTACTGGACTTACTGTTGTCGGGGTGTTCACAACCGTCGTATCGGCTGGAGCAGTTGTTGCAGCCTTTTCAATAAGTGTTGTTGTATCTGTGACATTAGCAACTGTTACTGTTTCATCAGCGGAAACCAGATTAGTTGTCAGCATGACACCTAATAAAACACTTCCTACTCCTAGAAGTGTTTTTCTGATGCTAAAAATTTGTTTTTTATTCCTAAACATAGGTGGACTCTCTCTATTTTTTAATTTTTCTACATATTTATCTTGATTGTAGCATAACCACTAGCCTTTTACAAAGTAATTTGACGAAAAATTAAAAAGAGTCTGAAAATTTATGAACTGCACCCCAAAAGTTAAACCAAAAATCTAACGATTGAGGTGTTTTTCTTATGAAATTAAGTTACGAAGACAAAGTACAACTATATAAGTTACGCCAAAAAGATCTACTTTACTCTCTCTTATCTAAACAATTTGCAGTAAGTGAAGCTGGAATAAAATACGTGATTCGATTAATAAATCGTTATGGTATTGAAATTGTTAAGAAGGGTAAGAATAGCTATTATTCTAAGGAGTTGAAGCAGAAAATAATTAATAAGGTCCTTAATGATGGAAACTCTCAACTTCAAACGTCACTTGATTATGCCTTAGCTAACTGGGGAATACTTTCAAATTGGATAGCACAATACAAGGAAAACGGGTATACTATTCTTGAGAAATCAAAAGTGAGACCTGTACAAATGGGATGTAAATCAAAGAAAAAACTAGAAGAGATGACCGAATTGGAGCGTCTTCAATATGAAAATGAATACCTTAGAGCGGAGAATGCCGCGCTAAAAAAGCTAAGGGAATACCGTCTGAAGGGCGAAGCAAGACTCAAAGAGCAACAGTAATCACTCAAGGGCTGATTCCTGAATTTTCATTGTCAGCGTTACTTGATGTTCTGAAACTATCGCGTTCAACTTACTATTACCACGTCAAAAGACTATCTTCAGAAGATAAAAATGCGGAATTAAAAGAAGTCATTAAAACTATCTATGCAGAACACAAAGGTCGGTATGGCTATCGTCGGATTCATCTTGAATTGCGTAATCAGAAGTTTGTGATTAACCACAAAAAGGTTCAAGTCTTGATGAGAGAGCTCGGTTTGAAAGCTAGAAGTCGACCTAAACATCGTTATAATTCCTACAAGGGAGAAATTGGGAAGAAAGCTGACAATCAAGTTAACCGTCAATTTGAAAGGGCTAAACCACTTGAAAAATATTATACAGATGTCACAGAGTTTCTATTCCAGCTAGTGACCAGAAGTTATATCTGTCCCACTCTCAGAAGAATCCTATCAGGGAACAATTCTTCACAGTGACCAAGGTTGGTAATACCAACACAACAGCTACCACCAGTTCTTAGAAGAGCATGGCACGAGACCATCCATGTCACATAAAGGAAATAGCTTAGACCATGGAATGATGGAATCATTCTTTGACATTTTAAAATCTGAGATGTTTTATGGATGTGAGAAGAACTTTAAATCACTTGATGAGCTGAGAGACGCTATCTCAGACTACATCTATTATTACAATAATAAAAGAATCAAAATAAAGTTAAAAGGACTAAGTCCTGTACAATACAGAACTCAATCCTTCAACTAAATATAAATTGTCTAACTTTTGAGGGGCAGATCAATTTGTCCCAGACTCTTTTATTATTGTAATAGGTTCTTATGAGTAAATTACATCATGCCACCCATCATACTTGGATCCATTCCTGCTGGCATAGCTGGTGCTGAAGGTTCTGGTTTAGTTGCCACAACAGCTTCTGTAGTAAGAATTAAACTAGCCACCGATGCTGCATTTTGCAAGGCAGAACGCGTCACTTTAACGGGATCGATAATTCCAGTTTCAATCATATCAACCCATTCGCCATTAGCCGCATTGAAGCCTGTTCCTTTTGAACTGTTTTTCAAACGATCAATGATAACTGACCCTTCATAACCTGCATTGTAGGCAATTTGTCTTACAGGCTCTTCGAGGGCACGCAGAACAATGTTACGTCCTGTCGCCTTATCTCCTTCAAGTTCAAGAGCTTGAACTTTCTCGATGACTGAAATCAAGGCAGTTCCCCCACCTGCAACGATACCCTCTTCAACAGCAGCGCGAGTTGCGTTGAGGGCATCTTCAATACGTAATTTCATTTCTTTTAATTCAGTTTCTGTCGCAGCACCAACCTTGATAACGGCAACACCACCAGCTAACTTAGCCAGACGTTCTTGCAATTTCTCACGGTCAAAGTCAGATGTTGTTGTCTCTAACTGAGATTTAATTAGGCCTACACGGTTGGCAATCGCTTCCGCACTGCCTGATCCCTCAACGATTACTGTTGAATCTTTATCCACAGAAATCTTAGCTGCTTGGCCTAGCGCAGCCATTGTAGCATCTTTAAGCTCTAAACCAAGATCTTCAGTAATCACAGTTCCACCTGTTAGAATAGCAATGTCTTCTAGCATAGCTTTGCGACGGTCTCCAAAGCCTGGTGCTTTTACCGCAACAACATTAAATGTTCCACGAATTTTATTTAATACTAATGTTGGTAGGGCTTCACCATCAACATCATCAGCAATAATCAATAGTGGACGATTTGTTTTCAAGACTTCTTCTAAGAGTGGAAGAATTTCTTGGATATTTGATACTTTTTTGTCAGTGACTAAAATAAATGGATTTTCAAGGTCGGCAACCATCTTCTCATTGTCTGTTACCATGTATTGAGAAAGGTAGCCACGGTCAAACTGCATCCCTTCAACCACTTCTAATTCTGTTTCCATCCCACGTGATTCTTCAATGGTGATGACACCATCATTGCCAACACGTTCCATGGCTTCAGAAATGTACTCACCAACTTTTTCTGAGCGTGAAGAAACAGCTGCAACTTGCGCAATAGCTTCTTTACCAGTAACAGGTTGCGCAATAGCTTTTAATTCTTCAACAGCTGTTGCTGCAGCTAATTCAATGCCTCGACGAATGCCAATTGGGTTAGCACCGGCAGTCACATTTTTAAGTCCTTCACGAACAATAGCTTGTGTCAATACAGTAGCTGTAGTTGTTCCGTCACCTGCAATATCATTTGTTTTTGAAGCAACTTCAGAAACCAATTTAGCTCCCATATTTTCAAAGTGATCTTCTAACTCTATTTCTTTTGCAATAGTCACTCCATCATTAGTAATTAATGGTGAGCCAAATGCTTTTTCAAGAACAACATTACGTCCTTTGGGGCCTAAGGTAACTTTAACAGTATCTGCTAAAATATCGACACCACGTACCATTGCTGCACGCGCATCTGCTGAGAATTTAATATCTTTTGACATATCTATCCTTCCTTCTATTTCTATCGTTATTAAACTGATTAATCAATAATAGCTAAAATGTCTGATTCACGAATGACTGTCACAGTCTCATCATCTATTGTGACATCTAAACCAGGATCATTTGCAACCAATACCATGTCACCAACTTTAACAGCTGGTGGTACAAGTTCACCTGTAATTGTTCGTAACCCTGTTTCGCTAACAGCAAGAACTGTCGCTTTTCTGGTAGTCTCTTTATGAGCCCCTGCCAAAACAAAGCCACTAACCGTTTGCTCTTTTTCCTCTTCAAGTTTGACGACCACACGATCTCCTAAAGGTTTTAACATTTATATGCCTCCTATTATTGTCTGAATTTATTAGCACTCTTGTCATAACAGTGCTAACTTACTCTCTTATTTTATCACTTGGTCAAAAATAGTCAAGAAAAAAAGATTCCTTTTATACCTGAAATACATCTCTCATTCAAACATAAATCCTGTTAATCTTAGAAAAAAACAAAAGCTGAGAATATCATCTCAACTTAGCTAGTTATACAATTTCAAATTTAAGTTTCCCATAGGACATGCCAATTTTCAACTCATGTCCGCTTGACAAGTCATCAGAAAGAATTAATTCTGACAACTTATCTTCGATGTGGGTTTGAATTGTTCTGCGGAGTGGTCTTGCCCCCATTTCCACATCATAACCTTCCTCTGAAAGATAGTTGAGGCTGATGGTTGGATTTTCAGACTAATTCCTTTTTCCGCCAAATTATCATGCAATGGTTTAAGCATAATCATGACTACTTGTCTCATATCCTCCTTGCTGAGGCTATGGAAGACCACCTTCTCGTCAATCCGGTTAATAAATTCTGGTCTGTAGGATTTTTTCAACTCTTCCAAAATGCGTTTTTCCATGGCTTGGTGGTCTTGACTAAAGTCTTTAGCCCCAAAACCAACAGTTTTATCATCACGAAGAGCTGTTGCTCCCAAGTTACTAGTCATAATAATGATCGTGTTTGAGAAGTCAACGCGGCGACCACGACTGTCTGTTAATATCCCATCGTCTAAAACCTGCAATAGAACATTAAAGATATCTGGGTGGGCTTTTTCGACTTCGTCAAATAGTAGAACAGAATAAGGTTTATTTCTAACTTTCTCTGTCAGTTCGCCACCTTCTTCATAGCCGACATAGCCAGGAGGTGCCCCATTTAATCGACTAGCCGCAAATTTTTCCATATACTCTGACATGTCGAATCGGATTAGTGCTGATTCATCATCAAAAAGGACTTCTGCTAAAGCTTTTGCTAATTCTGTTTTACCAACACCCGTTGGCCCTAAGAACATAAAGGAACCGATTGGTCGTCTTCCAGTTCTAATACCTGATTGGTTACGACGAATAGCTCTTGAGATAGCTGAAACAGCATCTTCTTGACCGATCACGCGCTTATGCAATTCTTTTTCCAAGTTAAGGTACTTTTTGCTATCGGCCTGTGTCAACTTTTCAACTGGAATACCGGATAGTTTGCTTAGAGTGGACATGATATCGTCTTCAGTGACAGGAGTTGGTTTTATTGTTTTATTTTTCTGGGATGATTTCAGTAACTTGGACACCTTTTTAAAGTCTTTGTCCAAAATTGCTTGGTCAATCGCTGATAAGATTGAAGGTCGCTCTTTTTTAACCAATCCTTGCACAGTTGCACTAGCTTCATCTAATAAATCAATGGCAGAATCCGGGAGATTTTTGCTAGTAAGATAGCGATGAGCTACCTTAACAGCTGTTTTAACAGCTTGGTCAGAAATTGTAACGTTATGGAAGTTTCATAAGAAGCTTTCAGTCCCAGTAAAATCTGATAGGCATCTTCCAAATTTGGTTCTTCAATCAGCACTTTAGCAAAGCGACGTGACAAAGCGGCATCTTTTTCAATATGCTTTTGGTACTCTTCTTGTGTCGTTGCCCCAACCATATGTAGTGTTCCACGTGATAAGGCAGGTTTTAAAATATTAGCTGCATCTAATGTACTATCAATGCCACTGCCTGACCCCATAATTGTATGGAGTTCATCGACAAAAAGAATGATTTTCCCATCACTTTCAATATCATCAATGATTTGATTCATTCGTTCCTCGAAATCCCCACGGAAACGCGTTCCAGCAACAACACTCATCATATCAAGTTCTAAAACACGCATATCTTGCAGTTCATAAGGAATAGAACCATTGGCAATACGTTGTGCTAAGCCATAAGCAAGAGCTGTCTTACCGACACCAGCATCCCCTACTAAAACAGGATTGTTCTTGGTTTTCCGACTCAGAACTTGAATCATGCGGGTAATTTCTTTATCTCTACCAATCACTGGTTCAAGTAATCCTTGACTTGCCATTTCTGTTAAGTCTCTGGTAAAATCTGACAAATCACCAGCTGTACTAGCAGGCTTCATCATATCTGAGAAAGTTCCCGCACCTTTAGCTTTTTTAGGTTTACGTAACTCATGAATAGCCTTAATCGTTTCTTTACTGTAAGCCGCATGAATTTCCACTGCTTTTCGAAGATCGGCCAGTTTGGGTTGTCCTTGTCCGTCATCTTTTATTTTATAACCAGCCATTTCAAGCAGACGAACCGCCATAATGTCTGGATTGAGCAAGATGGCAAAGAGAACGTGTTCTGAACCAACTTCTGACGCATTAGTAACCAATCTAATCATCTCAGCAAACTTTAAAATATTAGAGAGTGTCTTTGACTGAGCTAACAGATTAAGCTCTTTAATATCATCTTGAGGGCTTTTACCAAGAGCTAAAATAGCTGCTGCTTCATATTCTTCATCTGCAATTTTACTATTAAATTCATTGAAAACTAATCCGGCAAGAGAATCTTCAACTTTTACCATGGCTAATAAGAGATGCCAGGTCTCCAAATGGGAACTGCCAAAACGTGTAGCTTGGTATTGTGCCTGCTTAAATATCTCTTGCATTTTTAGTGAATACTCAATCATTAATGCTTCCCTTTCTGTCAATACGTCGTAACAAACGATACAACATGCGTGCTCGAATACTTGAAGCATCCTCACCCAAAACATCATCTGTTGCCATAGCAAGAATGATATTCCCTTCTCGCTCTGTGACCAGTTTTTCGTCAAATAATAGTTGAATGGTATCAGTAAAAGCCTGCTGACTCACACGATCCCCCAATGTAGCATGCATTGAGCCAATCAACTGATGCTTATCTGAAAAATGAACCTTTGCAATCCGGATATAGCCACCGCCGCCTCGTTTGCTTTCTACTTCATAACCACGACTTTCTGTAAAGCGTGTTTTAATGACATAGTTAATTTGACTAGGAACAACTTGGAAAGAGTCTGCCAATAATGAACGCTTAATCTCAGCAATTCCTGAGTGTGCCAGAAGTCCTTTGATATATTCTTCAATGCTGTCTGATGTGTTTTTGTTTGGCATAATCTCACTCCTTTAATTCATCATTAATTAGTAGTTCCTGATTTTTGACTAAAACTGACTTTTATTATAACAAAATGCTCTCTGTTAATGCAAATGGAAATATCTAGTAGGGCTAACAAAAAATGAGTACCAAAAGGTACTCATCCATTTATACATGGTTAATTGTAAATTACAATTTAACGATGTTTACTGCTTGAGGGCCACGTTGACCTTCTTCAACATCAAATTCTACTTTTTGTCCTTCATCTAAAGATTTAAAACCATTAGATTGGATTGCTGAGAAATGTGCGAAGACATCTTGACCATTTTCAGTTGAAATAAAACCGAAACCCTTTTCAGCATTAAACCATTTAACTGTACCTTGTGCCATAATCATCTACTTCCTTTCTATAAAACTTTTTGTAAAAATAGAGAGAAACGATGATGTGGAACACATATACTAACTCACAAACTAATTTACTAGTCAAGTGTAACAAACTGGTATAGCAAAGTCAAGGCAAAACATTAAAAGCCTTTTAAAAAAAGATTAGATAGTAAGCGCTTTTCTTATATAATAGAGTTTTTCCTTGAGTTAATTTATTTTCTGAGCTAAAATGTGTCATAAAGGGATTATCTGTGTTTTATCCAAAATAATCAATCATATTAAAATTAGGGAATTTGAGTCTGATTCCCAAGGAGAAGAAATGCTGACTGAGTCAACTATTGTAAGTCGTGTTCAAGAAATGCGCCAAAAATACCTTTACGATAAATTGGATACTGCTAACTGCAGAGATTTCACTTGTAAAGATCTTAAAAAAGCTAAAAAGATTAAGAAAAAACTGATTGGCCTAGAAAAAGAAAGATGTCACCGTCTTATTGAGCATCAAGACATCACTCGCATAGATCAAAAAATCGCTTTATTAAAAGAAGAGTTTCAACAAGAAAACAAAATAAAGCAAGATCAGGACAAACTGTAATATGTCTATTCCTATACTGGTCATAAGCTTTCTTCTTTCTCTTATATTATCAAACGTTATTAATCGGATTTTTCCACAAATCCCACTTCCCGCCATTCAGCTCTTTTTTGGAATTCTGTATGGCATTTTTAATAAAGGACAGCAATTAATCATTGATCCGGAACTCTTCCTAGCTTTCGTTATTGCCCCCTTAAACTTCCGTGAGGGGCAAGAAAGTGATGTCAAGAGTTTCATCCGATCACGTGGTCTTGTCCTTTACCTCATTTTACCTGCTGTCATGATTTCCACTATCATCATGGGAATTAGCATTAAAACCTTGTTGCCTGTTGAGTTGCCACTTGCCTTATGTTTCGCCATGGGAGCTGCTTTGGCACCAACAGATGCCGTAGCTTTTTTGTCCTTAGCCAAACGCTTCCAGTTTCCTAATCGACTCAAAAGCACCCTCACTTCTGAAGGCTTATTGAATGACGCTAGTGCCCTTGTTGCCTTTCAATTTGCACTTACAGCCTTAGTGACAGGTTATTTTTCCCTTGCCGATGCAAGTTTGAAGCTTCTAATTGCAATCATCGGTGGCATAGCTATCGGATTACTCTTTGCACTTCTCAACAGAATCTTTCTGTCTGTGCTTGAAAAATTTGATGCTGCTGATGTAACTGGTGCACTACTGTTAGAATTAACACTTCCTTTTGTTGTCTATTTCATTGCTCATCTACTACATGTTTCAGGTATCATCGCTGTAGTTATTGCTGGAGTCATGCAAGCAAACCGCATCAAAAAAGTAACCCTCTTTGATGCTCAAGTTGACCGGGTCACCAATATTATTTGGGAAACGATTAATTTTATGCTCAATGGATTAGTCTTTATCATCTTCGGTGTTGAATTAACTCAATTTACTGGTCCCCTATTAGCCAGTCCAAGTTATAGCAATGTCTATCTATTCTTCATTGTCATTGTCTTGACTACTCTGCTATTTTTCCTCAGGTACGTAACCCTCGTTATTTACTACTTTTTTAGAAGTCGCAAGTATCATAAGCCTTTTAAAAAATATTTACATACTGTAAATCTTCTAACCTTTTCTGGTGTTAAAGGTAGTGTCTCTTTAGCTATTATTCTATTAATACCCCAAATTGATACTTTCAAGAACTCTATGACCTTATTCACAGTTGGTGCAGTTACACTTCTCAGTTTCCTAACTGGTCTTGTTATATTGCCTCGCTTGGCTCCAATCGCACGGTCTTCGGAAAATTATCTCACTAAAATTGAAATTTTAACAACAGTCGTCAGAAAATTGGAAGCTGAGAGTCAAAAATCCCCAGCTAATCAAGCCGGACTCTATTATGTTCTTGATGCCTATAATCGACGTATTGAGAATTTAATTTTAGATCAGGAACCGAAACATGTTAAAGAAGAATTAGCCGAATTACAACTCATGATTCTATCAATTGAGAGTGAAGGCCTAGAACACGCTTTTCGTCATAAAGACATTTCCATTTTTGAGTATCGCATTTATCAGACCTATTTGAAAACAATGGAACGTCAAGTTAATAGAAGTTTTATTTCAAGTTTCAATTACTCCATTACCATCTTCCTTCGTGTTATCCGACATGTCATTCATGAAATGTGGTCTGTGAGCGGAAATTTAAAATCAAATCTGATGAATTTTCAGCGGAGCAAGGTTCGCTTAACTGATGAAAATCGTGATCACTTGACTGAAATGTATTTAGTTAATACCGAACTTATCCTAGACTCATTAGAAGACTTAGAAGGTTTTTATAATTCATCACTTGTTAACTTCTTACAGAACCAACGTATACAAAGTGCTGAATTAATAAAATCAGGTCTATTTGTCGAACGGGTTATCGCCAATTTTATCCCAGATTCAAGTGGTGAGCGCATCCATGGCTACTACTTAGAAAGACAAACTATTCACGAGTTTGAGTTACAAGGGCTCGTAACCGCTAAAGAAGCCCAACAACTCCGCGATGAAGTTAATGAACTAGAAAGCTATTCACTTCGTGACAATTCACCAAATTTTGTCTACGATATTATAAATTACAGACATCAATTGAAGTAACTCAAGGTTACTTCTTTTTTTGCGAGCACACTTATTTATTTGTCACTAATTAGTGGTAACATATAGCTATCAATAGCCTTAAGCGTAGCAAAGTTATCATTCATAGTGTCTCTGGCCATAACCTAGAGGCTGTCAATCAAGCAGCCAAAGACCTAGCCTACAATGATAGTGAGCTAAAGCTGACTGGAATTTTCTTGATTGATTCGACAACCATTAGAATGGAACGGACGGCGTTGAGAAGGATCTGCTCTTAATTGCTAACTATCTCATCTTTCACTTCGCGGTGACGTTTCGTAGAATGGTGACTCTGCATTTCTTCGAACGAAAAGCGTAAGGGCAGTTTGATCTGGATGACCTTGAGATGCGAGGGCAAAGCCTAACAGAATTCAATATCACCCAAAGCAAGGAAAAAAGTTTTAACCTAGATAATCTGCTTCTCATTGACTTTTCTAATGGCGCAAACATGGCTATCAATTTATTGTTGCAAGAAGAAAGTCTATTTAAACAAGTGGATACATGAGTGCCATCAAATGCAAGTCTTTATTTCTATGGAAAATGAGGATCCGATTGTTCCACTAGCAGAAAGCCAGCATGTCGTAAAGCTCTTTGGAGACCGAAATGCTGATGTAACGACCTATTGGGTGAAGAGCCACCAAATCACCTAAGCCAACCTAGAAGCTACTAAGAGGTGGTTAGAGTCACTAACCTGACATCATAAAAGCGTCTGTGGCAATAGGTCTCAGACGCAATTTTTATTTAATTTTTGATTCAAGGTACTTAGAAACCACCAAAACAAAATGAAAAGAAATTTTTTGTGTCCTTAATATGCATAAGCTGAAAAATACAGAAAAGACTTCCCTCAAATAGCCAATTGCCCAGCAATTAGTGTCGCATTCCTTTTTACTCCTGTTTTTGCAACATATCTAACCACTATTTCTGACAGTTGTTTCCACCACTATTATAAAATCCTTAAACATAAATAGCAAGTTAGATATGCGATTGTGATATGTATGTTGGGAAGAGTTATACAATGTTGCTTATAATAAGAAATTCAAATTGTGACATAAAATGGATGTAACGACTCAGCCTTCTTGTTCAATACACAAAAACTCTGAATAATAGCCTCATTTCTTAATTTCAAAGGTATTGATTTAATCACACTAAAAGTATACGCTCACCAACTAGGCAATCTTGAAGAAAAGAATAACCAAGCCATAAAAGTTATATTGGAAACTTTGACCGACTTAATATCTTTTTTTACCCGCTTTTATCAGTAGACAAAAATAAAAAAACCTTGATTTCTCAAGGTTTTTAAACTGTTCTATCATGTCTAATGACATAAAAAAAGGCGGTAGACGGATTTGAACCGACGATCAAGCTTTTGCAGAGCCGTGCCTTACCACTTGGCTATACCGCCACAACAGTAATAATTTTACCTTAAAATATGGTAAAGGTCAAGCTTATTTTTCTGTTTCTAAATCATACCATTTCTAAAAAACTTTTTTCTAACAAATATAATTTCTCTGAGAATTGTTAGGTGTATAAAAGGCTTCATTGTCACTTATTAGAATAATTCTAATTTAATAACTATATCATTTCTAGTGAATTGTCTGACGATTTTTATAGTTTTTCAAGCGTTTTCATTGGACATTTATCCACTCATTTCCTATAATACAGGTATTAAAATGAAGGAGGACAATCTTATGTCTTTAGTTGGAAAAGAAATGGCTGAATTTTCAGCCGACGCTTATCACAACGGTGAGTTTATCACTGTAACTAGCGAGGATGTTAAAGGTAAATGGGCAGTATTTTGCTTCTACCCTGCAGATTTCTCATTTGTATGCCCAACAGAACTCGGTGATTTACAAGAACAATATGCAACACTTCAATCTTTAGGAGTTGAGGTGTACTCAGTATCTACGGATACTCACTTTGTCCATAAAGCTTGGCATGATGATTCTGATGTGGTTGGTACAATTGAATATACTATGATTGGTGATCCTTCTCATAAAATTTCACAAGCTTTTGATGTTTTAGATGATAATGGGTTAGCACAACGTGGAACATTCATTATCGATCCAGATGGCGTCATCCAAATGATGGAAATTAACGCCGATGGTATCGGACGTGATGCAAGCTCATTGATTGATAAAATCCATGCTGCTCAATATGTTCGTAAACATCCAGGTGAAGTTTGTCCTGCTAAATGGAAAGAAGGCGCAGAAACGCTTACTCCAAGTTTAGACCTTGTTGGTAAAATCTAAACTTTTCTTACAACGGAAAGAAGTAGAAGGAGGTAGCTATGGCTCTTACTCAAGACATCAAGGACCAGTTAAACCAATACCTAGAACTTTTAGAATCTGATATTGTTTTTCAGGCTAACCTTGGTGATGATGATAATTCTTTAAAAGTTAAAGAATTTCTAGATGAGATAGCAACAATGTCTGATCGTATCAGCATTGAAAGTCTATCGTTGACTAGACAGCCAAGTTTCAAAATTGCACAAAAAGGGAAAAACAGCGGTGTAGAATTTGCAGGTATCCCCTTAGGTCATGAATTCACATCATTTGTCTTAGCTCTTTTGCAAGTTTCTGGACGTCCACCAAAAGTGGATCCCGATTTAGTTGACCGTATCAAATCTGTTGACCAAAAGTTACATTTTGAAACCTATGTTAGTTTAACTTGTCATAATTGTCCAGACGTTGTCCAAGCATTCAATATCATGGCTGTACTTAATCCAAATATCAGTCATACGATGATTGAAGGCGGCATGTTCCAAGATGAGGTAAAAGAAAAAGGTATCATGGCTGTTCCAACAGTTTACTTAGATGACCAAGTTTTCTCATCTGGACGAACAACGATTGAGCAACTACTCGAAAAAGTTGCCGGTCCACAAACATCAGAAGATTTTTCTAACAAAGGAGTTTATGATGTTCTCGTTGTTGGTGGCGGTCCTGCTGGTAACAGCTCTGCCATTTATGCAGCGCGTAAAGGTCTTAAAACAGGATTATTAGCTGAAACATTTGGTGGTCAGGTAATGGAAACTGTTGGTATCGAAAACATGATTGGTACACTTTATACTGAAGGCCCTAAATTAATGGCTCAGATTGAAGAACATACTAAGTCGTACAAAGTAGATATTATTAAGGCACAATTAGCTACCGCTATTGAGAAAAAAGACGACTTAATTGAAGTCAGTCTTGCTAATGGAGCCGTTTTAAAAACTAAAACTGCTATCCTAGCTCTAGGAGCTAAATGGCGTAACATTAATGTTCCCGGTGAAAATGAATTCCGGAATAAAGGTGTTACATATTGCCCACACTGTGATGGACCTCTCTTTGAAGGAAAAGACGTTGCCGTTATTGGTGGTGGTAATTCTGGTATGGAAGCCGCAATAGACCTAGCCGGCATCTGTAAACATGTAACCGTTCTAGAATTTCTTCCAGAAGTTAAAGCTGATCAAGTTCTACAAGATAGAGCGGCTAAAACTGATAACATGACGATTATTACCAACGCAGCAACTAAGGATATTGTTGGACAAGATCACGTTACAGGTATAAATTACACTGATCGCTTAACACAAGAAGAAAAACATATTGATTTAGAAGGCGTCTTTGTACAAATTGGCTTAGTCCCAAATACACAGTGGCTAAAAGAAAGTGGAATTGCTTTAACAGACCGTGGCGAAATCATCGTGGACGGTCACGGAGCAACAAATATTCCAGGTATCTTTGCAGCTGGTGATTGTACAGATTCTATATATAAGCAAATTATCATTTCAATGGGTTCAGGGGCAACTGCTGCGATTGGAGCATTTGACTACTTAATCCGTCAATAAAGAAAACAAAAGGTTGTTTTTAGGGTGTCCTAATTGGTATACTAAAAACCCCTTTTTTCTTGTTCATCAAGAGAGATTTACTTGCTTAATCAGAATATTTTTGATAGAATGGTCTTGTCGTGTGTGCGACAAATACTCATCTTATAACCAATTGTTAACTTGTTGCCTTTTTAGGTTAGTTTGCAAGCTGAAGTTTAAGAGAGGAAAAAACATTATAAAGGAGAAACTACTCATGGCAGTAATTTCAATGAAACAACTACTTGAAGCTGGTGTTCACTTTGGTCACCAAACTCGTCGCTGGAACCCTAAGATGGCTAAATACATCTTTACAGAACGTAACGGTATCCACGTTATCGACTTACAACAAACTGTTAAATTAGCTGACCAAGCTTACGAATTCGTTCGTGATGCTGCAGCAAACGATGCTGTTATCTTGTTCGTTGGTACTAAAAAACAAGCTGCTGAAGCAGTTGCTGATGAAGCAACTCGTGCAGGTCAATACTTCATCAACCACCGTTGGTTGGGTGGAACTCTTACTAACTGGGGAACAATCCAAAAACGTATCGCTCGTTTGAAAGAAATCAAACGTATGGAAGAAGAAGGAACTTTTGATGTTCTTCCTAAAAAAGAAGTTGCACTTCTTAACAAACAACGCGCTCGTCTTGAAAAATTCCTAGGTGGTATCGAAGATATGCCTCGTATTCCAGACGTTATGTACGTTGTTGACCCACATAAAGAACAAATCGCTGTTAAAGAAGCTAAAAAACTTGGTATTCCAGTTGTAGCTATGGTTGATACTAACGCAGATCCAGATGATATCGATGTTATCATCCCAGCTAACGATGACGCTATCCGCGCTGTTAAATTAATCACAGCTAAATTAGCTGACGCTGTTATTGAAGGCCGTCAAGGTGAAGATGCAGACGTTAATTTTGAAACTGAAGCTAAAGCAGATTCAATCGAAGAAATCGTTGAAGTTGTTGAAGGCGATAACGCTTAATTAGCTTGAGATTTTAATTGATTAGTCTTTGACAATCGAAAAACCAAACGGGGCAGAAAGCAAACCGCTCTGTCCCGTTTTTTTAAAATTGAAAATAAATTATTTATTGGAGGATTCTACTAATGGCAGAAATTACAGCTAAACTTGTAAAAGAATTGCGTGAAAAATCTGGTGCTGGCGTTATGGACGCTAAAAAAGCACTTGTTGAAACTGATGGGGACATGGAGAAAGCAGTTGAATTGCTTCGTGAAAAAGGTATGGCAAAGGCAGCTAAAAAAGCTGACCGTGTTGCTGCTGAAGGTTTAACTGGTGTTTATGTTAACGGTAACGTAGCTGCAGTTGTTGAAGTTAACGCTGAAACAGACTTTGTTGCTAAAAATGCTCAATTCGTTGAATTAGTTAACGAAACTGCTAAAGTTATTGCTGAAGGTAAGCCTGCTAACAACGAAGAAGCACTTGAATTAACAATGCCTTCTGGTGAAACATTAGCTAATGCTTATGTTAACGCAACTGCTACTATCGGTGAAAAAATCTCATTCCGTCGTTTTGCATTGGTTGAAAAAACAGATACACAACATTTCGGTGCATACCAACATAATGGTGGCCGTATTGGAGTTATCACAGTTATCGAAGGTAGCGATGAAGCACTTGCTAAACAAGTGGCAATGCACGTTGCAGCAATGAAACCAACTGTTCTTTCATATACAGAACTTGACCCTCAATTCGTACATGATGAATTAGCACAACTTAACCATGCTATTGAACTCGATAACGAATCACGTGCAATGGTTGACAAAGCACCACTTCCATTCTTAACTTATGGATCAAAAGCTCAATTATCAGATGAAGTAATTGCAAAAGCTGAAGAAGATATCAAAGCTGAATTAGCTGCTGAAGGTAAACCTGAAAAAATCTGGGATAAAATCATTCCAGGTAAAATGGATCGTTTCATGCTTGACAACACAAAAGTTGACCAAGCATACACACTTCTAGCACAAGTTTACATCATGGACGACAGCAAAACTGTTGAAGCTTACCTTGACTCAGTAAACGCTAAAGCAATTTCATTTGCACGTTTTGAAGTTGGTGAAGGTATCGAGAAAAAAGCAAATGACTTCGAATCAGAAGTTGCTGCTACAATGGCTGCTGCCCTAAACAAATAAAATCTGAAATACCCTTTTTCAAGGGTTCCTTTCAGAACGAAGACAAACTAGTGAAGTTGCTAGTTTGTTTTTTCTTGTCTAGTCTTA
>NZ_JRQN01000014.1 GCF_000785785.1 Streptococcus uberis
ACCTCGAATCGTTTTCCCATCCACTGAAATAAGTCTGTGAACAGCATCTAAGCTCATCAATGATTGTTCAAATTGAACTTTGAGTTCTTTCAAACAATCTGGATTAACAAGACTAACCACTCTTTCTAAAGTATCATGAGATGGACAACCAGCGCTCAAATCCACATAGTTCGAAAAGGAAGCTTCATTCATTTCTATAAAATCTTCCATTTCCGTCCACGTTTCAATACCAGCTAGTTGGCAACAAAATACTAAAAAGAGAATCGTTGATAACGGGTAATGAACTTTCCAAGCTTGACGCCCATCCAATTCAGCTGTTCGTTCATCAATAGAAATAATAAAATCAATCATCCTAGTCACCTCACTTCTAGTTTACTACTTTGACTGATTTTGTCATTATGAATCTTGATTTCTGAAAACAAAGCTTTCTTCATGCGTTTGTCGTGGGGTGATAACTATTACATTGGTAATAAAACATCTTCATCTTCACGTTTATAATGTTTTGTTAAACTAAAACCTCGCCCAATAACATGTGCCGCAGGCATAACCACAACAAAGGCAGTGTCATCAAGTTCAGTAATTTTTTCTTGAAGGGAGGGAAATTCATAAGTAGAAATAACAGCCATTAACATGATATTATCTTTTGTTGTATATCCACCTCGGATTGGAATTTTAGTAACACCACGATCCATGACTTTTTGGATATATTCTTTGATTTGACTATATTCTTTTGAAATGATGATGACATTTTTGGATGAATTAAAGCCTGTTTCCATAACTGTAATGACATACCCAATTACTAAAAGACAGATTGTAGAATACATTACATCATCAGCAGATAGAGCTAAAAATCCCATAGCAACACTTATTCCATCAACAATAGTCATTGCAATTCCTAGGCTTAAAGGAGAAAATTTATGTAAAATTTGAGTTAGTATACCAGTTCCTCCCGTAGATGAATTACCCCAAAAAACCATGCCTATTCCTATTCCAACAATAATACCACCAAATATTGCTGCTAAGAGTTGATTATGGGTGATACTAGGTAAAAAATTGGTAACTCTAATGGCAATTGGATAAATCCAAGAACCATATAAAGTTTTAACAAAATTTTGTCTTCCCAAGAAAAAATAGCATAAAAAAAGAAGTGGAATATTGCTTAACATTAAAAATAAAGATGGACTAATGCCAAATAATACTTTCATGACAACTGAAATACCAACCATGCCACCAGCAGCAATATGATTGTCCACAAACATAGTATTAAAGCCAATTGCAGTAATAAATGTTCCAATTGTAACAAAGACTATGTCCTTTATTTTACTTTTCATTATTCTATTCTCTCCTTGTCGTGAAAATAATACCATTATCTACTATGAATTAACCTTATGTCAAGGGATTTTTATTAACTTGACAAAAAAATTTTTTTTTCATAAAATTAAAGCTAATTAGAAGAGTAGTCTATCGTATTTTTAAAGAGAGTTAGTGGGGCTGGGAACTAATAAAATAAATAGATGAATTGGGCTAATGTATTAGTGAGATGAATCAATAAATCTCAGGAATGGCACCCCTTACAGTGCAACTTCTTATATATAAAGAAGAAAAGATAATATCATAATATTGGTATTAATTGAGGTGGTACCGCGTATTCAATTGTAATAACGCCCTCACGCAAATAGCGTGAGGGCTTTTCTATTATTAGTTATAGGGAGAAAAAATGTCGAAACCAATTATATTAACAGGAGATCGACCAACAGGGAAACTACATTTAGGCCATTATGTTGGTTCATTGAAAAATCGTGTTATCTTGCAAAATCAAGATAACTATAAGATGTTTGTTTTCTTAGCTGATCAGCAAGCTTTAACAGATCATGCAAAAGAATCTGAATTAATTCGTGATTCTATTGGAAATGTAGCATTAGACTATTTATCTGTAGGTTTAGATCCTAATAAATCAACGATTTTTATTCAAAGCCAAATTCCAGAACTCGCTGAATTAACAATGTATTATATGAATCTTGTTTCATTAGCCCGCTTAGAACGCAATCCAACAGTGAAGACAGAAATTGCACAAAAAGGATTTGGGGAAAGTATTCCAAGTGGATTTTTAGTATATCCTGTTTCCCAAGCAGCAGATATTACAGCCTTTAAAGCAAATCTTGTTCCAGTTGGAAATGATCAAAAACCTATGATTGAACAAACAAGAGAAATTGTAAGAAGTTTCAATAATACTTACCATACAAATTGTTTAGTAGAACCAGAAGGGTTATATCCTGAAAACGAGGGGGCTGGTCGCTTACCTGGTCTCGATGGTAATGCAAAAATGTCCAAATCTTTAGGAAATGGTATTTATTTGTCTGATGATGCAGATACAGTTCGCAAAAAAGTGATGAGTATGTATACTGATCCAAATCATATTCGTGTTGAAGATCCAGGTAAAATTGAAGGAAATATGGTCTTTCATTATCTAGATATTTTTGGTAAAGAAGAAGATAAAGCTGATATCCAAGCAATGAAAGAGCATTACCAAAATGGTGGATTAGGAGATGTCAAAACAAAACGTTATCTTTTAGAAATCTTAGAACGTGAATTAGCACCAATTCGTCAAAAACGGTTAGAGTATGCTAATGATATGGGTGAAGTTTTCCGAATGTTAGAAAAAGGTAGCCAGAAAGCACAAGCTGTTGCGGCACAAACACTGTCAGAAGTAAAAAAAGCTATGGGAATAAATTATTTCTAATGATTAAAAAGTTGCAATTAATATTGTAACTTTTTTTAACGAACTTTTTAATTTAATACAGTAACATTTTCCTTTTGCAACAATAAATGATGGACTTATTTATTGATTCTTTTAAAAATTGAAAATATTTCTTAATTTATTGACAAATTTGCTTAGCATGATATGATAGTAACAATAAAAAAATAGACTGGGCTATTATCCCCTATAACAATAGAGAAAAGAGGATCATTTTAATGTCAAATTGGGAAACAAAATTTTTAAAAAAAGGTTATACCTTTGATGATGTTTTACTTATTCCTGCAGAGAGTCATGTCTTACCTAATGAAGTTACTATGCAGACTAAGCTTGCTAAAAATTTAACATTAAATATTCCGATTATCACTGCTGCCATGGACACTGTTACTGATAGTAAAATGGCAATTGCTATTGCGCGTGCAGGTGGACTTGGTGTCGTTCATAAAAATATGTCAATCACTGAACAAGCTGAAGAAGTTCGAAAAGTAAAACGTTCAGAAAATGGTGTTATTATTGATCCTTTTTTCCTAACACCAGCACATAAAGTTTCTGAAGCTGAAGAACTTATGCAACGTTATCGAATATCAGGTGTTCCCATTGTTGAAACATTAAATAATCGTAAACTTGTTGGTATCATTACAAATCGTGATATGCGTTTTATTAGTGATTATGATGCACCAATTTCAGACCATATGACAAGTGAAAAATTAGTTACTGCTCCTATTGGGACTGATTTAGAAACAGCAGAACGGATCCTTCATGAACATCGTATTGAAAAACTACCGTTAGTTGACGATAATGGTCGTTTGTCAGGACTTATTACAATTAAAGATATTGAAAAAGTTATCGAATTTCCCAATGCTGCAAAAGATAAATTTGGACGTCTCTTAGTTGCTGCAGCTGTAGGGGTAACTTCAGATACGTTTGATCGTGCGGAAGCATTATTTGAAGCTGGAGCTGATGCTATTGTTATTGATACTGCACATGGTCATTCAGCAGGAGTCTTGAGAAAAATTTCTGAAATTCGTGCCTACTTCCCAGATAAAACCCTAATTGCTGGTAATATTGCAACATCTGAAGGAGCACGTGCTCTTTATGATGCAGGAGTTGATGTTGTTAAAGTTGGTATTGGTCCTGGATCTATTTGTACAACACGTGTTGTTGCTGGGGTGGGTGTTCCACAAATTACAGCAATTTATGATGCTGCTGCTGTTGCGCGTGAATACGGTAAGACTATTATTGCAGATGGTGGTATTAAATACTCCGGAGATATTGTTAAAGCACTTGCTGCAGGGGGAAATGCTGTCATGCTTGGTTCAATGTTTGCTGGAACTGATGAAGCTCCTGGTGAAACTGAAATTTTCCAAGGTCGTAAGTTTAAAACTTACCGTGGTATGGGATCAATTGCAGCAATGAAAAAAGGATCAAGCGATCGTTACTTCCAAGGTTCAGTAAATGAAGCTAATAAACTTGTCCCTGAAGGTATTGAAGGTCGTGTGGCTTATAAAGGTGCTGCTTCTGATATTGTTTTCCAAATGTTAGGTGGTATTCGATCTGGTATGGGTTATGTTGGTGCTAACACTATTAAATCATTACATGAAAATGCACAGTTCATTGAAATGTCAGGCGCTGGTTTAATTGAAAGTCATCCACATGACGTTCAAATAACCAATGAAGCACCAAACTATTCAGTTCATTAACAAAAAGAGTCATCTTTAGATGACTCTTTTTAGTTTACACATATTGTCAACCAATGACAATATGTGTAAAGAATACTGTATTATAACAAAAAAAACACTTATATTTTTTGCTATAAATATATTATTCAGTGTAAATTAACTGTAAATAATATTGTCAATTAAAAATAAAAACAGACCCTAGTCTGCTTTTATTTTACCATTAGTTACCTGAAACGTCTTAATTGTTTCAGGGAGTTGTGAAAGATGTTCTAAACTTGTTGTAGTAATAAATGTTTGAACATTTTCTTGAATAACTGCTTCAAGTAGTTTTGTCTGTCTCGTATTATCTAGTTCACTCATGACATCATCCAGCAAAAGAATTGGATTGTCTCCAGTTAGGGTTTTCATTAAACTAACTTCAGCCATCTTCAAAGAAAGTATTAAACTGCGGTGTTGTCCTTGACTAGCAAAGTTAGCATTTATTCCACTGATGAAAAATTCAATATCATCTCGATGAGGTCCAGTACTTGTATTTTTTCTAAAAATATCACGTTGTCTATTTTTTTCTAGTTGTTCCATAAATTTTTCTTGGATGAGATCATTTTGACTAGTATCAATAGAGGATAAGTAAGAAATTTGCAAGCTTTCTAACTTATTTGAGATGGCTTTATGATGTTTGTCAGCTTCATTGGCGAGATTAGTAATGAATTGGATTCTTTGTTCAATAACACGACTCCCATAGAAGGCAAGCTGTTGGTCTAAAACAATTAAAAAATCAAAATCTATTGTTTTAGCTGATTTTAAATAAGCATTTCTCTGTTTTAAAATATGATTATAGTTTGATAGATCTGATAAATAAACGGGTTTAATCTGGCCTAAATCTATATCAATGAATTTTCTTCTGAGTCCAGGAGCCCCTTTGACTAATTGTAAATCCTCAGGTGCAAAAAGTACAACCATCATAGTTCCAATATAGTCGGAAAGCTTTGCTTGTTTTAAAGTATTTATCTTTGTAGTTCGGCCTTTATCAGATAAATTAATTGCTAAACTAATATTGCCAGAGAGACGATTTAGATTACCTTCTATAGATAACTGATCTGTTGAAAATTTTATTAGTTCTTTATCAGATCTAGTTCGGTGACTTCTTGTTAATGCAATGAAATAAATAGCTTCTAGGATATTTGTTTTGCCTTGGGCATTATTTCCAATAAAGACATTTAAACCTTCAGAAAAACTGATATTTAGTGAATCATAATTTCTAAAATGCTGTAATTTTAAGTCTTTTAACCACATTATTATGTACCAGGAAATTTAACAGCTGTACTTTTACCTGATTTAGTCTGTCTAGTCTTAGTATTACTAATTTTTCTTTTATTTCCTTGCGTTTTTTTTGTGCTTTTTAATGATTGATTCATTTCCTTTACTATTTTTGCGACACGTTTTTTCTCTTCTTCTGCTTCCTTGTAATCCTCTAATTCTTCTGGAGTTGGTTCAAGAAGAGTTATTGTTAAATCTTGTTCAGGTAAGGTGATGATATCACCAATTCTTATTTTTTTTCCTCTTCTTTTTTCATCCTCTCCATTAAATAAAACAGTATGATTTGCTAAAAAGCTTTTGATTGCTCCACCACTCTGAATAATTCCTAATTCTTTTAATAAGGCTTGTAATGTTATAAATTCACTAAATAATTTGTATTCCATAATAATATCTCCAATTTTCAAGTCACATTATTATAGCATATTTTGAGAATAATATTTAATCATCAACATCCTACATTAGGCCTTTTTAGAATTAGCATGTTAATATTATTAGATGCAATTTTTTGACATCATTATAAAAGGGTGTATAATAAAAATGAATTGTTTCTGCTTGAAATCAGTTATAATTCTCACATTCATGACCTCGCAAATTTATGAGTGTTTTCCTTTCATATTAAAAGGAAAAAATAATAAAAAGGGTTGGTTTTTCTCAACCCTTTTAGTGGCTAAAAATTCATAATATTTAGGTTAAGTTACCTAATAAAATGGTTAAAAATGTTATAATTTATAGAAACATATATTTTTTATAAGGATGTACTATGAAAATTGTTGAAGGTGTACAACTTCACTTTATTAAGACAAAGCAATATAAATCAAATCACATTACAGTTAGATTTTCTGGTGATTTAAATCAAAAAACAGTGGCTAAACGTGTATTAGTCGCACAAATGCTGGCAACAGCTAACGAAGAATATCCTACTACACAAGCTTTTAGACAAAAGTTAGCTCAATTATATGGTGCAAGTCTGTCAACGAGAGTATCAACCAAAGGTCTAGTGCATATAGTTGATATTGATATTAGTTTTGTTCAAGATAAGTATGCTTTCAATGGTGAAAGTGTTCTTGATGAAATGATTCAATTTTTGAGGGGAATCCTATTTTCTCCTCTTCTTTCTGTTGCACAGTATCAACCAAAAGTATTTGAAATTGAAAAAACAAACTTAATAACTTACTTAGAGGCAGATAAGGAAGATTCATTTTATTATAGTTCATTAAAAGCTAAAGAATTATTTTACAGCGATGAAAATCTTCAACTCTCTAAATATGGAACAATTGATTTAGTAAGTAAAGAAACGGCCTATACTAGTTATCAAGAATTTCATCATATGCTGATGGAAGATTGTATTGATATTTATATGGTTGGGGATTTTGAAGAGTATAGAGTCGTACAGCAATTGCATCAATTTCCATTCGTAGATAGAAATAAAAATCTAAACTTTATATATAAACAAGATTATATTAATGTTGTTCATGATACAAAAGAGCTAAAAGATATTAATCAATCAATATTACAAATGGGTTATCATTTTACTGCTGACTTTGGATCAAAAAATCATTATGCATTGATTATTTTAAATGCTTTGCTTGGCTCATTTTCACATTCTAAGTTGTTTACAAAAATACGTGAGGAAGAGGGAATAGCTTATAGTATTGGTAGCCGTATGGATATTTATACTGGCTATATGGACATCTTTGCTGGAATTGACAATAAAGATCGAAAAAAAGCTTTACAACTTATTATCAAAGAAGTCAATGATATCAAAATGGGAAGATTTTCAAGTAATTTAATTCAGAAAACAAAATCGATGATTGTAAACTCTGTAAATCAATCACAAGATAATTGTAAAGTTTTAATTGATAGAATGTATATTATTGACTATGTTGACAGTGATTATCAATTAGATATTTGGATTGATAAGATTAATAAGATAAGTAAACGTGATATCGTAAAAGCAGCAAATTTATTAAAACTACAAGCACTTTACTATCTAGAGGGTAAATAAATGACATTACTAAGGAAGATAACATTCAATAAATTTGATGAAGAAGTTCACTATACTAGGCTTAAAAATGGATTAGATATCTTTATTATTCCAAAAACAGGGTTTAAAGAGAAAACGGCTATGTTGACAGTCGATTTTGGTTCTGTTGACAAAAAGTTTACACTTAGAAATAGATTATGGGATAATCCCGAAGGGATTGCACATTTTCTGGAGCACAAACTTTTTGAAGATGTTGATGGTGAGGATGTATCACTTAAATTTACGCAGTTAGGAGCTGATGTCAATGCATTTACAACATTTGATAAAACATCCTATTATTTTTCAACCTCTGAAAATTTCATAGAAAGTTTGACTTTGTTACAGGAATTGGTAATGTCAGCTAGCTTTACAGAAGAATCTGTCAATAAAGAAAAGAAAATTATAGCTCAAGAAATTGACATGTATGCTGATGATGCTGATTATCAAGCTTATATTGGAATCTTGCAGAACTTATTTTCGGGTACAAGTTTGGCCGATGATATTGCTGGTAGTAAAGAATCAATTAATCAAATAACGACTAAAATTTTAAAAAGGAATTATAATTATTTTTATAAGCCTAATAATATGAATTTATTAATTGTTGGTGATGTTGATATTGAAGAAACTTATTCAGCAATCGAAACCTATCAAAAAAAAATTCCGTGCAAGAAAACAAGTAGAAAGAATTGATGATGTAATCTACAATCCCGTTGTTAAATCTAATTCTAAAAGCATGGAAATAATGAATTCTAAATTAGTTGTTGGATTCAGAGGACAAAAAGTTTCAAATAATCTTTCCTTATTAACCATAAAAATCGCTCTACGACTTGCAATGTCAATGTTATTTGGTTGGACATCCAAAACATATCAAACTTGGTATGAGCAAGGAAAAATTGATGATTCGTTTGATATAGAAATTGAAATTAATAATAATTTTTCTTTTGTTCTAATTAGTTTAGATACTAATCAACCGATTGGTATGTCTAGCGAAATCAGAAAAAAAATCAAAAACTGTAATAGCTCAGATGATTTCAATCAAGAGCATTTTGCTATTTTAAAACGTGAAATGTATGGTGATTTTTTACAGAGTCTAGATAATGTGGAACAAATCGCAAGTCAATTCAATCTTTTTCTAACGAATCAAGATACTTATTATGATATACCAGATATTTTAGAAAGTATCCAACTTGATGAAGTATTGACTATAGCAGAGGATTTTTTCAAACAAGCAGAGGAATCAGATTTCACAGTCTTTCCAAAATAGTTAAAAGTTTGCTATAATGGAATTATTATATTATTTTTAGAGGTACCTGTATGAGAGAAAAAAGTCTTGGTGAGATTCTACGGAAGTCTCGAGTGGGAAAAAATATTACTTTGGATGATATTGAAAATATAAGTGGCATTTCTTCACATTATCTATTAGCAATGGAGTTAGATCAATACAAAATCATTCCAGAACATAAATTAGATCAATTTTTGAAACAATATGCGGAAATAGTAGGGTTAGATTTCACTATTATAAAAAATAAGTATATTGAGCAAATGGCCCAAAAAAGTAATAGCCAAGAGCCAAGTGTTACTCAAATTGTTGAAAATAAGTTAAGTCATCGTATTGAAGATAAAATTTCGTTTTCAAGACAAGCTAAAGCAAATGATAGTAAACCTCAAAAAGATGAGTTAAAAAGTAAAAAAGAAGATTATTCAGAGAATACTTCCTTTGAAAATGATGATCACGTTTACTTTGAAAGTTCAAGACAAAGTAGAATAAGTCAAAATCAAAAAAAATCAAAATCAATCTTTTTAGTAATTTTATTGACAATAATAGCATTGATCATTTTTGCTTTTTTATTCTTTGCAGTTTGGCAACAAATGAATAAGGAAAACAAAGCAAAAAATTTGCAAACAGAACAGGTTACGAAGAGTGTATCATCACAAAATAAAACTGAGACTTCTAGTAGTATTCAGCCTAAAACAGAAATCACAAGCCAAGGTCAAGATAATTACTTAGAAGCAACAGTAAAAAAATCAAAAGAATCAGTCAAATTGACTGTATCTTTAAAGGATACTGAAAGCTCTTGGATTTCATTAACAAATTCTGATATTGGAGAAACGGGTATTACTTTGACCAAGGAAAATCCGACTTATTCTACAACTATTGATAAAGACGTTAGTGAAGCATTGTTGACTTTAGGAATAACACAAGGTGTATCTGTTTTAATTGATGGTCAACCACTTGATTTAAGTCCTATTACTGTTACTGATACGAGTTATATCACTTTAAAATTTCAAAAGTAAGGTAAAAAAATGACAAAAAAAGAAAATATTCCAAACATATTGACCTTAATTAGAATACTTATGATTCCAATTTTCTTATTAATAACAACCTTATCACATTCTTTATCTTGGCATATAGTAGCTGCGGTAATTTTTGCTGTCGCTAGTTTGACAGATTACTTAGATGGTTATTTAGCTAGAAAATGGAAAGTTGTTACTAATTTTGGTAAATTTGCAGATCCATTAGCTGACAAAATGCTTGTTATGAGTGCTTTTGTTATGTTAGTTGGTGCAGGTTTAGCTCCGGCATGGATCGTAGCAATTATCATCTGTCGTGAATTAGCTGTAACAGGTTTGCGCCTTTTATTAGTTGAATCAGGAGGTACTGTTCTTGCAGCTGCCATGCCAGGGAAAATAAAAACAATGTCACAAATGTTATCCATTATTTTCCTATTTTGTCACCTAACTATAATTGGAAATATTCTCCTTTATATTGCTTTATTCTTTACTATTTATTCAGGATATGATTACTTTAGAGGAGCAGGCTTCTTATTCAAAGATACCTTTAAATAAAAATGACAAATATTATTGAAGTTACGAATGTAAAATTTAAGTACCATGAAGACCAAGAAAGTTATACTTTAAATAATATTTCGTTCCACGTGAAACGTGGGGAATGGCTCTCCATTATTGGGCATAATGGTTCTGGAAAATCTACTTCTGTTAGACTATTAAATGGAATTTTAGAAGCTGAAACTGGAACAATCATGGTAGATGGTGAGATATTATCAGAGTCTAATGTTTGGAATATTCGACAAAAAATTGGTATGGTTTTTCAAAATCCAGACAACCAATTTGTTGGGGCAACTGTAGAAGATGATGTTGCATTTGGTCTAGAAAATAAAGGTGTTAATCATCTAGAAATGGAAAGTAGAGTCCAAGAGGCTCTAAATTTAGTTGGTATGAGCCAATTTAAAGATAGAGAACCTTCTAGATTATCTGGTGGACAGAAACAAAGAGTTGCAATAGCTGGCGCTGTTGCCTTGAGACCAATGATTATCGTTCTAGATGAAGCTACAAGCATGTTAGACCCCAAAGGACGATTGGAACTGATTAAAACAATTCAATCAATTAGGAAAGAGTATGATTTGACAGTTATTTCAATTACACATGATTTGGACGAAGTTGCTTTAAGTGATAGAGTTCTAGTCATGAAAAACGGTCAAATTGAATCAAGTTCTACTCCAGAAACGCTATTTTCACGAGGCAATGACTTATTAAACTTAGGATTAGATGTCCCATTTTCAAGTACAGTTATCAATTTACTAAAAGAAGAGGGCTATCAAATTGAAGACGACTACCTTTCAGAAAAGGAATTAGAAAATCAATTATGGCAATTAATTTCCAAAATATAAGCTATACATACCAGGAAGGGACTCCTTTTGAAGGGCGTGCCCTTTTTGACATTAACCTTGATATTATTGATGGCTCTTTTACAGCTTTTATAGGACATACAGGATCTGGGAAATCAACGATAATGCAACTTTTAAATGGACTTTTGGTTCCAAGTAAAGGGATTGTTACTGTTGACGGTCAAAAAATTACGAATCAATCCAAAAATAAAGATATCAAAATGGTTAGAAAGCATGTCGGATTGGTTTTTCAGTTTCCAGAAAGTCAATTATTTGAGGAAACAGTTTTAAAGGACGTTGCTTTTGGTCCGCAAAATTTTGGAGTATCCAAAGAAGAAGCGGAGTCAATTGCACGTGAGAAATTGGCAATGGTTGGTATACCAGAAAATTTATTTGAAAAAAATCCATTTGAACTATCTGGTGGTCAAATGAGACGCATTGCAATAGCTGGGATATTAGCTATGCAACCTAATATTCTTGTACTTGATGAACCAACAGCGGGATTAGATCCCAAAGGACGACGAGAGTTAATGTCACTCTTTAAAAATCTTCATGAGTCTGGGTTGACAATTGTATTAGTAACACATCTGATGGATGATGTTGCTAACTTTGCCGATTTTGTTTACATTTTAGAGTCTGGTAAAATCATTAATAGTGGTCTTCCAAAAGATATTTTTCAAGATGTTGACTTGCTTGAACAAAAGCAACTAGGCGTACCAAAAGTAACAAAATTTGCTCAAAATTTGGTCAAAAAAGGAATGAATTTACCTTATTTACCTATTACTTTAGATGAGTTAAGAGAGGTATTAAAGCATGGATAAGCTGATTCTTGGAAGATACATACCTGGAGATTCAATTATTCATCGTTTGGATCCGCGCAGCAAATTATTAGCGATGATTGTTTATATTGTTATCATCTTTTGGGCAAATAATTTGATAACTAATTTAATTATGTTGTTGTTTACAGTAATTATTGTTCTTTTATCGAAAATTAAGTTTTCTTTTTTCTTAAACGGTGTAAAACCAATGGTTGGAATAATACTTTTTACAACATTTTTCCAAATATTTTTTACGCAATCTGGAAATGTATTATATCACTTTTGGATAATAAAAATTACTGATTTTGGCTTAAGTCAAGCATTGTTAATATTTATGAGATTTGTCTTGATTATTTTCTTTTCGACTCTCCTAACTTTAACAACTACACCTCTTAGTCTATCTGATGCTGTTGAATCTTTACTGAAACCACTTGAACCTCTTAAAGTACCAGCTCATGAGATTGGATTAATGTTATCATTAAGTTTACGTTTTGTACCTACTTTAATGGATGATACTACTCGAATTATGAACGCACAAAAAGCCAGAGGTGTTGACTTTGGTGAAGGAAACCTTATCCAAAAAGTCAAATCGATTATTCCAATTTTAATTCCCTTATTTGCATCAAGCTTTAAACGAGCTGACGCTTTAGCCATTGCTATGGAATCACGAGGATATCGTGGAGGAGATGGTAGAACTAAATTCCGTCTTTTAAAGTGGGATTTGAAGGATACAATTGCATTAATATTAGTTATTATTCTAGGTATAGTATTATTTATGTTAAAAAACCAAAATATTAACTAGATGTAGTATAAAAAATTCAGAATTCTTTATAAAATAAAATATCTCTGTAACATTTTTAATATAACTTATATACGTAGGTAACATACTTAGGCTATTATGTTAGTTAGAGAAAAAGAGGTATTTTATGTATAGAATTAAAAATCTGAAACAAAGTTATGTTGGTTTTGGGGTACTAGCATTTGCAATTGGATTATTAGCTTTAGTGTTTGCATTTTCTAGTAAACAAGTTGATACAGAGTCATTTGCTAAAAAACCTGAAACAAAAATTGTAAAAAGAGTAAAAAAATCAAAAGTTGTAGAGGCTTCTTCAACAAAATCTGAACCAAGTTCAAGTGAACAAGCAGCAAGCTCTTCCACAGAAGCTTCAGTAACTCCAGAAGCATCAATTCCAGAAGCTACTTCAGTTGAGCAAGTTCAAACTGCTCCTACTCAAGTACCTGTAGCATCAGTACAAGGAACACAAGTACAACAGTATTCGGCAACTCAAGTTTACCAATCAAATGGAAATACAGCAGGTGTTATAGGAAGTCAAGCAGCAGCACAAATGGCTGCAGCAACTGGTGTCCCACAATCGACGTGGGAAGCCATTATTGCTCGTGAGTCAAATGGTAATCCTAATGTATCAAATGCTTCAGGAGCTTCAGGACTTTTCCAAACGATGCCAGGTTGGGGTTCAACTGCTACTGTTCAAGATCAAGTTAATTCAGCAATAAAAGCATATAACAACCAAGGTTTATCTGCTTGGGGTTATTAAAAAGAAAGGATTCTTTATTAAGAATCCTCAGAGTGAAGACAAAGTATAGTCTTCACTTTTTTAATGGCTTCCAGCCAGTTTTTCTCGTATAGAAAAACAAGAAAACCACCAGCTAAGCTAGTGGCTAAAACCAGTTACAGTTTATCACATACAAAATAAGGCAGGATTTGATTGAAATTTTCCGTCATCTATGTGAATACAAAGGTGTGGAAATCATAGAAGGACACATGATGCCCAGCCATGTTCATATGCTTGTCCTTATTCCACCAAAACTTGCGATTTCAGATTTTATGGGATACTTGAAAAGTAAAAGTGCTTTGATGATATTTGATAAATATGCTAATTTAAAGTATAAATACGGGAATCGCAAGTTTTTGGCGAGGGGATACTACGTCAGTACAGTTGGATTGAATGAACAAATTGTAGCGAAATATATATACGTGAGCAAGAGAAAGATGACATTGCGCTTGATAAGTTAAGTGTAAAAGAATATGAAGATCCGTTTTCTGACGGAGGATTCAGGACAAGAAAAAAGCCCGTTGTTACGGGCATCAGTCAAGTAACAAAAGCATAGCCTGAACGAAGTTCAGCGAGCGTCTTTAGACGTCGCTGGAGAGAAACGGCTTATAGCCGGTGTACAAGCCACCCGTTTTCACGGGTGGTTACGATTTTATGGATAATAAGGAGAGAACGTCACTTGGTGTATTAGCAATCAAATTAGCTCCATTAGCCAAAAGGTCATCCTGAGTACCAAATCCCCAAGTTACTCCTAAAGTATTAATACCAGCTTCTTGACCACCAATCATGTCGAATTTTGTATCACCAACAATAATAGCTTCGTTTGGCTTGATTTGATTTTCTATTAAACAAGCTTTGATAACATCAACTTTTAAAAATCTTTCTTTTTCAGATCCATAAATCTTTTTGAAGTAGGAACTAATTTTTAATTCTTCTAACATTATTTCTGCCATAGGCTGATGTTTACTTGTTGTGACATATAAATCATAATTTAAATCAAGAAGTGAGATTAATAATTCCTTGATTTCATTATAAAGATGAACTTGATAAACACCACTTTTTTTGTAGTATGCTCTAAAATGTTTAATAGCTTCTTCTACTTTACTACTTTCATTAAAATAGTCTAGAAATGTTGTTTCTAGTGGAGGGCCTATATAAGTTGACAAAGTTGTAATGTCTGGTGGAGAAACGTTTAAAGTTTCAAACGTATGAGTAAATGCATTTACAATACCTTTACTAGAATCAACTAATGTTCCATCAAGGTCAAATAATACAGCTGTCATCAGTCCTCCAATAGATACTTGGAGTTATTCTCCAAATATTTGTTTCATAAAATTTTGACCCGTTGGAGTTGCAGCTAAACCGCCTTCTGCTGTTTCTTTGAAAGCAGTAGGCAGAGCTGAACCAACTTGATACATGGCATCTACAACTTCATCAACTGGAATTTGTGATTCGATTTCAGCTAATGCCATATCGGCAGCAACAATAGCAAAACTTGCTCCAAGTGCATTACGTTTTACACAAGGAACTTCTACTAATCCTGCAACAGGGTCACATATTAATCCTAACATATTTTTGATAACAAATGCAATAGCTTGACTAGCCTGATAGGCACTTCCTCCAGCTGCTTTAACTAATGCAGCTGCACTCATTGCTGATGCAGAACCAACTTCAGCTTGACAGCCACCTTCTGCACCAGAAATAGAGGCATTATTACCAATAACCAATCCAAATGCTCCTGCTGTAAATAAGAAGTCTAATTGTTGATCCTCATCTAAGTTAAGTTTGTCAATTGCTGTTGCTAAAACTGCTGGTAAACAACCTGCACTTCCTGCTGTAGGTGTCGCACAAACTAATCCCATTTTAGCATTTAGTTCATTAACTGCCATGGCATTTCGAACAGCAGTTAAAATTGTAGTATCGCCGATAGTTTTTCCAGATTTGATGTAGTTATCCATTTTCAAAGCATCTCCACCAGTTAAACCACTGATTGATTTGGAAGGTGTCAAGCCATTGACAACGGACTCACGCATAACTTGTAAATTGCGTTTCATAATTGAAATGATTTCATCGCGTGTACGTCCAGTCATTTCGATTTCTGTTGCAATCATTAATTCTGCAACATTTCCATTATGTTGCTCTTGGGCTTGTTGAACTAATTCTTCAATAGTATAAAACATAAATTCTCTTTCTAGTCAAAGAAGTTGACATTGTGTAAATGTGGAATCTTTTCAATAAGTTTGATTGCATCTTGACAGTCTCGTGAATCGACCTCGATAATCATGATAGCCTTCTCTCCCGCAGCTTCACGTGTAACATTCATTTGAGCAATATTAATGTTGAAATCAGAAAGAACATCAGTTACATGAGCAATCATTCCAGGAATATCTTGGTGTACAATAATTATGGTTGGTGTATTCATTGATAAGGCTACTGAAAAACCATTTAATTCTGTTACTTTGATATTACCACCACCAATGGAAATGCCAGTTATACTCATCTCTTTATCACCTTTTTTAACTGAAATCTTGACAGTATTTGGGTGAGGAGCATTGCTATCTTTTAAAATATCCCAATAAATTTTGATTCCTTTTTGGTGAGCTATTTCAAGAGAATTTTTTATTTCTGGATTATCAGTATCCATCCCCATGATACCGGCAACTAGAGCCTTGTCAGTTCCATGTCCTTGGTAAGTTTTTGCAAATGAGTTGTATAAATGGAAAGTAACCTCATCTGGAATGTCACCAAAAATAGAATGGACAACTCTACCAATTCGAACAGCTCCTGCCGTATGACTACTAGATGGACCAATCATGACCGGTCCAATAATATCGAAAACGGATTGAAATTTTTGTGTTTTCATAAGCAACTCCAATTTTTATAATATAAGCTTATTATAACAGAAAAATGAAAAATGTCAGCAAAAAAGATAAAAAATTATTGTTATGATAAAAAATTATCGAACGTGGAATTAATTGGCAATTTCTACAGAAATTGTTATAATAAGTGAGCATTAAAATGCGCTTCAAAATCGACCTTCAAATCGACTTTTGAGACAACGACGACCTTCAAATCGTACGTTAAACGAAAAGATGGGAGAATTATTTTATGGACAACTCACACATACGTGTTGTGGTAGGAATGAGTGGAGGAGTTGACTCCTCTGTTACAGCTTTACTTTTAAAAGAGCAAGGCTATGATGTAATCGGTGTTTTTATGAAAAATTGGGATGATACCGATGAGTTTGGTGTTTGTACAGCTACTGAGGATTATAAAGATGTGGCAATTGTAGCAGACCAAATTGGTATTCCTTATTATTCAGTAAACTTTGAAAAAGAATATTGGGATCGCGTTTTTGAATATTTTCTTGCAGAATATCGGGCAGGAAGAACTCCAAATCCGGATGTGATGTGTAATAAAGAAATTAAATTTAAAGCTTTCTTAGATTATGCTATGACACTAGGTGCAGATTATGTGGCAACTGGACATTATGCACAGATTGAAAGAGATCAAGACGGTACTGTTCATATGTTGAGAGGAGTTGACAATGGTAAGGATCAGACTTATTTCTTAAGTCAATTATCTCAAAAACAATTGCAAAAAACACTTTTTCCGCTTGGTCACCTACAAAAATCTGAGGTAAGAGCAATCGCTGAGAAAGTAGGATTAGCAACAGCAAAGAAAAAAGATTCAACAGGAATTTGCTTTATTGGAGAGAAAAACTTTAAACAATTTCTGAGTCAGTACTTACCAGCCCAAAGAGGTCCAATGAGAACTGTAGATGGTCGTGATATGGGTGAACATGCAGGTTTAATGTACTATACTATTGGTCAACGTGGAGGACTAGGTATTGGTGGTCAACATGGTGGTGATAATCAACCTTGGTTTGTAGTTGGAAAAGACCTTTCACAAAACATCTTATATGTTGGTCAAGGATTTTATCATGAGTCACTAATGTCAACGAGCCTTAATGCATCAATGATTCATTTCACAAAAGACATGCCACAAGAGTTTACAATGACGTGTACAGCTAAGTTTAGATACCGTCAACCAGATTCGAAAGTAACGATTCACGTAAAAGACGATAAAGCAACAGTTATCTTTGATGAAGAACAAAGAGCCATAACCCCAGGTCAAGCGGTTGTTTTTTATGATGGACAAGAGTGTTTAGGTGGCGGAATTATTGAAATGGCCTATAAAGATGGTAAAGCTTGTCAATATATCTAATTGACAAGTTTAAAGAAGGAGTAAAATGATTTCTAAATTTATATTAACATTTATGGCCTTCTTTGCCATTATGAACCCATTGTCAAACTTGCCTGCATATATTGCATTGGTGGCTGATGATGATCAAACGATTTCTAAAAAAATAGCTGGAAAAAGTTTAATTGTAGCCTTTTGCATTATTGCTCTTGTTACTGTCAGCGGACAATATATTTTTACAGTTTTTGGAATCACTATTCATTCTTTACGAATAGCAGGTGGTATTTTAGTGGCCCTAACTGGTTACCATATGATAAATGGGGTACATTCACCAACTTCAAAAAATCTTGAAACAGGTAATAGGGAAGACCCTACAGAAGTTGCCATTTCACCATTAGCTATGCCACTCTTTGCTGGCCCTGGTACAATTGCTACTGCCATCACCTTATCTCAAGGTTCCTTCCAAAATCAGGCTATAACCTTATTAGCATTCTTCATTCTTTGTGTAATTACCTATCTACTGCTATTAAGTGCAAAACCTATTGCTCAATTTTTAGGAAAAAATATGATGGGAATCATTACAAGGTTGATGGGGTTAATTTTAACAACAATTGGTATTCAGATGCTAGTCATTGGGATAAAAGGTGCTTTTAAAATATAAAGTTGACAAGAGTTGTCAATTTCAGTTGACAATAGGTTGACAATGAAATATTTAATAAATATTGACAAGATTACTAATTTTGATAAAATTAAGGTAACAATATCATGATGGTCAAAGCTCATGGAAATTGTAGGTCTTTTTGGCTACGTTTCCTCGGGTTTTGACTTTTTTTGTCTATGTTAGGAGTAGAAAATGTCCAAAGATTTTAGAATAATCGAATCCAATTCTACGATGGAAGTTAGAGCTACTGTACTACTGGTCAGAGATAGAAAACTATTTTTAGTCAAGAAAGGTGATAAGTATTATACGATTGGTGGTGCCCTAGAATTTGGTGAAACCTCTCTTGAGGCCGTTTCACGTGAAACAAAAGAAGAAGTAGGGATCGACGTCATGAATTTACAGATGGCATTTATTGTTGAAAATCATTTTAAAATTAATGAGAAAAAATGGCATAATGTTGAATTTCATTATATCGTTAATCCAACAATCGATCCGCCTTTACAGATGAATGAACCGGGGATGGTTTTACCATGTCAATGGGTACCATTCGAGGAATTGGAGTCTATCAATCTCGTTCCTGAGTTTTTAAAGCGTGAACTTCCTATTTGGAATGGACAATTAAAGCATATTATTAATAAAGAAAATAAATAAGAAGAGGAAAATAAAAATGATTCATGAATTCAGTGAAAATTATGATGTCATCGTTATTGGTGCAGGGCATGCTGGTGTAGAAGCTGCTTTAGCAGCAAGTAGAATGGGTTGTAAAACGCTGCTTGCAACAATTAGTTTGGATATGTTAGCATTTATGCCCTGTAATCCTTCAATAGGTGGTTCAGCAAAGGGTATTGTTGTTAGAGAGATCGACGCCCTTGGTGGCGAAATGGCTAAAAATATTGATAAAACCTATATTCAGATGAAGATGTTGAATACAGGTAAAGGTCCAGCAGTGCGTGCTTTACGTGCACAAGCTGATAAGTCACTGTACTCTCATGAAATGAAAAAAACAGTTGAAAAACAGGAGAATTTGACGCTACGTCAAGCTATTATTGATGATATTTTAGTTGAAGATGGAAAAGTTGTTGGGGTTCTGACGGCAACGAGTCAGAAGTTTTCAGCTAATGCAGTTGTAGTAACAACAGGAACTGCTCTTCGTGGTGAAATTATTCTTGGTGAGTTGAAATATTCCTCTGGACCAAATAATAGTTTAGCTTCGATTACCTTGGCAGATAATTTAAAAAAACTAGGACTTGAGATTGGTCGTTTTAAAACTGGAACACCACCACGGGTCAAGGCATCATCAATTGATTATGATAAAACAGAAATTCAACCCGGTGATGAAACGCCTAATCATTTTTCTTTTTTAAGTAAAGATGAAGATTACTTAAAAGATCAAATTCCATGTTGGTTAACCTATACCAATAGTACTAGTCATGATATTATTAATAGAAATCTTTATCGTGCACCAATGTTTTCTGGTATTGTCAAAGGAGTCGGTCCTAGATACTGTCCGTCAATTGAGGATAAAATTGTTCGTTTTGCTGATAAAGAGAGGCATCAATTATTCCTAGAACCAGAAAGCAGAGATACTGAAGAAGTTTATGTTCAAGGATTGTCAACTAGTTTACCTGAGGATGTTCAGAAAGAATTAATTCATTCTATTAAAGGCTTGGAAAATGCAGAAATGATGCGGACAGGCTATGCCATAGAGTATGATATTGTTTTGCCACATCAATTGAGGGCTACGCTAGAAACAAAGCTTATCTCAGGGTTATTTACCGCAGGTCAAACAAATGGAACATCAGGCTACGAGGAAGCTGCTGGACAAGGAATTGTCGCAGGGATAAATGCTGCTTTAAAAGTTCAAGGAAAGCCTGAGTTGATTTTAAAGAGGAGCGATGCTTATATTGGTGTCATGATTGATGATTTGGTTACTAAAGGGACTCTTGAACCTTATCGTCTTTTGACTTCAAGAGCTGAATATCGTTTGATTCTTCGTCATGATAATGCAGATATGCGCTTAACTGAGATTGGTCGTGAGATTGGTTTAGTTGATGATCAACGATGGGATAGTTTCCAAATTAAAAAGCATCAATTTGAAAATGAATTAAAACGATTGGATAGTATTAAGCTTAAACCTGTTAAAGAAACAAATGAGAAGGTTCAGGCACTAGGCTTTAAACCTTTAACAGATGCTATGACAGCAAAAGAGTTTATGCGCCGACCAGAAATTTCATATCAAACAGTTGTCAATTTTGTAGGTCCAGCTGCTGAGGATTTGAGTCCTAAAATCGTTGAAATGTTAGAGACTGAAATTAAGTATGAAGGTTATATCAATAAAGCAATGGATCAAGTAGCAAAAATGAAACGCATGGAAGAAAAAAGGATCCCCCAAAATATAGACTGGGATGCGATTGATTCAATTGCTACTGAAGCACGTCAAAAATTTAAAAAAATAAATCCTGAAACAATTGGTCAGGCAAGTCGAATATCAGGTGTGAACCCAGCTGACATTTCAATTTTAATGGTTTATATTGAAGGAAATGGCAAAGCTAGAAGAAAAATATAAAGGTCATGAAATTGTAACCTCAATAGGACCAACAGCTCTGTATTTCAGGGCTGTTTTGTGATATAATAATTGCTTAAGAGGTTAATAGATGAAAAGATTTCGTTTTGAAACCATTCATTTAATTATGATGGGGTTAATATTATTTGGATTGCTTGCACTATGTGTAAGAATAATGGAATCAGAGGTACTAGTTTTAGTAGCTATTTTTCTAGTACTCTTATTTGTAACTGCACTACTTTGGTATCAAAAACAAGTGTATGAACTGTCTGATTTTGATCATATCGAACTTTTAAATGAGCAGACTGAAAATAATCTTAAAACACTTTTGGATAAAATGCCTGTAGGAGTCATTCAATACAATCAGGAATCAAAAGCAATTGTCTGGTATAATCCGTATGCAGAACTAATTTTCACTGATGAGAGTGGTCATTTTGATAATCATATGATTGGAAAAATAATTAATGAAAAATTAGAAGGGAATATTTCACAAACATTTGAAATATCAGGTAATAGGTACTCCTCATATATAGATGAGGCTAACGGAATATTTTACTTTTTTGATGTTTATGTTGGCAATCGACAAACTGTTGATGCTAGTATGCTAAGACCAGCTGTTGGTATTATATCTATTGATAATTACGATGATATTACTGATAATTTGACAGATGCAGATGTTTCAGCAATTAATAGTTTTGTTGCTAATTTTATTGCCGAATTTATGGAATCTAAGCATATTTTCTATCGACGTGTCAATATGGATAGGTATTATTTCTTTACTGATTTTCATACTTTAAAAGAAATGATGGATGATAAGTTTGCCTTTTTAGAGGGATTTAGAAATCAAGCACAAGAAAAACAGTTACGTTTAACGTTAAGTATGGGAATTTCATATGGTATAAATAATCATAATGAGATAGGTCAGGTTGCCCTTGAGAATTTAAATATAGCATTAGTTCGTGGTGGTGATCAAGTTGTTATTAGAGAGAATGATGAGAGTAAGAATCCGGTTTACTTTGGTGGTGGGTCTGTGTCAACTGTCAAACGTTCTCGAACACGTACTCGTGCAATGATGACTGCCATTTCAGATAGAATTAAAGTAGTTGATAATATATTTATTATGGGGCACAAGAAGCTAGATATGGATGCCTTAGGGTCGGCAGTAGGAATGCAATTCTTTGCTTCTAATATTATAGATAATTCCTACGTAGTCTATAATCCTGATGAATTGGGACCAGATATCGAACGTGCTATTGAAAGACTACAAGCTGATGGGAAGACACGGTTAATTAGCGTTCATCACGCGATGAGATTAGTAACACCACAATCTATCTTAATTTTAGTGGACCACTCAAAAATATCTTTAACACTTTCTGAAGATTTTTATAAGATGTTCAAAGATGTCATCGTTGTGGACCATCACAGACGAGATGATGATTTCCCAGAGAATGCTATTTTGACCTTTATTGAAAGTGGTGCAAGTAGCGCAGCAGAATTGGTAACAGAGTTAATTCAATTTCAAAATGCTAAAAAACGACTTAGCAAGATACAGGCTAGTATTTTAATGGCAGGTATCATGTTAGATACTAAAAACTTTTCAACACGCGTAACTAGTCGTACGTTTGACGTTGCAAGTTACCTCCGAAATAAGGGAAGTGACAGTGTTGAAATCCAACAAATTTCAGCAACTGATTTTGAAGAATATCGTCAAATTAATGAGATTATTCTCAGAGCAAATCGTATTGAAGGTGATATTATGGTTGCTACAGGAATTGACAATGCAGTTTACACAAATGTCATTGCTAGTAAAGCAGCCGATACAATGTTGTTAATGGCAGGTGTTGAAGCCAGCTTTGCAATTGTTAAAACAAGTCAAAATAAAGTAATTATCTCTGCTAGAAGTAGAAGTAAAATTAATGTACAACGGATCATGGAAAAACTTGGTGGTGGTGGTCACTTTAATTTAGCTGCCTGTCAAATTGACAATGATAGTCTAATTGATGTCAAGGAAATGTTAGTTGAAACAATAGAAAATACAATGAAAGAAATAAGTGAGGTAGAGTAAATGCGTGTCATATTCTTACAAGATGTAAAAGGAAAAGGAAAAAAAGGGGAAGTTAAAGAAGTACCAACTGGCTACGCACAAAACTTTCTTTTGAAGAAAAACTTAGCTAAAGAAGCGACTAATCAATCTATTGGCGAATTAAAAGGCAAACAAAAGGCGGAAGAGAAAGCTCAGGCAGAGATTTTAGCTGAAGCTAAAGCAACGCAAAAGGCTTTGAGTGAGGAGAACACGCGTGTCTTATTTACAGAAAAGGTAGGACCAGATGGCCGTACTTTTGGTTCTATTACAGCGAAAAAGATTTCTGAAGAATTAAAAAAACAATTTGGAATTACTGTAGATAAAAGACATATTATCTTAGATCATCCTATTCGTGCCATTGGATTGATTGAGGTTCCAGTGAAATTGCATAAGGAAGTAACGGCAGAAATTAAATTAAAAGTTGATCAAGCCTAATAATTGCATGATATAAAAAGGAGGTGTTAAACTTGCCTGAAGTTCCAGAACTTCGTGTTCAACCCCAAGATTTACTTGCTGAACAATCTGTCTTAGGGTCAATTTTTATTTCACCTGATAAACTTATTACAGTCAGAGAATTTGTCTCTCCAGATGACTTTTACAAATATGCTCATAAAATTATTTTTCGGGCAATGATTACACTCAGTGATCGAAATGATGCTATTGATGCTACAACAGTGAGAACTATCCTAGATGATCAAGGGGATCTTCAAAATATAGGTGGCTTGTCATATATTGTCGAACTTGTAAATAGTGTGCCAACGAGTGCAAATGCTGAATATTATGCTAAAATCGTTGGTGAGAAGTCAATGTTACGAAACATCATAACTAGATTGACAGATACTGTCAACTTAGCTTACGAGGGAGCAAATGATTCGGAAGATATTATTGCAGGTGCAGAGCGTGCATTAATTGAAATTAATGAACATAGTAACAGAAGTGGTTTTAGAAAAATTTCGGAAGTCTTAAAGGTCAATTATGAAAGTCTTGAAGCACGTTCGAAACAAACAAGTGATGTCACTGGTTTACCGACAGGCTTTAGAGACCTTGACAAGATTACAACAGGTTTACACCCGGATCAACTAATTATTTTAGCAGCAAGACCTGCCGTTGGTAAGACTGCATTTGTTTTAAATATTGCTCAAAATGTTGGTACAAAGCAGAAAAAACCTGTAGCAGTTTTCTCACTTGAGATGGGGGCTGAAAGTTTAGTAGATCGTATGCTTGCTGCAGAAGGAATGGTTGATTCTCACAGCCTTCGAACAGGGCAATTGACAGAACAGGATTGGAACAATGTTACAATCGCACAAGGTGCATTGGCCGAGGCCCCAATCTATATTGATGATACACCTGGTATCAAAATTACTGAAATTAGGTCTCGTTCTAGGAAATTGGCTCAGGAAGTGGCTGGTCTAGGACTAATTGTAATTGACTATTTACAGTTGATTACTGGTACAAAGCCTGAAAATAGACAACAAGAAGTATCAGATATTTCTAGACAATTGAAAATATTGGCAAAAGAGTTGAAAGTACCTGTAATTGCTCTTAGTCAGCTTTCTCGTGGAGTTGAACAACGGCAAGATAAACGTCCAGTACTTTCAGATATTCGTGAATCCGGATCAATTGAACAGGATGCAGATATTGTAGCTTTCTTATATAGAGATGATTATTATCGTAAAGAGGGTGAAGATCCCGAAGATGCTGTCGAAGACAATACAGTTGAAGTGATATTGGAAAAGAACCGGGCAGGTGCTCGTGGAACAGTAAAGTTAATGTTCCAAAAAGAGTATAATAAGTTTTCAACGATAGCACAATTTGATGAGAGATAAAAGGAGTTAAAACACAATGAGTGATGCATTTGCAGATGTAGCAAAAATGAAGAAGATTAAAGAGGATATAAAAGCCCATGAAGGTCAATTAGTTGAATTGACATTGGAAAATGGGAGAAAACGTGAAAAAACAAAGATAGGTCGTTTGATTGAAGTTTATCCTTCTTTATTTATTATTCAATATAATGATGAAGCTGATCAACCAGGTGCAATAAGTAATTCCTATGTTGAATCATATACTTATTCAGATATTTTGACAGAGAAAACTTTAATTCGATATTTTGATTAGTCATAAAGAGAGTGAGCTTTGCTTACTTTTTTATTTAAATACAGTTTATAACATTTACAACAAATGAATACTATGGTATAATACTCTTTGTGTGAAATAGCAGCAGAAAAATATGAAGCTCGTCAACAGGTGGTTATCTAATCAAGTAACCTTTGCTGTTTAGGCGAAAGCCACCTGCACGAATCAGGATTTTTTAAACAGTTATTTCCTCAAAAAAATAGAGGAGGACATCAAATATGTCACGTTATACTGGTCCATCATGGAAACAATCACGTCGCCTTGGGTTATCACTTACAGGCACAGGTAAAGAATTGGCACGTCGTAACTACGTACCTGGTCAACACGGTCCTAACAACCGTAGCAAACTTTCTGAATATGGTTTGCAACTTGCTGAGAAACAAAAATTACGTTTCTCTTACGGTTTAGGTGAAAAACAATTCCGTAACTTGTTCGTACAAGCTACAAAAATTAAAGAAGGAACGCTTGGTTTCAACTTTATGGTTCTTTTAGAGCGTCGTCTTGACAATGTTGTTTACCGTTTAGGTCTTGCAACTACTCGTCGTCAAGCACGTCAATTCGTTAACCATGGTCATATCCTTGTTGACGGAAAACGCGTTGATATTCCATCATTCCGCGTAAATCCAGGTCAAGTGATTTCAGTTCGCGAAAAATCAATGAAAGTACCTGCAATTCTTGAAGCTGTTGAAGCTACACTTGGACGCCCAGCATTCGTATCATTCGATGCTGAAAAACTGGAAGGTTCATTAACACGTCTTCCAGAACGTGATGAAATCAACCCAGAAATCAATGAAGCACTTGTCGTTGAATTCTACAACAAAATGCTTTAATTCTTACATTAAGTACTTCAAAAGCCTGTTATTACAGGCTTTTTTCTTGTTCTGAAATTGATATAGTTTTTATTTGCTAAGTTAATTGTCAAGTGGTATGATAAAACAAAAAGGAGAATTTTATTATGTTAGATGAAAAGACAAAAGCAAAATTCGAAGAAATTAAAGGCGAAGCAAAAGAGACAGCAGGGAAGGTACTTGGCGATAAAAAACTAGAGGTTGAAGGCATTCTTGAAAAGGGGATTTCTAAGGGAAAAGAGTCTTTGTCTGACTTAAAAAACATCTTCAAATAAGATTAAAAAATCCACTAAATAAAGTGGATTTTTTAAGTTGTGACTTTTAAATATAGGATAAATATGAGTTCTATCTGACTTATTTTTAAGAGAAGAACAAAAAAACATATAAATGACCTGTCAATGCGTATCAGAGACTTTCAATATACCGCTGAATGTTACAATCTATGGTTGAGAGAGTCTTAAATTAGTGACAAGGGGTAGATAAGAAAAGACTCTAGAAAATAACTAAATTAGAACTATGTAAAGAATATATGTTTGACCTCAGCTACAATTACTCGGTATGTTTTGATGGTTTACTTGATTCGATATTAAGACGTGTAAACAAACAAGTTGACAGTGAAGTAAAGATAGTTGTCAACTAATAGATAACATTTTTAACACAAAAATGGTCATTTCTTCAGGACTTTCTTTTTTTCCTCTAGCTACCCAAGCTTGACATGTTCCAAAGAAAGCATATGCTAGGTAAATACTCTGGTAATCTTTTTCTTTTTCTGTCATATTATGATTTGGAATTTTTTCTTGTATATCTGTTTTTATCAAGAGTCGAACTCTATTTATAATATAACTTTGAATCTCTTTTGTTCCGTTAGCAGAAACTAATGCTGACAGTAATTGTTCTCTGGCTAAAAATTTGAAGATTTCAAGAAATATCTGCTCTCGGTCACCATAATCTTTTTCAAAAACAAATTCTAGTTTGTGACTTAGCATTTTTTGATAGGAGTCAATCATTTCATATTTATCTTTATAATGTGTATAGAAACTTGAACGGCTAATACCAGCAGTTTCAGCTAATCTTTTAGTCGTAATGTCATCGAAGCTTTCTGTTGACAAAAGTTTTACCATTGCGTCAAGTAGAGCTTTTTTTGTTTGTTCTTTTCTATTTGACAATGTAAATCTCCTTTTATTAGTAGAGTTTTTTGTTGAAAATTCAAATATCTTGCTATCTTAGTACTAAATAGTATAATATATTCTATCATATTTATTAACAATTGATACGACTTTGGAGATTTTACTTGAAACTTTTTTTAAGTTATAGGTAGTAGCTGTTAATTTACTATAGAAAGAAGTTGAATCATGTCCATCCTAACAATTATTTTTACAATTTTTGCAGCACTAGAACAGTTATATATCATGTATATCGAAACATTTGCAACGCAATCAAAGGCCACACAACGCGTTTTTAAGCTATCACATGAAGCTTTGTCAAATGGAACTGTTGTATCACTATTTAAGAACCAAGGTGTTTATAATGGGATAATTGGACTTTTTCTTTTATATGGTTTATTTTTGGCACAAACTGTTGATATTGTTGCTTTATTTTTAATCAATGTTATCCTAGTAGCTATTTATGGGGCACTTATAGTGGATTACAAAATATTATATAAACAAGGTGGATTTGCCATTTTAGCATTGATTAGTTTGTAGCTATTTAAAAAAAACAAGGAAGAAACTCCTTGTTTTTATTGTACTTCTAGATCACCAGCCTGTGTATTAATATCGAGTCTATTATTAGAACTTTTTTTTAAGATTGTTGTCAATTGAGTATCACCGATGGATTTCTTAGGGTTTACAGTCAAATCATATTTTGCTAATTTAATATGGACATCTCCAGCTTGAGTTATAAGACTATTGGTATTGAGATATGTTAATGAACTTCCATTGAAATCACCTATCTGGAGTTTAAAGGTGGTATTATCCATTTGTGATTCTGAAATTGAAGCATCTCCCGTTTGTTGTTTAACGGTCAAGTCTGTCAATTGACAGTTATTCACATTGATACTTCCTATTTTAAGGTCAACATTACCATTTGTTAGTTTACAGTTTGAAAGAGTTAATTCGCCGAGATTTAAACTGAGGTCACTTTGTTGACTTGTAATATTTTCAAGGTAGAGTTCACCAAGTGCAATGGTTGTCTTTAGTGATTTTACGTCAGTACCCTTTGGTATCTTAACTGTTATGTGATAAGGACTATCCATCCCAATTGTAAACTTACCTGTAAAGTTAGCAATATCTTTTAGATTGATAAAATTAAATTTTCCTTTGATGTGTTTTAGTTTTGAGGTTTCTTTTACTACTAATGTGCCACCATTATTGGAAACTTCTACTGGAACTTTTTTATCAGTGTAATAGAGAATACTTGGTTTCGCATCGTTAGTCTCAATAATTTTCACACTAGAAATATTTGCACTAATGTCAATCTGTTTGACACTCTCAAAAGTTTTAGATTTTTCTTTCAGATTGCTCTTTTCAATTTTTGCTTGTGCAACATGATCCATTCCACCAGTCTGATAGCCGTATGTTCCTAATGCGATACCTGAAATAAGACAGACAAGAGATGATCCATAAACAACTTTTTTCCATGTTTTCATTATTTTCTACCTCTCTTAATCAACCAGTTAATTGCCCTTGCGCTAGCTTGAATGATTTCTTTTATTGCATCAAATCCTAGCATAATTGATAGAATAGATCCACCGATCATGGCTAGGCCGATTCCAAAACTTAGAAGTGTACTTGACAAAGATGTTGACAGATATGAAAAGCTATCCATAATCATGAACATACCATTAATAAGGAAAGTTAACCCTAATGCAATTAAGGTAAAGATGAGTGCTGCAACTAATAGAATAGCTGCAAAAATTAAAGCTAAGATAGTCATAGCTATTGGGAAGGCAAGTGGAGCTGCTAATAGTGCTAATATTGTTATCCAAATAATTGTAACTGTTGACTTAGGTGTTTTGTTCCGATGATCAATTTTTTCGTCTAATAACTTTGATAATATTTCACTAGCTGCTTCTTTCGGAGAACCTAGTTCCTCTATAACTTGGCTTTCATTCTCTGGACCAGCCTCTTCAAAATATTCTGTGTAATAGTCCATTGTTTCCTCATAATCACTTTGAGGTAGCTTTTTGAGGTGTTTACTTAATTGATTGAGATAGTCAGTCTTTGTCATGTCTTAATCTCCCTTGGATAATAGCTGCAATACTGTCTGTGTATGTTTGCCATTCCTGATTTAGATAGTCGAATTGTTTTTTGCCCTCTTCTGTGATGGCATAGTATTTACGGTTTCTGCCTTGATGTTCTTGACTATAAGTTGTTAGATAGTTTTCTTTTTCCATTTTTTTTAAGATTGGATAAAGAGTAGATTCTTTAATATTTGCAATTAACTTAATGGTTTGGCTAATTTCATAACCATAAGAATCTTCCTTATTAACAATAGCTATAATCAAATACTCAATCAAGGTTGCTGATGTTGGAAAATACATAGAAGCCTCCTTATTCGCCACATATTTAAATTTTATATATAAATGTTTTATATATAAAGTATAAGGCTGAAGAAAAATTTTGTCAACACTAATATGTAAAAATTTTATATATTTTTATTTTTGTTTTTACGATTGCCAAAAAGTGTATAAAGGTGTATGCTAAACATATAAAAATATTTTGATATGAGAGGTCGCGTATGTCTGATATTACATCTGATGTCATGCTTTTCAAAGCATTAAGCGATATAAATAGATTAAGGATATTAACGTATTTACAGCAGGGTCAAATTTGTGCCTGTGAGCTATCAGAAAAACTTTCTATTGCGCAGACGGCTTTGTCCTATCATATGCGAATACTTTGTCAATCTGGACTTGTTGACAGTAAACAAGTTGGTAAGAGGAAGCACTATCAACTCAGTAAAAAAGCTCACAGAACATTATTGACACTAGTTGGCAATTATCTTGCTTGTCAAGATGAGCAGTTTATTTGTCACTGTAAAAGAGTAACAGATGACTAATATTGGTTATTTAATATATTACAAAGATTAATTTTTTAAAGGGGAAAAATCATGGGATTATTTAGTAATAAGGAAGAAAAAGAATGTAAATGCGGGAATTGCAAATGTGGCAAAGCTTCTCAAGGTAACATTCTTGAAGTGTCTGACCATACTTTTAAAATTCTAGGTTCTGGTTGTAAGAAGTGTATGACTTTAGAGCAAAACGTTTTACAGGCTTGTAAAGAAATGAATAAACTTGTCAATATCAAGCATGTTACAGATTTTAGTGACATTGCAGCTTATGGTGTTATGCAAACACCAGCACTTGTTTTTGATGAAGATGTTGTTTCTTATGGTAAAGTTCTTACAGTTGAAGAAGTTAAAGAAATTATTCTGGAAAACTTTTAATTTTTCGAGTTTCTTTACAGTTATGTAAAGCAGCTTTTTTGATATGGTGAAAATAGGGTCATGTCAAAGACCTTTGATAGAAAAAATTTTCCTTGAATTGTATGCTAAAGGAAAGGAGGTACTTATGGAACTTGGGAAACAAGTCGCAAGTCGTCGTAAGCAACTAGGCTTAACACAAGAACAAGTGGCAGATAAAATTTTCGTCAGTCGACAAAGCATTTCAAACTGGGAAACCAATAAAACCTATCCAGATATCCAAAGTCTGTTACTGCTGAGTCAACTCTTTCATGTGTCACTTGAAGAATTAATTCAAGGAGACCTTGCAGAAATGAAGAATGAAGTTAGTAAAACAGAAATCGGACATTATAAGAAAGACAGTCTTATCTTTACAATCTTACTGATTGGTTTACCAATGATTACCTACCCATTAGTGTATTTTTTCGACTGGTACGGCATAGCGATACTTGCTATTCTATCGATTGTTGCTATGATTTATGCTGATCGTGTTGAAAAATTTAAAAAAGCCAATCACCTTAGAACTTATAAGGAACTCGTTGCTTTTGATCAAGGAATTCCCTTAAGCCAGATCGAAAAAGCTGAGGAGAATGCTAAGTATCCTTATCAGACACCAGTGATTGTTCTTGGCTTTGCTTTGTTTTCTGGGGTGATGGTTATTATCACGGTGGTCATTATTAATTGGCTATTTTAAAAGAGTTGGGATTTTCCCAACTCTTTTTGTAACGCATGAATTCTTACTTACTTGTACTTGTCTTCCAGTTGACTCATCCATAGTCCGAGCCAGATTCCTAGTCCGAATAATAGCAGAGCCATTCCCCAAGTCGCTAGCCCAGCTCCCGCGTAAGAGATGGCCTCGCTGCTACCTGTGTTTGGAATGAGAATTAAGAGTGTACTGGATAAAACGATCCCAATGATAAAATGATAGACTCTAGAATGGTAGTTTTGAATGGCATAATCCATTGCTTTTGAAAAGGCTACCATGCAATCAGTCCTCCAAGGGCAATTGGGAAAAAGGTGCCCAGTAGATCCAATGACTTGAAACCATGGAGCATTGGTGAGTAGATGCCTAGGATAAGGAGCAGATTAGATGGGCTAAGTCCAGGGACCAAGACACCTAAAGCAATTAATATGCCAGCTATCATAAATGTCAAGAAGTTAACAGGTAAGGTGCCAACTAAATTATCTAAGAAATAGAGCAAGAGACCGGAAATGACAAAGGTTCCTATGAACCAAATGACATCGACAGAATCTCTTTTTGATTTTTTTGTGGATTCTGTTAAAAGACTAGGGATAGTCCCAATAATGGCTCCCGCAAATCCCCAAAGTACTGGAACTTGGAAATGTTTGAGTAGAAACTCAACGGGGAAAGAAAAGAGGGCAATCCCGATGATGCCACCAATCCCAACTGGAAGAAAGTAGAGCAAGTTTTGCATAAAGTTATCTCTGATATGTGCCAAAAAGTTAATTAGCCTTTCATAGATCCCTAAAATAGCAGCGAGAACGCCACCTGAAACACCTGGTAAAATAAAGCCTAAGGCAATAATCATTCCCTTGATTACTCTTCCTACAATTGAACCCATACAATCCTCCAAAAAAATAATACATTAATTGTATCATAAAAAGATAGATAGTTCATTTAAAGCACTGGCTAAAAGATATTGTGAGATGAAATAATTGAGACAATAACTTACGATTAATTTATTGCATTTAAAAAATAATAATAAGGATATATAATGACTTCCTTAGATGATATCAGGTTGATTGTCATATGAACAATAACTGAGAGAAAAAGTGACTTTGTGATTTTAAAAAGTATAGATAATCAGAGTCCAAAATCAAAATAAACTTCATAAATTTGCCAATTAAACTTACCATTAATTTGGTGAACATAAGCAAATAACATGCTTGACAGTAATACGTCTAAATAATATTTAGAATTTTCAAAAATGGATGTCATTAATACCCCTCTAAATATCAGTTCTTCGTATATAGGCCCTAAACAAGTCGTCTGTAGTAATACCAAATATAGAGCACTAGGTTATTCTCAATCATGGTAAAAGAACTATTTCCACTCCTTGGTTGTTTTTGATAAAAACCGGAATTTTCTATATAATTTTGCCATAAAAATAGAAGCCCTACCATAATAATGGTGATTAATAGGTCTTTTAGTTTAATCTTTTTAAGACTTAAAATATAACTTTTTTTCATTTGATGGAGGCAAAAGATTCCTAGTCCAATTTCACATATTACTAATAAATTCATCAGAACAAGTCCAACAAAATCAATATCAGAGAAAATTTTATTTTCCTCCAATAATTGATTCTAAAGAATCTAAAGAGAGAACTGTATAGTTATGAAATTTTTGTATTTCCATTGAAATTTCTCCAAAAAATATTGTGACGCGCTCACAAGTACACATAAAGGAAAATTTATCTGAATTATTGAAAATTCTCAAATGGTCGAAATAGGTTCTGAATGGTCAAAATATTGTCTTTATTATAACGTTGCGCCATTTTCGTCTTGCGTTGCGTGATTTTTTGATATTTCTAACCTATACTTGCCATAGAAATATAAAGGAGGTTGTAGATTATGCTACAATTTATTAAAAGAAACAATAAAAGTCTTATTTGGATATTCTTATTTGGCCTTGCAGGGCTCGTGATTCCTCCACTCTTTCACTTTTTAGTTAAATTGATAAATGCCTACCCAAGATTGAGTCGATTAATCATTATTGGAATTATTTTAGCTATCATGATTTACAGGCCACATCACATTATTATTGATCTTATACTCCTTGTATCGGTTACATATGATTTAGTAACAATAAAAAAATAAAGTATTGAGGAAATTATGGACATTTCACAAGTTATCAAAGAAGGCCGCAAAAAACAAGGGCTAACTCAACAAGACCTAGCAGATAAGATTTATGTCGCCAGACAAACCATCTCAAAATGGGAATTAGGGAAAAGTATCCCTGATCAGGTCTCTTTAAAACTGCTTTACAAAGAACTTGATATTGAACCAGAAATACAAAAGAGCATCACAGAAAAACTGTTTGGTCAGCAACAATTTCTTTTACTAGCTCTGATTCACATTTTCTCACCTCTTGTTCTCCTCATTCGTTATTGTTTCTTTAAACTTAACCAAGTGGAAGATACGCGTCTAGCGTTATTAATGAGGTGTATTCTGACATTTCTTATGGCTCTTTACCTTAAGTCTCTTAAGGATTTGCTTTTTTATATTGCATGCGCAGCACTATTTGTCGCCTACTTTAGCTACCGCCTCTATCACTTAGGTCTTGAGAAAGAAAGCAAAGATGAATAGCATGTATTGAAGTTGACAGTCAAAAAAGAGACCAGTTCTGGTCTCTTTTGCTAGTTTTGAGCAAGATAGGCGGTTAAAAACTTTTCAGCAAGGCTATTTGGGAAAATATTAGCCTTAGCTTCTTCAGGGCTGTACCAGTAATAATCGTCTATTTCATGATTAGGTGAGAAGTCGCTGTCATCTTCAACAAAGGCTGTAAAGTTACACATGAGGGTGTTTGAGGGTTGGAAGAACTGGGTCTGGTTGAATTGGATAGTGCTAGCAGTTAAGCCAGTTTCCTCTCTCAATTCTCTAAGGACCGTATCTTCAACACGTTCACCATGGTTGACATAGCCGGCAACTAGAATTTTTTTTGCTCGGCCATACTGTTGAATCAGTAAAATCTTTCCATTGGTTTTATTGATGGTAATGATGCTAACAGCAACGTTATAGAGAGGAAAACGGAAGCTTTCACAAGGTTGACAAAAAGGTGCCATACCTTCATATTCAAGTTCCTTTTCAATCAATTCCTGTCCACATTCCTGACAAAATTTATTCACAAGAGTACCTCTTAACTATTTTAAAATGTATCATACTATTAGATTATAACACATTACTAATGCCACTTAGTCCTTGATATAAGGTGTTAGAGTTAGTAAAGCTGAGTAGGCACTAATACTTAGTAAGAGTGAAGCTAAAATATCAGTTGGGAAATGATCTCGAAGATAGAGCCTAGATAATATAACTAAAAGTGCAAAAATGGCCGTTAAAGAGAGTATGAGTAGTGATGTTAGAGACTTGATATCTTTTTTTAATAAGTAAAGTAATAAGAAAAAGAGAAGAAGAATACACAAAGTATGACCACTTGGAAAACTATAACCTGTATCAGCCAGTAATTGATGATTAGGTCTTTGTCTTGAAAAAAGATATTTTAAGCCTACTCCTAGTGCACTCGTACCTAAATAGTACGTCATTAAAAGAATTGTTTTTTTAAGACTGAATGGTCTTATTAATAAAATAATGGCTAGAGCTAATATGGTTACAATAGCTGGGCTACTAATGATTGTGATTAGTTTAAAAAAGCTAGTTGCACTAGTAGAATCAAAGCGACTTAACATACCTAATAGATGATAATCATCACCTTGAATAGTGTTTTTTTGAAAAACAAGTGCAAATGCTAAAGCTAAAAAAAGTAAAAAGCTTATTTCTAGACTATAAAATGACAGTTTATGTTTCATGGTATTCCTCACAATTGATTACTATATTGAATATGAAACACATTATGTCAGAGAAAACTGAAAGATTTATTAAATACAAAAGAAAACCTATGAAAATTAATTTTTCATAGGTTTTCTTATGTTCAATTATTTAACTTCTGTAAAAGTTACGTGTTTACGTAATTTTGGTGAATATTTTTTCAATTGAAGACGGTCTGGAGTGTTACGTTTGTTTTTTGAAGTAAGGTACAAGCGTTCACCAGATTCTTTGTGTTCAAGTGTAATATTTACGCGCATGGTATCTCCCTTCTATTATTTAGCTTCGTTAGCTTTAGCGATTTTACGTCCTTTGTAGTATCCTTTAAGTGATACACGGTGAGAACGTGAGTAATCTCCAGTAGTTTCGTCGAATTGTACAGATGGAGCTGTCAATTTGTAATGAGTACGACGTTTGTTCTTTTTAGCTTTAGACGTGTGACGTGCAGGAACTGCCATTTTTTCTATCCTCCGATTAAATTATGTAGGGCTTATCATAGTAGTGATCGTCATATCTCTGAATATAAGAATGTTCAGGAGATTATTAGAGTTACTAGGGACCCATATTCATTTTTTAGTTACGTGATTTTCATCAACTTTAACATGATATCATATCTTTTTTGTAAAGTAAAGTTACTTGACACTTTTTTTCTAAATTTAAGTAGGAATAGTTTGAAAAGACTTTTCGTCGTGGTATGATGAAGTATCAATTTATGGAGAATGACAAATGAAACATATTATTTCTAGGTTTGATGCCCTTAGTGATGCTATTATTGCCATTGTTATGACAATTTTGGTTTTGGAAATAAAAATTCCTGCAAGCATTCATCAATTACCAAATTTTGCTTATGCTGTGGGAACCTTTTTAATTTCATTTTTGATTGTCTTTAATTTTTGGTATCGACGGACTCAAGTCTTTAGTAATGTTGACAGTGTGGGCTTTTCATCTTTTATCCAAGATGTTATTGCGCATATGATGTTAGCACTATTTCCTCTGGCTACAAAAATGTTAGTGTCCTTTTCAGATAAGTGGGTTGCTATCTTATTTTTTGGCATCATTAATTTGCTAACAGGTCTCTTGCTAAATATCATGACTATTCGACTTACTACAGATAATTTAGAAGTTGCTATTTCAAAACGACGTCAACAAGTTCATCTGTTTTACCAAAAACGCTTATATTTGTTTTCAGTTATGGATGTGCTTGTGATGCTTTTAGCTCTGGTATTCAACCAATTTGGGATATTTCTCTACTTAATTTCACCTTTAGTTGAGTTTTGGTTTAATTATAAGAGAGGTTTAGCCTTTGAAGCGGCGGTCAAATTGGGTTACAGTTTTGAAAATTACTTGTCAGGACATTTTGAACATGGAAAGCCGACTAGACAATTTGGAAATCTGCGAAAATTTGATCTTCGTGATTAGTGTTAGCATAGGTAAATTGTGGTAAAATAATAATGATTAAATGTTAAAGAAAGGATAGAGTTAAGGGGGATGGCAAGGACAATGTTTTGCTATTCATAACAGTTGGTTATAGCTCGAAAACTCCAAGTATCTTATCAAATGAAATTACAAAAACCAAAAGGAACTCAGGATATTCTTCCTGCAGAAGCTGCCAAATGGCAGTATGTTGAACAAGTTGCACGTGAAACATTTAAAAAGTACAATTATGGTGAAATTAGAACACCTATGTTTGAACACTATGAAGTCATCAGTCGTTCAGTTGGTGATACGACTGATATTGTTTCTAAAGAAATGTATGACTTTAATGATAAAGGTGGTCGTCACATTACTTTACGTCCAGAAGGTACAGCTCCTGTTGTGCGTTCATATGTGGAAAATAAACTATTTGCTCCAGAAGTGCAAAAGCCACTTAAAATGTACTATATTGAACCAATGTTTCGTTATGAACGTCCACAAGCAGGTCGCCTTCGTCAATTCCATCAGATTGGGGTAGAATGCTTTGGTTCAGCTAATCCTGCTACAGATGTTGAAACAATGGCTATGGCCTATGATTTGTTTGATGCACTTGGTATCCCTAATCTGAAACTGTCGATTAACAGCTTAGGAAATCCTTCAAGTCGCACAGCTTATCGCCAAGCGTTAATTGACTTTTTAACACCACTAAAAGCAAATTTATCAAAAGATAGTCAACGTCGTCTAGAAGAAAATCCGTTACGGGTTTTGGATTCTAAAGAAAAAGAGGATATTGAAGCCGTTAAAAATGCGCCATCTATCTTAGAGTTCTTGGATGAAGAAAGTCAGGCTCACTTTGACGGTGTTCGTGACATGTTAGATATGTTAGGTATTTCTTACACGATTGACACTAATATGGTTCGTGGTTTGGATTATTATAATCACACGATTTTTGAAGTCATCACCGAAATTGAAGGATCTGAATTGACAGTTTGTGGTGGCGGTCGTTATGATGGTTTAGTAACCTACTTCGATGGACCAGAAACAGCTGCATTCGGCTTTGGACTTGGCTTAGAGCGTCTCCTAATGATTATCGACAAATTAGGAATTGAGCTTCCAATTGAAGAAAACTTAGACCTTTATATGGCTGTTCTTGGGGATGGGGCCAATAGCAAAGCCCTAGAGTTAATTCATGCCATCCGTCGTCAAGGATTTAAAGCAGAACGTGACTATCTAGGTCGTAAGATTAAAGCACAATTCAAGTCCGCGGATGTCTTTAAAGCTAAAGCCATTATCACTTTAGGTGACAGTGAAGTTGAGGCTGGTAAGGTGACCATCAAAAACAATCAAACGCGTCAAGAGTTAGCGGTAACTTTTGAAGAATTAATGACTGACTTTGCAGCTGTGCTAGCAAAACTAAATTAAAAATAGAGGAGACGTGAGAGTTTTCACGTCTTTTTCTGTTTGTAAAACTGTGAACCATAATCTTCTCAATGATTTTCAGAAAGTCCTCGTAAAAGGTGGGGTTTTTAGTGCCTTTTTGTTATAATGGTAGGGACTAAAAAAGTATTGGAGTAATAGAATGAAACGAAGCATGTATGCAGGACGTGTTCGATCAGAACATATCGGACAAGAAATCACCCTAAAAGGTTGGGTAAGTCGTCGTAGAGACTTAGGTGGTCTTATTTTTATCGACTTACGAGATCGTGAAGGAATCATGCAGCTTGTTATTAATCCAGAGGAAGTTTCAAGTGAGCTTATGGCTATGGCTGAAGGTTTACGAAGTGAATATGTGATTGAAGTAACTGGTCAAGTTGAAGCGCGTCAACAAGCCAACGACAACTTAGCAACTGGACAAGTTGAACTGAAAGTAATAAGTTTAACTATTTTGAATACTTCTAAAACAACGCCATTTGAAATCAAAGACCAAGTGGAAGTCAGTGATGACACGCGCTTACGTTATCGTTATCTTGATTTGCGCCGTCCAGAGATGTTAGAAAATTTCAAATTACGTGCTAAGGTAACCCATTCAATCCGCAATTATCTTGATGACTTAGAATTTATTGATGTGGAAACACCAATGTTAACAAAATCAACACCTGAGGGTGCGCGTGATTACTTGGTGCCAAGTCGTGTTAGCCAAGGCCATTTTTATGCCTTACCACAAAGTCCACAAATCACAAAACAGTTGTTGATGAACTCAGGCTTTGACCGTTATTATCAAATTGTTAAATGCTTCCGTGATGAGGACCTTCGCGGTGACCGTCAACCAGAATTTACCCAAGTTGACTTAGAAACATCATTCCTTGATGACAATGAGATTCAAGATATTGTTGAAGGTATGATTTCTAAAGTCATGAAAGAAACAAAAGGTATTGATGTTACGCTACCTTTCCCACGGATGGCTTATGACACAGCAATGAACCAATATGGTTCAGATAAACCAGATACCCGTTTTGAGATGCTTTTACAAGACCTTACTGAACTTGTAAAGGATGTTGACTTTAAAGTCTTCTCTCAAGCAGAAACAGTAAAAGCAATTGTTGTCAAAGGCAAAGCAGACAGCTACTCACGCAAGGACATTGATAAATTGACTGAGTACGCTAAACAATTTGGTGCCAAAGGCTTAGCTTGGTCAAAAGTTGTTGATGGACAATTAACTGGTCCAGTTTCTAAATTCTTAGTGCCAGTTGCTGATCAATTAACAAGTCACTTAGTTGCTGGTGAAGGCGATTTAATCCTTTTTGTGGCAGATAGTTTAGAAGTAGCTAATAATACACTAGGTGCGTTAAGGACACGCATTGCTAAAGAACAAGATTTAATCGATCAATCACAATTTAATTTCTTATGGGTTGTTGACTGGCCAATGTTTGAATGGTCTGAAGAAGAAAATCGCTATATGTCAGCTCACCACCCATTCACCTTGCCAACAAAAGAAACAGTCGACTACTTAAATGGCGATCTTGCCAAAGTTCGCGCCGTAGCCTATGATATTGTTCTTAATGGTTATGAATTAGGTGGCGGTAGCCTTCGTATTAATCAAAAAGACATGCAAGCAAACATGTTCAAAGCCCTAGGCTTTACAGAAGAAGATGCCAATGAACAATTTGGCTTCCTGTTAGAAGCCATGGATTATGGGTTCCCACCACACGGTGGATTGGCCATTGGACTTGACCGTTTTGTTATGTTATTAGCAGGCAAAGATAATATCCGTGAAGTGATTGCTTTCCCTAAAAATAATAAAGCGTCAGACCCAATGACACAAGCGCCAAGTTCAGTTTCTGTTAAACAATTAGAGGAATTAAGTTTACAAATACAAAATCATGATTAAAAAAACAACTTATAAAAAAACTATTTATAAGAAAAGTCCCTATAAAAAACGGGTAAAATACGTGATTAGTAGAGGCGCCAAACGTGTTGGTTTATTAAATACATTAAGAAGTATTTCTAAGGAAAAATATGCAGAGAAGATTTCAGCTTCTTTACTTTACGGGATTTTATCCAGTATTGCTGTTAATATTTTTTACCAACCAGGTCATGTCTATGCCAGTGGGGCAACAGGTTTGGCACAGATTGTATCTGCTTTGTCGGATAGATTTTTTGGGTTTGTATTTCCAATTTCTGTTGCTTACTACATCATAAATGTGCCACTAATGTTACTAGCTTGGTATAAAATTGGTCATAAATTTACCATTTTTACTTTTATCACAGTTAGTATGAGCTCCCTTTTTATCCAATTAATGCCACAGATTACCTTAACCACCGATCCCTTAATTAATGCTATTTTTGGGGGATTGGTGATGGGGTTAGGGATTGGTTATTCCCTACGGTCAAGAATTTCAAGTGGTGGGACTGATATTGTCGGGTTAACACTGCGAAAGTCAACAGGACGAGACGTCGGTAGTATTTCATTGGCAGTCAATGGCGTTATTCTCATAATAGCGGGGATTATTTTTGGTTGGCAATATGCTCTTTACTCAATGGTTTCGATCTTCGTTTCTAGCCGTGTGACTGATGCTTTGTATACTAAGCAGAAAAAAATGCAGGCAATGATTGTGACAGAGCATCCTGATCGCGTTATTGCTGCAATTCATAAGAAACTTCATCGAGGAGTAACTTGTATCAATGATGCAGAAGGAACTTACAAACATATTCATAAATCAGTATTGATAACAATCTTAACACAAGAAGAATATAACTATTTTAAATGTATCATGGCCAAAGCTGATGCTAATGCTTTTATATCAATTGCAGAGAATGTACGTATTATTGGTAAGTTTGTTGATGATTAGAAAAAACAGGAGATAATATGCCTATAGATCATAAGTTACAAATCAAAAATTTCTGCTTTATTATTTTAGGAGCAGGAATTTATGCTTTTGCATTTGTTTATTTCTATATGGCAAATAGGATTGCCGCAAATGGCTTAGCAGGTTTAACATTGGTTGCTAGGGCACTCTTTAATATTAATCCAACTATTACAGGTTATTTGATTAACCTTCCCTTAGTTTTTCTTGGCATCAAATATTTTGGAAAACGATCAACGGTCTATACTGTCACAGGAATTGTTTCGATGTACCTCTTTGTTTGGGTGTTTCAACAAATTCCTCTGAAGATTGATTTAGATCATGACAGCTTAGTGGTTTCACTAATGGCAGGGATTATTGGTGGTATTGGCGGTGGGATAGTCTTCCGGACAGGCGGTACAATCGGTGGAGCTGACATTATTGCTAAAATGGTAGAAACTAAATTTGGTTTACAGTTAAACCAAGCTCTGCTAGGAATAGATGTTTTTGTCATGATTGTTTCTTTAACCTATATTTCTTTACCCGATATGATGTACGCATTGATAGCAAGTTTTATGTATGGACGCATCGCACATTTGGTTCAAAATGGTGGCTATTCTGTTCGAGGAACCATTATCGTGTCAGAATGTTACTCTGAAATTTCCGCATTTATTATGGATGAACTGGGTAGAGGGTTAACCTATTTGAATGGTGAAGGGGCTTACTCTGCAAAAGAAAAGAAAGTAATTTATGCAGCTCTAAGTCGAACTGATGTTCGAGAACTGAAAGCTGTTGTTAATGAAATTGACCCAAGAGCTTTTATATCAATTTTTGATATGGATGAAATTAATAGTCCTGATTTTATTATTAATAGACCGAGAAATCGGAAAAAGAAGAAATAGCTAGTTTGCCTCATATTGAAGCAACTAGTTTTTTGTGGAAGTATGAGGTAAGGTAATGACTAATATGGAAGTCTTAAATAAACTAAGAAAACTAGTGCTGATAACACTTGGAGTAGCTATCTATGCCTTTGGCTTTGTTAATTTTAATATGGCAAATCGATTGGCAGAAGGTGGAGTAGCCGGTATTACCTTGATTTTGCATGCCATGATAGGTATCAATCCAGCTTATTCATCTCTAATTCTAAACATTCCTTTATTTATTTTAGGGGCTAAAATTTTTGGGAAGCGGTCGCTCTTCTTGACAATATATGGAACAGTTACAATGTCTATTTTCATCTGGCTCTGGCAGAAGATTCCTATTGCTATGGGATTAGAACAAGATATGATGTTAGTTTCTGTTATTGCAGGTCTGTGTGCAGGACTTGGTAGTGGCATTGTTTTTCGTTATGGAGCAACGACTGGTGGGACTGATATTATTGGTCGTATTGCAGAAGAAAAGTTTGGAATTAAGTTGGGCCAGACTTTGCTTTTCATTGATGCCTTGGTCTTAGTAGCATCCTTATCATATATTGATTTGAAACATATGCTGTATACTTTGGTCGCTTCATTTGTATTTAGTCAAGTCATTACAGTTGTACAAAATGGAGGCTACACTATTCGTGGTATGATAATCATTACAAAACATTCTAAAGCAGCTGCCTCAGCAATTCTAACAGAAATAAATCGAGGGGTTACCTATTTGAAAGGTGAAGGGGCTTACTCTGGAAATGAGTACAATGTCATGTATATTACCTTAAGTCCAAATGAAGTAAGAGATGTTAAACGGATTTTGGCTGATCTTGATCCGGATGCCTTTATTTCAATTGTTGATGTTGATGAAGTGATTAGTTCAGATTTCAAAATTCGCCGCAAGAATTATGATAAGCCAGTCTAAAAAAAACAGTTCACAAGGAACTGTTTTTTTTTACATTTTTTCTGGTGCTTCAACGCCAAGTAGACGAAGGGCTTCTTTAAGGACGATACCGGTTGAGTAGCATAGGGCTAATCTACTGTCACGTTCATCACTCTCATCAAGAATGTGAGTGTGTGCATAGTATTTGTTAAACGCTTGGGCTAACTGGATAGCATATTTTGCAATGATTGAAGGATCATATTTATCAGCAGAACGTTTGATTATTTTACTGAATGATTGCAATAACTTGATAATTTCCCAGCTTTCAGAGTCATTTAGTGAATAGTTGGCACTAGCATCTGGAGTAAAATTAGCTTTGCGTAAAATTGACTGAATACGTGCATAGGCATATTGAACATAAGGACCAGTTTCACCTTCAAATGATACCATCGCTTCTAAATCGAAGTCATAGCCGTTGTCACGATCAGTTTTCAAGTCATAGAATTTAATGGCACCAATACCAACTTGTTTTGCAACTTCTTCTTTGTTTTCCAAATTAGGGTTTTTTGCTTCAATCTGAGTAAGAGCACGAGCAACTGCTTCGTCAAGTGTTGGTTCAAGTAAGATGATATTACCTTTACGTGTTGATAATTTTTTCTTATTCTTAGTTACTAGACCAAATGAAACGTGAACCATGTCGTCAGACCAGTCAAATCCCATTTCTTTAAGAACTGCTTTAAGTTGTTTAAAGTGATGAGACTGTTCCTGACCTACAACATAGATATTTTTTACAAAATTAAATGTACGTTTACGGTACATAGCTGTCGCCATATCACGAGTGATGTAAAGTGTAGCACCATCCGATTTTTTGATTAGTGCTGGTGGAAGATCATATTTTTCAAGATCCACAATTTGAGCACCTTTTGATTCTTTTAGTAACCCTTTTTCTTCAAGGATTTGGATTCCTTCATCCATTTTGTCATTGTAGAAAGACTCACCATGGAAATGTTCAAAGGAAACGTTTAATTTGTCATAAATACGATTAAACTCAATTAAACTTTCATCACGGAACCATTTCCAAAGCTCCCAAGCATCTTCATCGCCATCTTCAAGTTTCTTGAACCATTGACGTGCTTCTTCGTCAAGCTCAGGTTTTTCTTCTGCTTCGGCATTGATACGGACATACAATTTCAAAAGTTCAGCAATGGGATCTGCCTCAACAGTAGCTTTATCACCCCATAACTTGTAAGCAACAATCAACATCCCAAATTGTTTACCCCAGTCACCTAAGTGATTGATTCTGAAAGTATTATAGCCTAATTTTCTGTAAGTTGAGCTAATTGAATCAGCAATAACTGTTGAACGTAAGTGGCCTACTGAGAAAGGTTTAGCAATGTTTGGACTAGACATGTCTAGAGTAATATTTTGACCATCTCCAATGTGTTGTTGACCAAAATCAGTTTTTTCAGTAATAACTTCCTTCAATACTTCTTGTGAGATGAGTGCTTTATCTAAGAAAAAATTAATATATGGACCCACAGCAACAACTTTTTCAAATTGATCTGCATTAATTTTTTCAGCAAGCTCACTTGCAATCATTTGAGGGGCTTTACGAAGGACTTTTGCCAAGCTAAAGGCTGGAAAGGCTAAGTCACCCATTTCAGAATTTTTTGGTGTTTCAATTAAGTTAATAATGGTATCTTGTTCCAAGTCTGGAACAACTTTTGCAATTTCATTTGCAACGAGAGTTTTAGTATCCATCTGTATTCTCCTAAAATAGTTTGTCACTTCATTTTATCATATTTTAATAAAATAAACGAGCAATCGATTGAGAAATTATACCATAAATCTGAGCAGTAAAACAGTCAATTAATAAAAAGCTCGAAATTTTGATAGAAAAACAATATTTTTGGAAAAAATAGATAAAAAGTCAATTTGCTCTGTAAAATATATTGATATATCCTAAAAATTAATAAGAATAAGATGAAAAAAAAAGAGAAATTTGATATAATCTAGGGGATAATTATACAATTAGGGTGGAATCTTATGAATAAAATTGAGCGTCAAAATCATATTAAGCAGATTATTCAAACTCAGCATATTGGAACCCAAGAAGACATTAAAGCCTACCTTCAAAAAGAAGGAATAAGTGTGACCCAAGCAACACTCTCAAGAGATTTAAGAGAGATAGGTCTCTTAAAATTACGAGATGATAAGGGAAAATTATATTATAGTTTATCAGAACCAATGGCAACACCTTTTAGTCCTGATGTTAGATACTATGTTCAAAAGGTTGACCGAGCTGGTTTTATGCTTGTCTTACATACTAATCTTGGGGAGGCAGATGTTTTAGCTAACCTAGTTGATAGTGATAATATTGATGATGTTTTGGGAACAATTGCTGGCGCAGATACCTTATTAATTATTTGTCGCAATGAAGAAATTGCCCAAAGATATGAAAAAGATCTGGCTGCCAGCCTATGACACATTATCAAGAGTCATTAAACCAATTAATTGAGGCAATCGAGAACCACAGTAGCATTAAGGATTTTAAAGCTATTAGTCAAAATAGCCAGTTTTTAGAAAAATATAAGAAGGATGCTTATTTGATGAAATTTAATCAGCAGAATGCCCTCTTATTTAATAAATTTGAAAAAACAAATGCGGCTAAACAGTCAGAGATGGAAGCTAGAAAATTGCAAGATAGCTTAGAAAATCAGCTATTAATTGATGATTATAGACAAAAAATGCAAGATGCCAGTGATTTAATTCAATATGTAACCAAAACCATTGAAGAGAAAATTAATAAGGAGATGAAGGATGACCGAACCTAAAGTTTCTCCTGGAATGCAACAGTATCTGGACATAAAAGAAAATTATCCAGATGCTTTTTTGCTTTTTAGGATGGGTGACTTTTACGAATTATTTTATGAAGATGCTGTTAAAGCAGCACAAATACTAGAAATTGGCTTAACCAGTCGCAATAAAAATGCTGAAAACCCAATTCCAATGGCAGGCGTACCTCACCATTCAGCACAACAATATATCGATGTCTTAATTGAACAAGGTTATAAAGTAGCTATTGCCGAACAAATGGAAGATCCCAAAAAAGCTGTCGGCGTTGTTAAACGTGAAGTGGTCCAAGTGATTACTCCGGGAACAGTTGTTGATTCAGCCAAACCAACAAGTTCCAATAACTTCTTAGTAGCCATTGACTATAATGGTAGCAATTATGGATTAGCCTATATGGACCTAGCTACTGGGGAATTCTTTGTAACTGCTTTAGAAGATTTTGCAAGCATCTGCAGTGAAATCTTAAATTTGAAAGCCAGAGAAGTTCTGGTTGGATATGAACTAACTGATCAAGAAGAAGAGATTTTAGTTAAACAATACAATCTCTTGCTATCTTATGAAACAGAAGAAATAGATGGTAGCAAACTGCTAGATAATAATCTCTCAGCTATTGAAAAAATGGTCGCAAGTAAATTACTAGCCTATGTTCACCACACGCAAATGCGTGACTTAATTCATTTGCAAAAAATAGTGCACTATGAAATAAAAGACTATTTACAAATGTCCTATGCGACTAAATCAAGTTTGGACTTATTAGAAAATGCTAGGACTGGAAAGAAACATGGTAGTCTCTACTGGTTATTAGACCAAACCAAGACTGCAATGGGGATGCGTCTTCTACGAGCTTGGATTGATCATCCTCTAATCAGTAAAGAGGCAATTATACAGCGTCAAGAAATTATTCAAGTTTTCCTGGATAACTTCATTGAACGATCAGATTTAAGTGATAGCTTAAAAGGCGTTTATGATATTGAAAGACTGTCAAGCCGTGTTTCATTTGGTAAAGTTAATCCCAAAGATCTCTTGCAATTGGGACATACCCTAGCCCAAGTACCAACAATTAAGGCAATCTTGGAAAGTATGGCTAGTCCTCATTTAGAGGAGCTGATTGCAGGGATAGATCCAATACCAGAATTAGAACACCTGATTCAATCGGCTATTGCCCCAGATGCGCCAGCAACTATTAGTGAAGGCAATATCATCAGAACTGGTTTTGACCAACAATTAGATCACTATCGAAAAGTCATGAAAGAAGGTACTGGCTGGATAGCTGACATTGAAATGAAAGAGCGCCAAGCAAGTGGTATTAACAATCTTAAAATTGATTACAATAAAAAAGATGGTTATTATTTCCATGTGACCAACTCCAACTTGTCACTTGTTCCAGATCATTTCTTTAGGAAAGCAACCTTAAAAAATTCTGAACGCTATGGCACCGCAGAATTAGCTAAAATTGAAGGACAAATGTTGGAAGCCAGAGAAGAGTCGTCAACTCTTGAGTATGATATCTTTATGCAATTAAGGACGCGTGTTGAAAGTTATATTGATCGTCTTCAGCACTTAGCAAAGTCCTTAGCTGCTGTTGATGTCCTTCAGAGTCTAGCAGTTATTGCTGAGAAGAATCACTTTATCCGACCAACTTTCACTGACCATCAAGAAATTAATATTATAAACGGTCGACACGCAGTGGTTGAAAAAGTGATGGGCGTCAAAGAGTATATTCCCAACACCATTCAATTTGATCAAGATACCAATATCCAACTCATTACAGGACCTAATATGAGTGGTAAATCGACTTATATGCGACAACTTGCTTTGACCAGTATTATGGCACAAATGGGTTCCTATGTGGCAGCAGATCTTGCAGAGATCCCTGTTTTTGATGCTATTTATACACGCATTGGTGCAGCTGATGACTTGATTTCTGGCCAGTCAACCTTCATGGTCGAAATGATGGAAGCCAATCAAGCCATTAAAGGCGCAAGCCCACGGTCCTTAATTCTGTTTGACGAATTGGGAAGAGGGACAGCAACTTATGATGGCATGGCGCTAGCTCAAGCATTATTGAGTTTATCCATGACCACGTGGGAGCAAAAACTATGTTTGCTACCCATTACCATGAGTTGACAGAGCTGTCAAGCCGGTTAATAAGCCTGACAAATGTGCACGTTGCAACCTTGGAAGAAAAAGGGGAAGTAACCTTCCTACATAAGATTGCTCAGGGGCCGGCGGATAAGCCTACGGAATCCACGTGGCCAAAATTGCAGGGCTACCAAAAGAACTGCTAGACCGAGCGGATGCTATTCTCCAAAAACTAGAAGGCCAATCCACTCAGTTGACACGGGTTGCTAATGCTGAGGAATCCCAACCAGCACAGTCTGACAAGAATCAACAATTGGATCTCTTTGCCCCAGAAGGCGATGTAAACTCAGTCATTGAGCAATTGAAAGCCATGGATGTTGTCAATATGACCCCAATGGAGGCCATGACAGCCCTCTATGAACTGAAAAAGAACTTATAAGAAGAGGCAATCTGATAGAAGATTGCCCTTTTGCTTTATGTTATAATAGACCATAAGAATGCGAGGAAAAAGTAAGATGCAAAAGATTGTGGAATTACCAGAAGTTCTCGCCAATCAGATCGCAGCTGGTGAAGTTATTGAACGGCCAGCTAGTGTTGTTAAAGAATTGGTCGAGAATGCTATTGATGCTAAGAGTAGTCAAATTACTATAGAGATTGAAGAGTCAGGCCTTAAATCAATTACCATTACGGATAATGGGGAAGGGATGTCAAAAGAAGACCTTCCTCTTAGTTTGTTACGTCATGCAACTAGTAAAATAAAAAGTCAAAGTGATCTATTCCGAATTAGGACCTTGGGTTTTCGTGGTGAAGCTCTTCCTTCAATTGCTTCTATTAGTTTACTGACGATTAAATCAGCGACAGCTGAAGCAGAACATGGGAATCAGCTAGTTTCTAAAGGTGGCGAAATTGAATCAATTGAACCAGTCTCAACACCTGTAGGAACAAAAATTAAAGTTGAAGATCTCTTTTTCAACACTCCTGCTCGTTTGAAATACATGAAGAGTCTGCAAGCTGAGCTTGCGCATATTGTGGACGTTGTCAATCGTCTCAGTTTAGCTCATCCAGAAGTAGCCTTTACATTAATTTGTGATGGCAGGGAGTTAACCAAGACATCTGGAACCTCTGATTTAAAACAAGCTATTGCAGGTATTTATGGGATTAATACGGCTAAGAAAATGGTTGAGATTTCAACTGCTGATTTGGATTTTGAGGTTTCGGGTTATGTTAGTTTACCTGAATTAACCAGGGCAAATCGGAATTATATCACTATATTAATTAATGGACGATATATCAAAAATTTCCTCTTGAACAGAGCAATTTTAGATGGTTATGGTTCAAAATTAATGGTTGGGCGTTTTCCAATTGTCGTTATTGATATTCAAATTGATCCTTATTTAGCTGACGTAAACGTCCATCCAACCAAACAGGAGGTGCGAATCTCAAAAGAACGTGAGTTGATGGGCCTAATTAGTTCAGCAATTTCAGAGAGTCTTCGTTTACAGGATTTGATTCCTGATGCTTTAGAAAATTTAGCCAAGTCAACGACAAGAAATAAAACTAAATATGAACAAACTAGCTTACCTTTACAAGCCAATAAACTTTATTATGATAAAGAAAAAGGGGATTTCTTTACTGTTGATAGCAGCAAAGAAGAGCTAGCTAACCAATCTAGTCAAAGTAAAGTAGTTGACAGCGGTGTAAAGAGAGAAGAGGAAGTTGATCCTGTAGTTGAAGAGCCGAGTCCTTCATTCTCTGTCAAGCATGCTAGTCGGGTCATAATGGATGAAGATGATGTCAATCACCCAGATTTAGATTTATCTAATCAGAAAAAATTATCAAAACTAATTGAAAATCTGGAAAATGAAGAAGCTTCTGTTTTCCCTGAATTAGATTATTTTGGTCAAATGCACGGAACCTATCTTTTTGCTCAAGGAAATGAGGGTTTGTTTATCATTGACCAACATGCTGCTCAAGAACGTGTTAAATATGAGTATTACCGTGAGAAGATTGGTCAGGTTGACAATAGTTTACAGCAATTGCTAGTGCCTTATTTGTTTGAGTTTTCAGGATCAGATTTCATTAACTTACAAGAAAAAATGCCTTTACTCAATCAAGTTGGCATAAACTTAGAAGAATATGGTCAAAATACTTTTATTCTCAGAGAACACCCCATTTGGATGAAAGAAGACGAGATTGAATCCGGGGTCTATGAAATGTGTGATATGCTCTTATTGACCAACAATGTCTCCATTAAAACCTATCGCGCAGAGTTGGCCATCATGATGAGTTGTAAACGGTCCATTAAAGCAAACCATAGTTTAGATGACTACTCAGCACGCCAATTACTCTTGCAATTAGCCCAATGCAAAAATCCATATAACTGTCCACATGGACGTCCTGTTCTTATCAACTTTAGCAAGGCGGATATGGAAAAAATGTTCAGACGGATTCAAGAAAATCACACTAGCTTGAGAGATTTAGGAAAATATTAGAAAGAAAATCATGAAAGATTTTTTCAAACTATCCAGAGATATTCAGATTAGACAGCTTGTACGCTTTATTACAATAACCTTAGGCAGTAGCATTTTCCCATTTATGGCAATGTATTATACTAGTTTTTTGGAACATTTTGGACAGGTATTCTAATGATAGTGACCAGTTTAACTGGTTTTGTTGGTAGCCTGTATGGTGGTCACTTATCAGATGCTATTGGTCGAAAGAAGGTTGTTGTCATTGGTTCAGTAGGTTCCACCCTAGATTGGTTATTAACGATAGTGGCAAATATTCCAGGACACCTACTTCCCTGGATTACCTTTGTTGGGATTTTATTGGTAGAATTATCCTCATCATTTTATGCTCCAGCTTATGAAGCCATGTTAATTGACTTGACAGACAATAGCAACAGACGATTTGTCTACACCATCAATTATTGGTTTATTAATATTGCGGTCATGTTTGGAGCAGGTATTTCCGGATTATTCTATGACCACTATTTTTGGGAATTATTGATAGCTCTTTTTATTGTTAATTTGGGATGTTTCTTTATTGCCTTCTATAAATTTGCGGAGACTAAGCCAGCGGACCAGCAATTTGAACACCAGACCGGTATTATTGGGACTTTTAAGAATTATCGACAAGTGCTTAATGATAAAGCTTTTGTCGTCTTTACCATTGGTTCAATTCTCTTTTCATGTATCTGGATGCAAATGGATAATTATGTTCCTGTACACCTCAAATTGCATTTTGTACCAACAGAACTTTTTGGCTATACCATCACCAGTGCTAAGATGTTGTCATTAATGGTTCTGACCAACACAGCCTTAATAGTTACCTTAATGGCGTTCGTCAATAGATTAACTGAAAAATGGGATTTATTACAACAATTAATTATTGGTTCACTTGTCTTTTCATTTGGCATGTTATTATCATTCTCTTTTAACCAGTTTATTTGGATTTGGCTTGCTGTAATTATTTTTACAATAGGAGAAATGATTAATGTTCCAGCCAATCAGGTCTTGCGAGCAGAAATGATGGACCAGTCAAAGATTGGTTCCTATACAGGCTTTGTCTCAATGGCTCAGCCTTTAGGAGCAATCTTAGCTGGGTTTACAGTTTCTATCAGTCACTTTACAGGTCGTCTAGGCGTCCAAATTGCATTTATTATTATTGCCACTTTAGGACTTTACTTAATTGTCCTATCCGCCAAAATGAAGAAAAAGGTTTAAGATGTTTGATTATATAAAAGGTCAATTAACTAAAATTACTGCTAAATATATTGTGGTCGAAGCTAACGGTTTGGGCTATATTATCTATGTTGCAAATCCCTATAGTTTTTCTGACAGTGTCAATCAGAAGGTCACTATTTATTTACACCAGGTCATTCGTGAGGACGCTCACCTCTTATTTGGTTTTCACACAGAAGAGGAAAAAGATGTCTTTCTTAAACTTATCTCGGTTTCAGGAATTGGTCCAATGACAGCGCTAGCTATTGTCGCCGTCGACGACAACCAAGGATTAGTAATGGCCATTGATAACAGTGACATCAAATACTTAATGAAGTTCCCTAAAATTGGTAAGAAAACAGCGCAGCAAATGATTTTAGACTTATCTGGGAAATTTGTCGAAGCACCAAGTGACAAGGCACTGTCAAGTAAGGCAAGTGCTGCTGGTAATCAACAGCTTGATGAAGCTATCGAGGCTCTCCTGGCTCTAGGTTATAAAGCAACTGAATTGAAGAAAATCCGTGCCTTCTTTGAGGGAACTGACGAAACAGCTGAGCAATATATCAAATCTGCGCTGAAAATGTTAATGAAAGGTTAATCTATGAAACGCTGTTCTTGGGTACCTACTGACAATCCTCTCTATTGCGATTACCACGATGTTGAGTGGGGCAAACCAATACATGATGATCAAGCACTTTTTGAATTGCTTTGCTTAGAATCTTATCAGGCAGGACTTTCTTGGTTGACCGTTTTGCGAAAAAGGCCAGCCTTTAATGCAGTTTTTCATAACTATGACATTAGTTGTGTGGCTCAGTTTAGTCAAGACGAAATGGCTGCCGCTTTAGAGAATCCACAAATTATCCGCCATAAACTGAAACTTGCAGCAACTGTCAATAATGCCCAAGCTGTGCAAAAAGTACAAGCAGAATTTGGTAGCTTTGATGCTTATCTCTGGGATTTTGTAGGTGGAAAACCGATTGACAACCTTGTAAACCATAAACATCCAGTACCAACTCAAACTGATTTATCAGTGAGTCTAGCTAAGGACTTAAAAAAACGAGGTTTCAAATTTTTAGGACCAACAACAATCTATTCTTTCATGCAAGCTTCCGGAATGATTAATGATCATGAAGAAGATTGTAATTTTAAATAATGACATGTAGTTATACGTTCTGTACAACTAAGGTTAGGAATGATTCTAATCATTGGTAGCAGATCATATAACTTTTTTAATTGTGACAGAGATGTCCTTGATTTCAGTTATGGGACAGTATATAATAAACACATAAAAATTCGGATTTTCTGAATCATGGCTGAGTAAAGAATTTAAGAATAGCCACTATCTTATTAATTTTGTTTTTTAGAAAATTTACGTTTTACTAAAAGGTAAATTTCCAGATAAAAATTGGTGTGTCTTTTCGAATGATTAGATGAGGATAACTAATTGACTCATTTGAAAAAGAAAGGACTGATACTAATGTACAAAAACTGACACAATAATCCTGAACAGAATAATAGAGAAGTTTAAGGTTAGAAAGGAAATATTTTATAATACCAAATACAAATGTAACTTAATGAAAGTAATATATAAAGGAAATTCTTTATGAAAAAAACAACTAAATCTGTGGCAGTTTTATCTGCAAGTCAATATTACCTAGCGCAACATCTGTTTACGCAAATACCCCAAGTACTCTAGCACCTAAACCAATATTAAAAGCTGGTCAACCTGATATTCGTCTAAGTGACCTTACTCCAGAACAAAACCGAAAACTTAATCTGATGTTTACTATTGGCGAAGAACTAGCTTTAACAGCTAATGGGGAGTTATATCTTAATCATAATACTAAGTTTATTAAAAACAAGTATAATTTAAGTGATGATGATCTTACTTTTATTACTAATTCAATAGCAAACTATAATATAGTCCTTACAACTCCAGTTATGATTCCAAAAGCCAGTTTTAGTGGAGGATACATCCATTTATCATATACCGAAGTTATGAATATTGTTAATTTAGCAGCTAGTTACGGTCCGGGGGTTATCGCAGGATCAATGTCTGCGCTGCTATCATTTTATCCTGGTATAGGAACTATTATTGGAGGTATCGTAGGATGGTTCGGAGCAGCTTCTATTTTACAAGCAATGAGTGATGCGGCTTTCAATGGAAAAGGAATAAAAATTGGTATTGGGGGAATATCAGCAGAATAAATTATGTCAAATTTCAAAATCTTTATCGTTATTTTTTTCCTGTTTACATTATTTTCAATTGCCAATTATTTTTTTCCAATACTCTATGATTCCATACAAACAGCAATATTCTTTCCAATATCAATATTTTTAGGATATAAATTAGCAATATGGGTAATAAACTATATAAAATTTTTATTAAAAAAATAAGAGCTTGTTTGTTATTGATTTTAACTTAAAATATCAAAGATGCTTTTCCCATGTATTACACGTTTGAAGTTTCAAAGATCTATCCTGGAAAAAATGGGGAACATAATGTCATTGGAATAGGTTACCAATTAAGTAAAGATGGAAAAGATGTAGAATATATTTATTATCATGATCCTTCTTATGCAGTCATCGATTCCACTTATGGCGGTCTTAAAAAAGTAACACTAGCTGAATTGCTTCAAGCCATGCTAACTTGTGTTGAACCAAACTATGCTTGGTAAATGGAAAGAATCCTTAATTTTGGCAAATTACAAGTTCAAGTTAGCCATTTAGTAAAAACTCTTTAGGAGATTTATAATCTAGTATTTTTT
>NZ_JRQN01000015.1 GCF_000785785.1 Streptococcus uberis
ACCTTCCAATTGTTGTTGTGGTAGATTACAATTATATCTCTCTGAGATGTTTTTTGATACCCTTTAAGTGGCCAACTTCATTTTAGAACTTTCAGTAGTCATAGTGACTACTCTTTTTTTGCGAAATTAATGTGAAGAACTATAAAATTATCAGAATTTTGTGTATAATGGTAGTATTATTTTGTGGGAGGTCCCATATGGATTTACGTAATCGTTTTAATAAGAATTTAGATAAGATTGAAATTTCATTGATTCGTCAATTTGATCAATCCATTTCTGATGTACCAGGTATTTTAAAATTAACTTTGGGCGAGCCAGATTTTAGTACGCCTGACCATGTCAAAGAAGCAGCTAAGAAAGCTATAGATGACAATCAATCGCACTATACAGGAATGAGTGGACTGCTTGCCCTACGACAAGCAGCTGCTGATTTTGTTAAGATTAAATATAATTTGAATTATAACCCTGAGACAGAGGTTATGGTAACTATTGGGGCAACAGAGGCCTTATCAGCTTCTCTGATGGCTATTTTAGAAGAGGATGACATTGTTTTACTTCCTGCGCCAGCCTACCCCGGGTACGATCCTATTGTGACTCTGGCGGGAGCTAAGATTGTCGAAATTGATACCACTCCAAATAACTTTGTACTTACTCCTGAGGTTTTAGAGGAGGCCCTTATTGCCCAAGGAGAGAAAGTAAAAGCAGTCTTGCTTAATTATCCAACTAATCCCACTGGGGTCACTTATTCAAGGGAAGAGATTAAGTCATTTGCTGACGTTTTGGCAAAATATAATGTTTTTGTGGTTAGTGATGAGGTTTATTCTGAATTAAATTATACTGATCAAAATCATGTTTCTATTGCTGAGTTTATCCCTGAGCAAACTATCTTAGTCAATGGCTTATCTAAGTCTCATGCTATGACAGGCTGGCGGATTGGTTTCATCTTTACACATGAGACTATTGCTGGACAGCTTATTAAGAGTCACCAGTATATGGTAACTGCAGCTACAACTATGGCACAATATGCTGGTATTGAAGCATTGACTGTTGGTAAAAATGACACGCAACCAATGAAAGAACAATACATCAATCGGCGTGATTATATAATTGAGAAAATGACTGAAATGGGCTTTTCAATGATTAAACCTGATGGGACATTTTATATCTTTGCCAAGATTCCAGAAGAGTTCGGGGAAAATGATTCCTTTAAATTCTGCCAGGATTTAGCAAGAAAAGAAGCACTTGCTATTATTCCAGGGATTGCTTTTGGTCCATTTGGAGAAGGGTATGTCCGTTTATCATACGCAGCAAGTATGATAACCATTGAATCAGCCATGATTCGTTTGAAAAACTTTATGACACATTATGGAAACTAGTCAATCACAAGGTATTGTTCTTTATAATAAGAACTTTCGCGAAGATGATAAGTTAGTCAAAATTTTCACGGAGCAAGCTGGGAAACGGATGTTTTTTGTTAAGCATGCCGGTAAATCCAAGTTAAGTTCAGTCATTCAACCCCTAACAGCTGCAGATTTCATCTTAAAGTTAAACGAGAGCGGTCTATCTTATATAGAAGATTATAATCACGTTGAAACTTATAAAAAAATTAATCAGGATATTTTCACCTTATCCTATGCCAGTTATATAACGCTTTAGCTGATGCGGCCATAAAAGATAGTGAAATTGATGCGCAACTTTTTGCTTTTCTAAAAAAGACTTTAGATTTAATGGAAGAGGGTTTAGATTATGAAGTCATGACTAATATCTTTGAAGTTCAAATCTTGGATCGTTTTGGCGTCAGATTAAATTTTCATGATTGTGTCTTTTGTCACCGGACGGGACTTCCCTTTGATTTTTCGCATAAATATTCTGGAGTACTTTGTCCACAGCACTATCAGGAAGATGTGCACAGAAATCATTTGGATCCCAATGTAATCTATCTCATGGATCAATTTCAAGCTATTCACTTTGATGACTTGAAAGTTATTTCTTTAAAACCGGAAATGAAGGCAAAACTGCGTTCCTTTATTGATGAATTGTATGACGATTACGTTGGTATTCATCTGAAGAGTAAAAAATTTATTGACGACTTGTCCACATGGGGACAAATTATGAAGCCCAGCTCAGAGGATAATTAATTTTGGGAGTTTAGCATATGCTAGGCTCTCTTTTGGTGGAGCTGCGCAGCAATTCCCTCTTAGTCTAGATGGTGTTAAAGTCCTATAGATTGTGCTATAATAATTACATTGTTTTATCTTAATATGATATGGTAAAAGGAGCAAGGATGAAAAGAATTGCAGTTGATGCTATGGGTGGCGATAATGCGCCTAAGGCAATTATAGAAGGTGTCAATCAAGCTATTGAAGCTTTTTCTGATATTGAAGTTCAACTTTATGGTGATCAAACAAAGATTAAAGAGTATTTAAAAGAGTCTGACCGAGTGTCTATTTTCCATACGGATGAAAAAATTAATTCTGATGATGAGCCAGCTAAGGCCATTAGACGTAAGAAAAATGCCTCTATGGTATTAGCAGCTCGTGCTGTTAAAGATGGGGAGGCTGATGCTGTTCTTTCGGCTGGTAATACAGGCGCACTGTTAGCAGCTGGTTTGTTTGTGGTAGGAAGAATTAAGGGTGTCGATCGTCCAGGACTGCTATCAACTTTACCAACCACCAATCAAGTTGGATTTGATATGTTGGACCTTGGTGCTAATGCTGAAAATATAGCTGCCCACCTCCACCAATTTGCCATCTTAGGGTCTTTTTATGCAAAAAATGTGCGTGGCCTTAAGAACCCTCGTGTCGGCCTTCTTAATAATGGAACAGAAGAGACGAAAGGTGATACGCTACGTAAAGAAACTTTTGCTCTATTAACAGATGAAAAAGATATTAATTTTATTGGCAACGTTGAAGCACGTGATTTAATGTCAGGTGTTTGTGATGTTTTGGTTGCTGATGGTTTCACGGGAAACGCTGTTTTGAAATCAATTGAAGGGACAGCAATTGGCATTATGTCCCAACTGAAAGCATCAATTAAATCAGGCGGTTTTAAAGCTAAGCTAGGTGCTTTACTGCTAAAAGATAGTCTAAAAGATATGAAGAATTCCTTAGATTATTCTGGTGCTGGTGGTGCCGTACTTTTTGGTTTAAAAGCACCAGTGGTAAAATCACATGGCTCTAGTGATGCTAAATCAATTTTTTATACGATTAAACAAATCCGCACTATGCTGGAGACAGATGTTGTTGGGCAATTAGTTAAGGAATTTGCTAAGGAGATACAAACTGATGACGAGAAATGATATTTTAGAGAGATTAACAAGAATCATTCAAGAAATTGAAACTAACGAATTACCTGAAATAAATGAAACAACTAATTTTGAAAAAGATTTAGATGCTGATTCAATCAAATTAACAGAATTTATTATTAATGTTGAAGAAGATTTCAACATCAGTATCCCAGATGAAGATGCTGAAGATATGAAAACTGTTGGTGATATGATTACTTATCTTTCAAATCAATTAAACTAGACACAAAAAGAGGAGCAAAAGCTCCTCTTTTTGCGTTGTTTAAAATACGAACATTATAAAAACAATTTAAAGTATAGTTAATATTTTATTGAATATATCATTGATATATGTTATTCTTTATTAAAAAGACACAGAAAGGCGAATGATAAAGAATGAAAGAACTAATTTATACAGGTAAAGCAAAAGATATCTACTCGACTGAGGATAAAAATATTATAAAGTCTGTGTATAAGGATCAAGCAACCATGTTAAATGGAGCTCGTAAAGAAACTATCCAAGGAAAAGGTGTTTTAAATAATAAGATATCTTCTCTTATTTTTACTCGTTTAAACGAGGCAGGAATTGCAACGCATTTTATCAAGCAAATTTCAGAAACGGAGCAATTAAATAAGAAGGTAACCATTATTCCTTTAGAGGTTGTTTTACGTAATACGGCTGCTGGTTCTTTTTCAAAACGTTTCGGTATTAAGGAAGGTTCCTCGCTAGCAAATCCAATTATCGAATTCTACTATAAAAATGATGAGCTAGATGATCCTTTTATGAATGATGACCATGTTAAGCTCTTAGATATTGTAACTGCTGAGCAAATTTCTTATATAAAAGAAGAAACACGTCACATTAATGAACTATTAACAAAATGGTTTAATGCTATTGATTTAAAATTGATTGACTTTAAGCTTGAGTTTGGTTTTGACAAGGACGGCAAAATTATTTTGGCCGATGAGTTTTCACCGGATAATTGCCGCTTATGGGATTCTCAAGGGAATCATATGGACAAAGATGTGTTTAGAAGAAACCTTGGTAGTCTAACTGATGTTTATCAAGTCGTTTATGACAAACTAAAAGCACTAAACTAAGAAGATCAGCTGATAGATTATGCTAACTAGTTACTACAGGGTGTAGGACTACTTGGATTGGAGATAAAATGGACAAACGTATTTTTGTAGAGAAAAAAGAAGATTTTCAGGTAAAGGCAGAGTCACTTGTGAAAGAATTAAATCATAATCTGCAATTACAAACTTTAAAAACTCTTCGCATCATCCAAGTTTATGATGTATTTGCAATTGATGAGAATTTAATTGAAAAGGCTGAAAAACATATTTTTTCAGAACAAGTAACAGATAACCTTTTAGATGAAGCGGTTCTCTTAACTGACTTAGATAACTATGCCTATTTTGCTATTGAATCTTTGCCTGGTCAATTTGACCAACGAGCAGCGAGTTCTCAAGAAGCAATTCTGTTATTAGGAAGTTCAAGTAAAGTAATAGTTAATACGGCTCAACTCTATCTTGTTAATAAAGATATGAATGAGTCAGAATTAGCAGCTCTTAAAAATTATCTACTTAATCCCGTTGATTCAAGATTTAAAGATATTAATCAAGCAATTGCTAAGCATGATTTTTCTGAATCTGATAAAACTATTCCAAATCTTGATTTTTTTACAACTTATACTGCTGAAGATTTTAAAGCTTACAAATCAGAAGCTGGCCTTGCTATGGAAGTTGATGATTTACTGTTCATCCAAGATTACTATAAAACAATTGGGCGTGTGCCAAGTGAGACTGAACTGAAAGTTTTAGACACTTACTGGTCTGACCATTGTCGTCACACGACTTTTGAAACGGAATTAAAGGCTATTGATTTTTCAGAATCTAAATTCCAAAACCAATTACAAGCAACTTACGATAAGTATATCCAAATGCGTCAAGAATTGGGACGATCAGAAAAACCTGAAACCTTAATGGATATGGCAACTATCTTTGGACGTTATGAACGTGCTAATGGTCGCCTTGATGATATGGAAGTTTCAGATGAAATCAATGCCTGTTCTGTTGAGATTGAAGTCGATGTCAATGGTGTTAAAGAGCCATGGCTCTTGATGTTCAAAAATGAAACACATAATCACCCAACAGAAATTGAACCTTTCGGTGGTGCAGCGACTTGTATCGGAGGGGCTATTCGTGACCCATTATCTGGTCGCTCCTATGTTTATCAAGCTATGCGTATTTCAGGTGCAGGCGACATTACTATGCCGATTGCGGAAACTCGTAAGGGTAAATTACCACAACAAGTTATTTCTAAAACTGCGGCGCACGGCTATTCTTCATATGGTAATCAAATTGGACTAGCAACAACTTATGTTAAAGAATACTTCCACCCAGGCTTTGTTGCCAAACGGATGGAACTTGGGGCTGTTGTAGGGGCTGCTCCTAAGGAAAATGTTGTTCGTGAAAAACCAGAAGCTGGCGATGTGGTTATCCTCTTAGGTGGCAAAACGGGCCGTGATGGTGTTGGTGGTGCTACAGGTTCATCAAAAGTGCAAACTGTTGAATCAGTTGAGACAGCTGGTGCCGAAGTGCAAAAAGGGAATGCAATTGAAGAACGTAAGATTCAACGTCTCTTCCGCAATAGCCAAGTGACGCGTTTAATCAAAAAATCAAATGACTTTGGTGCTGGAGGTGTCTGTGTTGCCATCGGTGAATTAGCAGATGGTCTAGAAATTGATTTAGATAAAGTTCCATTGAAATATCAAGGGTTAAATGGAACAGAGATTGCTATTTCAGAATCTCAAGAACGGATGTCAGTTGTTGTTGGTCCTGAAGATGCAGATCTCTTTATTGATGAGTGTCGTAAAGAAAATATTGATGCCTTAATTGTGGCTATTGTCACTGAAAAACCAAACTTGGTAATGACTTGGAATGGGGAAACAATTGTTGATATTGAACGCTCTTTCTTAGATACCAATGGAGTGCGCGTGGTCGTTGATGCCAAGGTTGTTGATAAAGAAACTGTTATTCCTGAGCAGCGTCAAACCTCAGAAGCCAACTTAGAAGCAGACACACTTGCTTTACTGGCTGAACTTAATCATAGTTCACAAAAAGGACTTCAAACTATTTTTGACAGTTCGGTGGGTCGTTCAACAGTTAATCATCCTCTAGGCGGTCGCTACCAGATGACACCGACTGAAAGTTCAGTACAAAAACTCCCTGTTCAAAATGGAGTGACGCAAACAGCGTCAGCTATTGCCCAAGGCTATAACCCTGCTATTGCCGAATGGTCTCCTTATCATGGTGCAGCCTATGCTGTGATTGAAGCAACAGCCCGTTTAGTAGCATCAGGTGCCGAGTGGGATAAGGCGCGTTTCTCATATCAAGAGTATTTCCAAAGAATGGACAAGATTGCGGAGAACTTCGGTCAACCAGTCGCAGCCTTACTTGGATCTATTGAAGCCCAAATCCAACTTGGTTTGCCATCAATTGGTGGTAAAGACTCTATGTCTGGGACTTTTGAAGAATTGACTGTTCCACCAACTCTCGTAGCCTTTGGTGCAACCACAGCCACAGTCGCAAATGTTTTGTCACCTGAGTTTAAAGCTGCTGGCCAAAACATTTACTACATACCAGGTCAAGCTATCTCACAAGAAATTGACTTTGACCTGATCAAAGCTAACTTTACTAAATTCAAAGCCATCCAAGAGCAACATACAATAACTGCAGCTTCAGCTGTTAAGTACGGTGGCCCAATTGAAAGCCTAGCTCTCATGACATTCGGTAACCAGATTGGTGCAGACGTTACTTTGTCAGATCTTACCTCAGGACTTAATGCGCAGCTTGGTGGCTTTATCTTCACGTCTAGCGACGACATTGCTGGCGCAGAAAAAATTGGTCAAACTACTACTAACTTTAGCTTAGCCATTAATGGACAAGAACTAACAGGTGCTAAGCTCCAAAGTGCATTTGAAGGCACACTTGCAAGCATTTATCCGACAGAATTTGAACAAGCTTCAAGCCTTGCGGAAGTACCAGCTGTCAACAGCTCTGCAATTATCACCAGAACAGAAAGAATTGATCAACCATTAGTTACATCCCAGTATTCCCAGGTACCAACTCAGAGTATGACTCAGCTAAAGCCTTTGAAAAAGAAGGGGCTAGAGTTAATTTAGTACCATTTGTGACCTTAAACGAAGAAGCAATTGCTGAGTCAGTTGAAATAATGGTCGCAAATATTGAAGAAGCTAATATTGTCTTCTTTGCTGGAGGCTTCTCAGCAGCTGATGAACCAGATGGCTCTGCTAAATTTATTGTTAACATTCTCTTGAATGCCAAAGTTCGTAAAGCTATTGATGCCTTTATTGCTAAAGGTGGCCTGATGATTGGTATCTGTAATGGTTTCCAGGCATTGGTTAAATCAGGTTTACTACCATATGGTAATTTTGACAGTGCTAATGAATCAAGCCCTACTCTTTTCTATAACGATGCTAACCAACACGTTGCTAAAATGGTAGAAACACGTATTGCTAATACAAACTCACCTTGGTTAAGTGGGGTTAAGGTTGGTGACATTCATGCCATTCCAGTCTCACATGGTGAAGGTAAATTTGTTGTGACTGAGGAAGAATTTAAAGAACTTCGTGACAATGGTCAAATCTTCAGTCAATATGTTGACTTCCAAGGCCAACCAAGCATGGATTCCAACTATAATCCAAATGGCTCAGTAAATGCCATTGAAGGTATTACAAGTAAGAATGGACAAATAATTGGTAAAATGGGACATTCAGAACGTTATGAAGATGGTCTCTTCCAAAATATTCCTGGTCAAAAAGATCAATTCTTATTTGCATCAGCCGTTCAATATTTTACAGGTAAATAATAAAATGGGCTTCAGGTCCAAGACAAGATGACCAGAGTGCTGTCCCAAAGAATAATTCATTTGAGACAGGCACTCTTTAGGTCTTATAACGAGGTAATCATGACATACGAAGAAAAATCTCTTAATGAAGAGTGTGGTGTATTTGGGATTTGGGGGCATCCTCATGCAGCTCAAGTAACCTATTTTGGTCTTCATAGCTTACAACATCGTGGTCAAGAAGGAGCTGGTATTGTTTCCAATGACAGTGGTCATTTAATTCAACATCGTGATACAGGGCTATTATCAGAAGTTTTTAGTAATCAAGCTGACCTAGACAAATTAACAGGTCATGCAGCTATTGGGCATGTCCGTTATGCCACTGCAGGAACAGCATCTATTAATAATATTCAACCTTTTTTATACAATTTTACAGATGAGCAATTCAGTCTTTGTCATAATGGGAATTTAACCAATGCACTCTCTCTTAAAAAAGAGTTGGAACGAGAAGGAGCTATCTTTAATGCGTCCTCTGATACAGAAATTCTCATGCATTTAATCAGACGCAGTCATCACTCAGATTTTATGGGCAAGGTTAAAGAGGCTCTAAACACTGTTAAAGGTGGCTTCGCCTATCTTTTAATGACTGACGACAAATTAATTGCTGCTTTGGATCCAAATGGCTTTCGCCCACTGTCCATTGGGCAATTACCAAATGGATCCTGGGTGGTATCAAGCGAGACCTGCGCCTTTGAAGTTATTGGGGCTAAGTGGGTACGCGATGTTATGCCTGGTGAATTAATTATCATTGATGACTCTGGTATTACAGTTGATTATTACACAAAAGATACACAATTAGCTATTTGTTCAATGGAATATGTCTATTTTGCAAGACCTGACTCAACAATCTACGGTGTTAATGTCCATACAGCTCGTAAAAATATGGGTCGTCGTCTAGCTCAAGAATTTAAACATGAAGCTGATATTGTTATTGGTGTTCCTAACTCATCACTTTCCGCAGCTATGGGCTTCGCCGAAGAATCAGGTTTACCAAATGAAATGGGCTTGGTTAAAAATCAATATACTCAAAGAACCTTCATTCAACCAACACAAGAATTGCGTGAACAGGGTGTCCGAATGAAATTATCAGCTGTTTCAGGCGTTGTTAAAGGTAAGCGCGTGGTCATGATTGATGACTCTATTGTTCGAGGAACAACATCACGAAGAATTGTTAATCTGCTTCGTGAAGCAGGAGCGACTGAAGTTCACGTGGCAATTGGTAGTCCAGAACTCAAATACCCATGTTTCTATGGGATTGATATCCAGACGCGTCGAGAATTGATTTCAGCCAATCATGATGTAGAAGAAGTCCGTCAAATAATTGGTGCGGACTCACTGACTTATCTCTCACTTGATGGGATGATTGATGCTATTGGCTTGGAGACAGATGCTCCAAATGGTGGACTCTGTGTTGCTTACTTTGATGGTAACTACCCAACGCCACTTTATGATTATGAAGAAGCTTATCTCAAGAGTTTAGAAGAAAAAGTTAGTTTCCATATTGATAATGTTGCCAAATAGCTTAGCTATTTCCAAGAAATGAAAGGAAAAGAAAGTCTAATTTGAGGCAGTACTGCTAATTATTAGACCTTCAAAATCTATTATTATGACTAAAAATGCTTATGCAAAATCAGGTGTTGACGTTGAAGCAGGTTATGAAGTTGTTGAACGGATCAAAAAACATGTTGCCCGTACAGAACGTGCAGGTGTGATGGGTACTCTTGGTGGCTTTGGTGGCATGTTTGATCTTAGCCAAACTGGGGTTAAAGAACCAGTCCTTATCTCCGGAACTGATGGTGTTGGAACAAAACTTATGCTTGCCATCAAATATGATAAGCATGATACAATTGGTCAAGACTGTGTAGCTATGTGTGTTAATGATATCATTGCTGCTGGTGCAGAACCACTTTACTTTCTTGACTATATTGTGACTGGTAAAAATGAACCAGCTAAACTTGAACAAGTTGTTGCTGGTGTCGCTGAAGGTTGTGTTCAAGCTGGCGCTGGTCTTATTGGTGGGGAAACGGCTGAAATGCCAGGCATGTATGATGAAGATGATTATGACCTTGCTGGCTTTGCTGTCGGTGTTGCTGAAAAATCACAAATTATCGATGGCTCAAAAGTGGCAGAAGGGGATGTTCTCTTAGGCTTAGCTTCAAGTGGGATCCATTCTAATGGCTATTCACTTGTGCGTTCTGTCTTCCAAGATTACACTGGTGAAGAAGTCTTACCAGAACTAGAAGGCAAGGTCTTGAAAGACGTTCTCTTAGAACCAACTCGCATTTACGTTAAAGCAGTACTACCCTTAGTTAAGGAAAACTTGGTTAATGGGATAGCTCATATCACTGGTGGAAGCTTTATTGAAAACGTTCCACGCATGTTTGCTGATAACTTGGCTGCTGAAATTGAAGAAGACAAAGTGCCAGTTTTACCTATTTTCAAAGCTCTTGAAAAATATGGAGAAATCAAGCATGACGAAATGTTCGAAATTTTTAACATGGGGATTGGTCTGATGATAGCTGTCAAACCTGAAAATGTTGACCGTATCAAAGAACTTTTGGATGAACCCGTTTATGAGATTGGACGTATCGTTGCTAGAGAAGATAAAGGTGTTATCATCAAATGACAAAACGTTTAGCAGTTTTTGCTTCTGGGAATGGGTCAAATTTTCAGGTCATTGCAGAGCAGTTTCCCGTAAGCTTTCTATTTACGGATAAGAGACAGGCTTATGCTTTAGAACGAGCGGACAACTTAGGCGTGGCGCATTATAGCTTTGAACTCAAGGAATTTGCAAGCAAAGTTGCCTATGAAGAAGCTATCGTGGCCTTGCTGAATGAGCATGAAATTGACTTGGTTTGTTTAGCTGGCTACATGAAAATTGTTGGTCCAACCCTACTAGAAGCATATGAAGGTCGGATTATCAATATTCACCCAGCCTATTTACCAGAATTTCCTGGTGCCAACGGCATTGATGATGCTTGGGAAGCTGGTGTCGATCAATCAGGCGTCACCATTCACTGGGTTGACAGTGGCGTGGATAGCGGACAAGTCATTAAACAAGTCCGTGTCCCTCGTTTAGCAGAGGATACCATTGAGACATTTGAAGCCAGAATCCATGAAACAGAATACCAACTCTACCCCCAAGTATTGGATAGTTTAGGTGTTGACAGAAAATAGATATAGGAGAACAGAATGAAACGTGCACTAATTAGTGTTTCAGATAAAGCGGGCATTGTCGAATTTGCTCAAGCATTAAAAGACTTAGGTTGGGATATTATATCGACAGGAGGCACAAAGGCTGCTCTTGACCAAGCAGGTCTTGAAACAATTGCCATTGATGACGTGACTGGCTTCCCTGAAATGATGGATGGCCGTGTTAAAACCCTTCATCCTAACATCCACGGTGGTCTCCTTGCTCGCCGTGACTTGGACACTCACCTGACAGCTGCCAAAGAAAACAATATTGAACTGATTGATTTAGTGGTCGTAAATCTTTATCCATTTAAAGAGACAATTATCTATCCCGATGTGACCTATAGCAAAGCAGTCGAAAACATTGACATCGGTGGTCCATCAATGCTCCGTTCAGCAGCCAAAAACCACGCTAGTGTAACGGTTATTGTTGATCCAGCAGATTACGAACCAGTACTGAAAGAATTAACAGAGGTTGGTGAAACTGACTATGCAACCCGTCAACGGTTAGCAGCTAAAGTCTTCCGCCATACAGCAGCTTATGATGCCTTGATTGCTGAGTACTTCACAGCACAAGTTGGTGAAGAAAAACCTGAAAAACTAACTTTGACTTATGACTTAAACCAGTCTATGCGTTATGGTGAAAATCCGCAACAAGAGGCAGACTTCTACCAAAGTGCCCTTCCGACTGACTACTCAATTGCTTCAGCTAAACAATTGAACGGCAAAGAATTGTCCTTTAATAATATCCGTGATGCTGATGCAGCAATCCGTATTATCCGTGACTTCAAAGACCGTCCAACAGTTGTTGCCCTAAAACACATGAATCCATGTGGCATTGGTCAAGCTGATACCATTGAAGAAGCTTGGGATAATGCTTATGAGGCTGATTCTGTTTCTATCTTTGGTGGTATCATTGTTCTGAACAGAGAAGTTGATGCCGCGACAGCTGAGAAGATGCATCCTGTCTTCTTAGAAATTATCATTGCACCAAGTTTCTCTGATGAGGCGCTAGCTATTCTGACTAATAAAAAGAAAAATCTACGCCTCTTGGAATTGCCATTTGATGCTCAAGAGGCAAGCCAGGTGGAACCTGAATTCACTGGTGTTGTGGGTGGTATGTTAGTTCAAAACCAAGATGTTGTGGAAGAAGATCCAGAGACTTGGGAAGTGGTGACTGAGCGTCAACCAAATGATCAAGAAAAAGAAGCTTTGATTTTTGCTTGGAAAGCTATTAAATATGTCAAATCAAATGGTATCTTGATTGCCAATGACCACATGACCCTTGCGTTGGTCCTGGTCAAACAAACCGTGTAGCCTCAGTACGCATTGCCATTGAACAAGCTAAAGACCGTCTTGACGGGGCAGCCTTGGCTAGTGATGCCTTCTTCCCATTCGCTGACAACATTGAAGAAATTGCCGCAGCAGGTATCAAAGTCATCGTGCAACCAGGTGGTTCAGTCCGCGACCAAGACTCCATCGATGCTGCCAACAAACATGGCATCGCCATGGTCTTCACTGCCGTGAGACATTTTAGACATTAATAGAAAATAGGTGACTAAAGACCAAGCCGAGGCTTGGTCTTTTTCTTATGCTTTCTTTGCTCTAGCCATGGTTACCCAGGTAGTGCGTGAGCCAATTTGGACTTTTATACCATTTGTTTTCTGATCAATTTGTAAGATTTTGAATTTTCCGGGGATAATGAAGTATTCCCCTGGATTAAGGAATTGGTCACCTGCCTTTTGTCCTTGTTGATTAGATTCATCTACAGGATTTGGGTCAATCCAGTTGAGACTTGTTGGACTGCCACCGGCTAGGTCGACACTGGAAATAAGAGAACCATGATGCTGATTCACTTTAAAAACGCCAGGGAGAGTAACCTGATCACCCACCTTGAACTGGCTTGATTTTGTTTCAGGGTCTTTTGCTTTTGCCGGACTGGCTAATTTCTTAATAGCCACATAACGACGGTTGCCACTTCCTCCAATATAGGAGAGCCATTGGTAGCCCTCTGCAGTCAGTACCCTGTCATAGATGACTGATTGTCCTTTTTCATAATGAGTTAAGGCTTGACTACTTAGTTTAGCTTCAGGGCGAACGGCGGTGCGTTCTGTAAAGCGATAGCTACCACTTGGTGGGAAGTTGGCTGGTGTGGCGGTAGGACTTGGGCTAGTGTGACGGTAGGACTTGGGCTAGTGTGACTTTGCCCAAGGTCCTTAAAATGAATATAGCCACTGACGGCTCCCATAGCAATCGTTCTGCGGTGGTATTTCTCTGGCCCTTGGCCAGCATTGTAATTGTATTCTTCTAGGGTCACCTGATTATCATTGACCTCTGCCACCCAGGCCACATGTCCGTAGTCCTGATGAGAGTAGTTGACACCCTTGTCAAACCAGGCAACAGCGCCAACTGCCGCTTGCATGTTAACGGAGTAGCCTTGACTACGGGCAATGTGGCCCCATGAATCCGCATTACGATAGCCTGCTGGCAACGTGAAACCATTGGCCGAACTTAGCCGAAAAGCGACGAAGGATGTACACTGCCTTTTGTACATGCCCCAAGTGTCGGGACCCCAACCCGTCTGCCACTGACTTGGGTAATTGTCACCGAAAACAGCAGCTTTTGTACTTAGTGTGAAGGGGTTAACTAATTGACTGACAAAAACAGCCAAAACAAAAAGTATTTGAAATTTTTTCATAAGTTTACCTCCTTACCTAAGTTATTCGAAAAAAACCTGCCACGAGTGACAGGTTTTTACAGTATTTTATGATAGAGACTAATCTTCAGAAGGTAAGAGTAGGAGAAAGAGGATAATAATATATGAAATAAAGAGTGGCCAGCTGAATCTTTCTGCTCCAAACCAACTTGTACTAGTCAGCAATATGGTAAAAAGTGTAGCCAAAATAAAAATCTTCTTTTTTAAAGTAATTTTCATATATATAACCTCTCCATTCTAAGAATCATTTATTCTAGGATAACAAAATGATTCAACCCCGTAAATAGCAAAAATGTCAGGTTCTTATTTAAGGCACATTGACGGTATAAACCAGTTCCACTCCTGGGATATAGACCACAGCTAGAGTAGTTGTTTTATGACTTTCCACAGCTGCTTTAACTACAGCAGCAATAGCTCCAGAAATAACAGCTACAACTCCTGCCGTTGCTGGATTAACAGCAAATTGTTTCAGGTGCCACCCGGCATACCCTGCGGCAAATGCACCCGCGGCCCAACCATTTAAACCTCGAACATGTGGCCCTAAATTAAAGCGAATACCAACGGCACCTTTCTGGTAAACATTAGGTAGTTCCTTAACAGCTTCAAAATATAATTGTGCATCAGTTTCAGAGATATTAAGAAGTTGTGATAGTTCTTTAGGACTGCCTTTTAGTCCGATTGATCCATCTTCTTGGACATAAAAGTAAGCCTCTAATTTCTGTCCGGCCTTTACTAGGTCTTCATTGATAGTTGGTCGAATGATGTTTCCTTCTGAGTCAGAAATGACGACAGATTTATTAGTTTTAACCTGTTCGATAGTTTGTGGGATATTTTCTTCTGCAAGGACAGTTGCCACTGGCGATGCAAGGTTTAATAAGCTTGTTGCTAATAGCAGTGCTGAGGTTTTTTTGATTAATTTATTCATAATATTTTTCCTTTCTATGATGTTTATTGATATCACAAGACAATCTAACACATTTGTTATTCCGGTAATCGTTTCCTTTCTAGTTAGTTGACTTGAATAAAATAAATTTTTCACCTCCTTACTAAGATATTCGAAAAAAAAATAATCTGAGATGGCTTACGGGTTATCTTTTAATACATTCTGTTTAGATAAAGTCAATCAATGTTCATAATTGACTAGTGAAGTGTGCGAGGACTTATTTTGTTCTTTTTTTAAACTTAATTTCAAAATATGATTTGATCAGTAGGAGAAGTCGCCTTATGTTAGAAGTAGAGAAAGGAGATATTACGAAAAAATTCTTAAAGCGACTTTGTATTATTTCAATAAAATTACGGGCTAATACTTTGTGATGCTTTGATTTATGAGTTCATTCCATGACTCTAATATTCTGGAAAACCTTGCAATAGTCAAGTTATAACATTGTTAACACTTGGGATTGAAAAATCCCCATAAACTTATTTTACGAGGAGAAAATACAATGAAAAAATATAATAAATTAGATATTATCTGGATTTTATTTATTTTTATTACTTCCTTTATTTGTAGTAATCAAGGCTTATATCACTTAACCCATAGCACCATCTCATTAGATGGTTGTATTTGGGGAGTTCCTCTTTTCTTTTTCCAATTATTATTCATTGATAAATTTATTATTTCAAAAAGAAAATGAGGTGATCCGGTACACAACACAATTCTATGTCTTTTTTTAACCTGTGTTTCCAACCTACCTATTAAGTGAGAAGAATGCTATCTTTAGTATTTTTGTCGAAGAACAGCGAGTAGTTTGATTAGCACCCTTAAAATTTTTAAGGCGACTTACATACCAAGAAAAATAAATTTTTTGGTACGTAACTTTTAACAAGTATGGTTAATAAACTCAATATTGAAAGTCAAGAGAATATTGTTATTTTGAATGTAAAATCCTTTATGGATAACAATGCCAATTCTATGGAAGAAGTAGTAAAAGGAAAATTTGCAACTAAAATAAAAGAATCAATAGAAACTCAAAAAATTTGCTAGATTCACTATTGTAGCAAATTCAGTATTTTTCTTAACTATTGGATTTTATTATGAGCACTATAAATTCAGTTTTATAGTAATAGGAAATGGCTAAGCAGTTCATTTTTGAACTAAAGTTAAATCAGTCTGTACATATTAATCTCTTTGCATTTTGTCTCATTTTTTTCTAGTCATCATATCTTGTGGATTCGAAAATCTCATAAAGAATCAAAGTAAGCTTTCTCTATCATTGTTATTAAAAAGATATGCTAATTTTCGTATATCTTTTTAAATTAACGAACATATGTGTTATAATTACTATATAAAATTCGTTTTTATGAGGTGTAAAATGAAATTATTGGTTGTCGGTTCGGGTGGTCGTGAGCATGCTGTTGCTAAGAAATTGTTAGAATCTAAGGATGTTGAGGCGGTTTTTGTTGCGCCAGGGAATGCTGGCATGACCCTTGATGGTCTGACTTGCGTAGATATTGCTATTTCCGAACATTCGACATTAATTGACTTTGCTCAAAAGAATGACATTGCTTGGACTTTTATTGGTCCAGATGATGCGCTAGCTGCGGGGATTGTTGATGATTTTTATATGGCTGGTCTCAAAGCTTTTGGTCCGACGCGTTTGGCCGCAGAGCTTGAGTGGTCAAAAGACTTTGCCAAGGAAATTATGGTTAAGTACAATGTTCCGACGGCTGCCTATGGCACATTCTCCGACTTCCAAGAAGCTAAAGCTTACATTGAAAAACAAGGAGCACCGATCGTTGTTAAGGCTGACGGATTGGCTTTGGGCAAGGGCGTTGTGGTCGCGGAGACGGTGGAAGAAGCTGTTGCGGCAGCGCACGAGATGCTTTTGGACAACAAATTTGGTGATTCAGGGGCACGCGTGGTCATTGAGGAATTCCTTGCTGGAGAAGAATTCTCGCTCTTTGCATTTGCTAACGGGGATAAATTCTACACCATGCCAACAGCGCAGGATCATAAACGTGCCTACGATGGAGACAAGGGGCCCAACACAGGTGGGATGGGCGCTTATGCACCAGTTCCGCATCTATCACAAGCTGTCATTGACCAGTCCGTTGAAACCATCATTAAGCCTGTTCTCGAAGGGATGATTAAAGAGGGGCGTCCCTATCTAGGTATCCTTTATGCCGGTTTGATTTTGACCGAAGATGGTCCGAAAGTGATTGAATTCAACGCTCGCTTTGGTGATCCGGAGACGCAAATTATCCTGCCACGTTTGACGTCTGTATTTGCGCAAACATTTCCGATATTCTTGATGGCAAAGAACCTGAGATTACTTGGGTAGACGGCGGTGTCACTTTAGGCATTGTTGTTGCCTCAAATGGCTATCCACTGGCTTACGACAAAGGGGTGACGCTTCCAGCAAAAACAGATGGCGATATTATCACCTATTATGCAGGAACTAAATTTTTGGAAGATGGCCAAGCACTGCTCTCAAATGGCGGTCGTGTTTACATGTTAGTAACCACAGAGAACAGCGTCCAAGCTGCGCAGGGTATCATCTACAAGGAACTAAAAGAACAAAATACTGACGGTCTCTTTTACCGAAATGACATTGGCAATAAAGCAATAAAATAAAAATACAAGTAAAAAGGAGAGAAATATGACACCTCAGATTTCAATCATTATGGGCTCTAAATCAGATTGGGTAACTATGAAAAAAACGGCAGATATTTTGGACCAATTTAGTGTAGCTTATGAGAAGAAGTTGTTTCTGCTCACCGCACACCAGACCTTATGTTCAAACATGCCGAAGAAGCGCGTGGTCGTGGTATCAAAATTATCATCGCTGGTGCTGGTGGGGCGGCTCACTTGCCAGGAATGGTCGCTGCTAAAACAAACTTACCAGTCATTGGAGTGCCTGTTAAATCACGTGCTCTTTCTGGAGTTGATTCTCTCTATTCTATCGTGCAAATGCCAGGCGGCGTGCCGGTGGCAACTATGGCTATTGGGGAGGCGGGAGCTACTAATGCTGCGCTCTTGGCGCTTCGGATCTTGTCCATTGAAGATAGCAAGCTTGCGGATGCGCTAGCTGATTACATAGAAAAACAAGGAAAAATGGCAGAGGAGTCGACTGATGAACTCATCTAAAACTATTGGGATTATTGGTGGTGGCCAACTGGGTCAGATGATGGCTATTTCGGCGATCTATATGGGGCACAAGGTGGTGACGCTGGATCCGTCGACGGACTGTCCGGCATCGCGGGTTAGTGACATGATTGTTGCTGCTTACGATGATGTGGCTGCGCTGAAAGAGTTGGCTGACCACTGTGACGTCCTCACTTATGAATTTGAAAATGTTGATGCGGATGGCTTGGATGCTGTTATCAAGGAGGGGCAACTGCCACAGGGAACGGACCTCCTTCGCATTTCGCAAAACCGTATCACTGAGAAAGACTTTTTGGCTAACAAGGCTGGGGTTAAGCTTGCTCCTTACAAAGTAGTTAAGTCGGCTGCTGATTTGGACAACATTGATTTGACGAAAAATTATGTTCTTAAGACAGCAACTGGTGGTTATGATGGTCATGGGCAAATTGTTATTAAGTCTGAGGCTGACCTTGCTATCGCAAGGGAATTGGCTGACGCTTGTGACTGTGTTTTGGAAGAATTTGTGGCTTTTGACCTGGAAGTGTCAGTCATCGTTTCAGGAAACCAGAAAGAATTCACTGTCTTCCCAGTCCAAGAAAATATCCACAGAAATAATATTTTGTCTAAGACAATTGTGCCAGCTCGCATCTCTGAGGAGCTTGCTGAGAAAGCTAAGGCAATGGCCTTGGAGATTGCTAAGCATTTGAATTTGGCTGGTACGCTCTGCGTGGAAATGTTTGCCACTCCAGATGATATCTTGGTCAATGAAATTGCGCCAAGACCACATAATTCTGGGCACTACTCGATTGAGGCCTGTGATTTCTCACAGTTCGACACACATATTCTGGGTGTGCTTGGTCAGTCGCTACCAGCTATCCACTTACACGCTCCAGCAGTTATGCTCAATGTCTTAGGGCAACATATGAATGCTGCGCAAGCCTATGTCCAAGAAAACCCTAGCGCCCACCTGCACCTTTATGGTAAACTAGAAGCAAAGCAGAACCGCAAAATGGGACATGTGACGGTGTTTGGGTATGTGCCAGATGAGGTAGAGGAGTTTTAAGAGACTTCTTTCATTTTGATTCTGACTTGTCTTGCCGTCAGCGACTTCCAAGTTTTGAATGAAAAAGAAATAATTCCGAGGAGCTTAAGATGATTAAAATTATTGTCCATGCTTATATTGAAGAAACAAAGGCTAATGCTATTGTTGAAGTTGTTTTTGCTTCAGAGTATGAAAAAGCAATTTCGAAGAAACTGCAAGATTTACAGGAGATCTATCCTAATGATTATTTGGCAGTTTATGATTTACCACAAGATACTGACTTAACCAAACTACCACATTATCCATCAGTGAGCATCGGAAGAGAAGAGTTTGAAGAATAAATAGGAGAACACAAACAAGCATAAAGAATATTCACACTCTAAGATGCGGAAATTTGATGTTCAAGTATTTAAAGGTATATGATAGATAACGAGGTCAACAAATATGAAAAAAATAGATTTTAACGTAGTAATAGCTAAGCTAGCTACAGTTATTCCAATTGTAGTTATCATACTTAATATAGTTATTAATTTATATATGAAAAAGCCATTTACAACAAGTGAGTATGTCTGGAGTGCTATAGGACTGGTTTTGTCTACATATTTTGGATTTTTTTGTAAAGATTTTTCAAAATAAAATTACTGAGGAAGATCAATTAAATTTTAAGTATTTACTAGGGATTACAACAGTTATATCTGTTCTCAATGACTAATAAAGTTTAAATCTGTTGTGTAGACTGGCAGATTTAATTTAAGTGATCTAACTTAGAAGTAATGTTGAAATTTGAGATTTAAGAAAAAGAAAGGAGAGAGGGTGTTTCCGAGTAATTGAACTCGGGCTAAAAGCTTCGGAAAAAAGATAGACTGCCTTGTGTGCAAGCACACTGCGTTAGTTTCCTATTTTTCTTTTGCTTTTGAACGCCCTCTGTATCATAAATTATGCTAGATCGTTATTCACGCCCTGAGATGGCGGAAATTTGGAGTGAAGAAAATAAGTACCGTGCTTGGTTAGAGGTTGAGATTTTGGCCGATGAAGCTTGGGCTGAGTTGGGTGAGATTCCTAAGGAGGATGTGGCTAAGATTCGTGCTAATGCCGATTTTGATGTGGACCGCATTCTTGAAATTGAAAAAGAAACGCGTCATGATGTGGTGGCTTTCACCCGTGCTGTTTCTGAAACACTTGGTGAAGAGCGTAAGTGGGTTCACTATGGCTTGACGTCAACAGACGTTGTTGATACGGCCTATGGTTACCTTTACAAACAAGCCAACGACATTATTCGTCGTGACCTTGAAAACTTCACTAACATCGTGGCTGAAAAAGCTAAAGAGCACAAAATGACCATCATGATGGGCCGTACGCACGGTGTTCATGCTGAACCGACAACTTTTGGGCTTAAGCTGGCAACTTGGTACAGCGAAATGAAACGTAATCAAGAACGTTTTGAACATGCAGCGGCTGGCGTTGAGGCTGGGAAAATCTCTGGCGCGGTCGGCAATTTTGCCAATATCCCTCCATTTGTGGAAGAGTATGTTTGTGACAAACTTGGCATCCACCCCCAAGAAATTTCAACTCAGGTCCTACCTCGTGACCTACATGCAGAATATTTTGCTGTGCTAGCCAGCATCGCAACTTCTATTGAACGCATGGCAACTGAAATCCGTGGTCTACAAAAATCAGAACAACGTGAAGTGGAAGAGTTCTTTGCCAAAGGGCAAAAAGGGAGCTCTGCTATGCCTCACAAACGTAACCCAATTGGTTCAGAAAACATGACAGGTCTTGCGCGTGTGGTTCGTGGTCATATGATTACAGCCTATGAAAATGTGCCATTATGGCATGAACGTGATATCTCACATTCATCTGCAGAACGGATTATCACACCTGATACAACAATTCTTATCAATTACATGCTTAACCGCTTTGGCAATATCGTTAAAAACTTAACTGTTTTCCCTGATAATATGCTGCGCAATATGAATTCGACCTTTGGTCTTATTTATAGCCAACGTGTGATGTTAACCTTGATTGAAAAAGGCATGACGCGTGAACAAGCATATGACTTGGTGCAACCAAAGACAGCTTACTCATGGGATAATCAAGTTGATTTTAAACCATTACTTGAAGCTGATGAAGAAGTAACATCACGCCTCAGTCAAGAGGAAATTGATGACCTCTTCGATCCTGTTTACTACACACAACGAGTCGATGCTATCTTTAACCGTTTAGGCTTATAAGCCAGTTGAAAAGACCTTTGGGTCTTTTTTTCTACTGTTTGTCAAGCCCATCAAGGGATTTATTTTAATAAAACAACTTTTATAATAATATTAATTTAAGATTGCAAATATGTTATAATGATTGAAATAAAAATTAAGGGGCCTTGAATGCCAAAGATTGGAGATAAAATCAAAGCTTTTCGTCAGGAGAAGCATTTAACCAGAGAGGCAATTTGCGGTGATGAGACAGACTTGTCTGTACGTCAGTTGGTCCGTATTGAACAAAATCAGTCTCTACCTAGTTTGGCAAAATTAGTTTTCATTTCAAAAGCATTAGATGTCAGACTAGATCAATTAGTCAATCCTAAATGTGTTACAATTCCAAGAGATTACCTTGCTTTAAAATATCAAATCATCCGAACGCCTCTTTATATGAACGGTCAGATTATGGCCATTCGGGAAGGGCAGTTTGATGCGATTTTTGAAAAATACTATGATGACTTGCCAGATGAAGAAAAATTAATTGTTGACTTTTTACAGTCCAAATTTGATGTTTACCAAAGTGGTGATGCCAGCTATGGGCGTGCTCTATTGCAAGATTACATTAGACAAATTAGTAAAAAGAATCGGTATCAGATTAATGATATATTTTTGATTGACCTTTATCTAACTTGTGCCATAGTGAGTGGTCTTAAAGCAGAGTTTTTTGATAAGAATCTCTATTGTCGTTTCTTGTCTAAATTATTGTTAATGGAGAAAACATTAGCGTTATCGGATTTATTTTTACTGAATAATGTCCTTTTGACGTGTGTTGATATTGGTATCAGATTGACTGATTATGAAGTTATTCAGCCGGCTTTAAAGGCAAGTTATCGTATCATGTATAAAGTCCAAGATTTTCAGCGTTTGCCAATTTATTGCATGCATGCCTGGAAAAATGCCCTTTTCTATAGAAAATCTGAAAAAAGAGGCGAAGATTACTTTCATCAGGCGCAGCTATTTGCCAAAATGGTGGGTGATAGTTTTTTAGAAGAAAAATTAAGAAAAGAGTGGTTTGAAAATTTAGCAGAAAGTAAAAAATCATGACATCAATGTCATGTTCAACCGTGGTATTTTGACCTATAATAAACAAAAAAGAAAGGAATACCTCATGTTCAAAAAGTACAAATACCATTTTATCTTAATACTTTTAGCTATTATACCTCTCCTAGCAAAGGTTGAACACGATTGGTGGCATATCGGGTAATTATTGCCCTTTATAAATAGTAAAAGGTTGAAAGCTATTAACACGATACTGTTAAGGCCTTCAACCTTTTTATTTACTAAGTTTTTCCTTGAGAATGGCTAGTTATCTGATTGGCTAGATGATGGATTAGTTTTCGTTTACATCAACATTTAGGACCCTTTTTTGATGATCCCGATAAATGTGAATAGGGGTATAGCGTTTTCCATTTTTACCCATGATGTGGTAAGGTAGTTGATTAAGCCAATTGCCTTGTTCAGTGTCTATGGCGACGGAGTTGGTTTGGATGATTTGTCCTTTATCTTGATAACGAACAATAAAGTCAGTCATAATAGGTTTTTGAGATTCATCTATATATGGTTTAGACTGCTTACGTGGAGCAATGACAAATTGCTCATAGATATAGTCGGTATTGTCTAATACTTTGTTATTTCCAGCTTTGTCGCTTGTGTAATGTGCTTGTCTATTTTTTGCTTCATAGAAGAAGGACTGAGGAAATTGAGGATCATATAAGTTAGCAAAATCCAGTTGATTGTGATTATTGTGGTCATAGGTGACATGACTTTTTTGTCGTTTAATAATTTCATAGTCCTGTAAATTAGCATTTGTGGTCATTAGTTCTTTGGCAAAGCTTAATAAGTCAGCTGAAGAAATTTTTTTTCCTACTGGAACAGTATCGAGGTGTGAATTGTCATATGTTGAAAAATGTCTGAGTCGACCGGTTTCAGGATCTTCAATCATAAATTCGGCAGTATAGGCTAGTTTAATCTGATGAGCTACTTCAGTTATTGTAGAGGTCTTTTCCTTTAGCAAGACATGACCTGTTAAGCTATATTTTCTTTGTTGCATGTCAGTACTTGGCAGTAAATGAATCGTAGTATTTTGTAAAGAATAAGTGTTTTTGTTTCCATCGCTCAGTAGCGAATCTGGAGTAAATCAAATGACCTCAAGGTTATGATTTAACTCGGATTCATGCAACCTATTGGAGATTGTCTCCAATAGTGCTTTTTGACTAATCGTTTTTGCTTGATTTAAACTAAAGTCTATAAAAGGTATACTAATCTGATGGTTACTTTGATTCTCAATAATCCCGTCAACATTGATACTAATGAAATCACCACTTGGTTCTACGGGGTGATCATTCAGCAGTCGTGAACCTGTTGTTATTGCTTTAACAGGTTTGGGTAGACTCACTACTATAAAAAAGGATAAAAAAGCAGCAAGTAATCTCCATCTATTTTTTCTCATTTTCATAAATCAAAATTCTTTCTAATTATTCAAGTAATATAGTATTTATCAACTGAATCAGATAATTGTCCACCAAGGAAATATTATTATAGCATAAAATCTACATTAAATTATCTAACTGTTTATTCCGGATAGAATTTGCCTAAAACAGATTACTTCGTGCTATAATAGTCACATGACTAGAATTTTAGATGAAGAGTTGATGGGAGATGAGGCTCTGGTTGAGCGCACTCTACGTCCTCAATATTTACGAGAGTATATTGGTCAAGATAAAGTTAAAGACCAACTGATGATTTTTATTGAAGCAGCAAAAATGCGTGATGAGTCTTTAGATCACGTCCTTTTGTTTGGCCCTCCAGGACTTGGGAAAACGACTATGGCATTTGTTATAGCTAATGAGCTAGGAGTTAATCTTAAGCAAACCTCTGGTCCGGCTATTGAAAAGGCAGGGGACTTGGTTGCAGTCTTAAATGATTTGGAGCCGGGAGATGTCCTCTTTATTGATGAAATTCATAGAATGCCTATGGTTGTCGAAGAAGTTCTTTATAGTGCGATGGAAGATTTTTATATTGATATTATGATTGGTTCTAGTGATACTAGTCGTAGTGTTCATCTGGATTTGCCACCTTTTACACTAATTGGAGCAACAACTCGCGCTGGCATGTTATCTAATCCGCTAAGAGCTCGTTTTGGCATAACTGGCCATATGGAGTATTATCAAGTAGATGATTTAACAGAGATTGTCGAGCGTACCGCGGATATCTTTGAAATGGAAATTGTTCATGAAGCAGCTTCAGAGTTGGCACGTCGAAGTAGAGGGACACCTCGTATCGCTAATCGTTTATTAAAGCGTGTGCGAGACTATGCTCAAATTATGGGAAATGGTGTGATTACAGCTACAATTACTGATAAAGCCCTTGAAATGTTAGATGTTGATCATGAAGGATTGGACTACGTCGATCAGAAGATTTTGCGTACAATGATTGAAATGTACAATGGTGGTCCAGTTGGCCTTGGGACTCTGTCAGTAAATATTGCTGAGGAGAGAGACACAGTAGAAGATATGTATGAACCTTATCTCATTCAAAAAGGCTTTATTATGCGGACAAGGACTGGACGTGTTGCGACACAGAAAGCTTATCATCATTTAAATTATCCCTATTTAGAAAAATAAAAGTCTCGGCTAGATTGCTGAGACTTTTTGAGAGAGTTATACCGATTGAAGCGTGGTCAAAGTCGGGATGGAGAAAGAATAGCTAAATTGTCTTAAATTTTTTGAAAAATGCAACTGATATTATTTAGTATTATAGTTGTATTAACAGTAAAAAATCGGTATGATTTTGTAAAGAAATTCTAATATTTTGATATAATAAAATGAGGGGAGTTTACCATGAAAAAAGTATGTTTTGTTTGTTTAGGTAATATTTGTCGTTCAACTATGGCTGAGTTTGTTATGAAATCTCTTGTTGATGAATCATCTATTTATGTTGAAAGCAGAGGGACATCAAATTGGGAACATGGGAATCCTATTCATAGAGGAACGCAAAAGATTTTAACAAAATATCAAATTGATTATGATAAAAACAAAAGTTCTCAACAAATTACAGAACGTGACTTATCTGAATTTGATTACATCATTGGGATGGATTTTCAGAATGTAGATGATTTACGGGCGCTCTCTGGTGGCAAGTGGGATGAGAAAATTCACCTATTTATTACAGGTGGCGTACCTGATCCTTGGTATACAGGAGATTTTGAAGAAACCTATGATTTGGTCACAAAAGGTTGTCAAAGCTGGCTAAAAGAATTTAAGTAATAAATAAAATAGTAGTGAGAAGATAGAGATGGAACAAATTAAGCAATTTATTAACCAATTGAAAATTACTCGAGCTCAAGTCGAGATTTTTTCAGTTATTATCCTCTTGGTTTTAGGGCTTTCAGTTATTACAATTAATCATAAAAGTAAAACTGCCTTAACCTATAATCGGGGTCAGATTAAGTACACTGGTTATGTTATTAATCACCGGATGAATGGACAAGGGACCTTAGTTTATGCTAATGGTGATAAGTATGTTGGTGATTTTAAACAAGGTGTATTTGAAGGCAAGGGAACTTTTACATCAAAAACAGGTTGGTCTTATAAAGGGGACTTTAAAAAAGGACAAGCTGATGGTAAAGGGACACTCATGGCAAAAAATAATAAGGTTTATAAAGGGACCTTCAAGCAGGGGATATTTCAAAAATGAGAATTAAATGGTTTTCTTTGATACGTGTAACTGGTTTACTACTAGTTTTACTTTATCACTTCTTTAAACATGCCTTTCCAGGAGGTTTTATAGGGGTTGATATTTTCTTTACATTTTCAGGCTATCTAATTACAGCTCTATTAATAGACGAATACTCTAAGTCTAATCAAATTGATATTATTGGTTTTTTCAGAAGACGTTTTTATCGGATTGTTCCACCATTAGTATTAATGGTCCTAGTGACAATTCCGTTTACTTTCTTAGTCAAAACAGACTTTGTGGCAAACATTGGAAGTCAAATAGCGGCTGCTCTAGGCTTTACCACAAATTTCTATGAAATTTTAACTGGTAGTAGTTATGAAAGTCAATTTATACCCCATTTATTTGTGCATACTTGGAGTCTGGCAATTGAAGTTCATTTTTATATTATTTGGGGCCTGTTTGTCTGGTTTATGGGAAGACAAAAGTATAATGATAAGCAATTTAGAGGAATTCTTTTTGTAGCCTCGAGTAGTATTTTTGCTCTCAGCTTCCTAATAATGTTTATTAGAGCATTTTTTGTGGTTAATTTCTCATTGATTTATTTTTCAAGTATTGCCCATATTTTTCCTTTCTTTATTGGAGCAATGTTTGCGACCATTTCAGGGATTAAAGAGACAACTGTTAGATTTCAAAAAAATGTTAACTTATGGCCGCGTAAATTTGTTATCAGTTTTGTAGCTGGTGCATTTACCTTGTTATTCTTGTTAACAGTATCGCTTGACTTTAACAATATCATAACTTACTTGTTTGGCTTTGTTTTAGCTAGTTTATTTACAGCAGTTATGATTTATGCTACGCGCGTTTTAAATGATCTTACGCCGACAATCGACGAACCCTTTGTTATTACCTATATTGCTGAAATTAGTTACGGCTTGTACCTCTTCCATTGGCCTTTTTATATCATTTTCAGCCAATTGGCACCAAACTGGTTTGCTGTTATCCTGACCCTCATTTTCTCAGTTCTTTTTTCTACCTTGTCTTACTACATTATCGAACCATTAATTGTTGGCAAAAAACCAAATCTTTTTGGCTTAGATATTCCGATGGAAGGCTATACAAAATGGCTAGCTTTAACTGGCCTAGCTTTATTATTATTAATGGTAGGTCGGAGTATTGCTGCGCCAAATGTTGGCAAGTTTGAAACTGAGCTCACTGTTGGAGCTTTACAGCAAAGTCAAAATAGCTTAAACAGAACGCATACTCTTGCAGCTGGGGATGCTAATGCATTGGGCGATGTCAGCATTATCGGAGATTCTGTTGCCTTAAGATCAAGTGCCGCCTTTTCTAAAATTATGCCGACAGCACAGCTTGATGCAGCAGTAAGTAGAAACTTTAGCCAAGCTTTTGACATTTATGATAATCGCAAATCGTCTGAGACTTTATCTAAAACGATTGTTTTAGCCGTTGGTGTCAATTCTCTAGGTAATTACAAAGCGGATTTGCAAAATTTCATTCAAGATTTACCAAAGGGGCACCGTTTAGTGATTGTCTCACCTTATAATTCGCAAAATTTAGCGCAAGTTGCTGAAGTTAGAGATTATGAGTTAAGTTTAGCTAAGAAATATTCGTTTGTAAGTATAGCGGATTGGTATAAGGTAGCTGTTGCCACACCTGATATTTGGGATGGCACAGATGGTGTACACTATAGTGATTCTACGCCTAAAGGGGCAGATCTGTATGTAAATACTATTAAAGATGCTATTGAATATGTTGCTAAAAAAGATGCAAAATAAGGCCTGAAAAGGTCTTTTTTCTATAGTCAAAAAACTTTGAAAAAAACTTCACAAATTTATTGTGAAACTATTTACAAACTCAAAAAATGTGCTATAATAATTTTGTAAACAAATTTGTGAAACTTTTAACAAATAAAAGTTCTAGAGGAGAATAGAATGGTTGAACAAAAAATGACGCCGGAACAAAAAATGGCAGATGCGCAATCACACGTTGATGAGCTTGTCCAAAAAGGTCTAGGTGCCTTAGAAGAATTCCGTAAATTAAATCAGGAACAAGTAGACTACATCGTAGCTAAAGCTTCAGTTGCTGCTTTGGATGCACATGGTATCTTAGCAATGCATGCCTTTGAAGAAACTGGACGTGGTGTATTCGAAGATAAAGCGACTAAGAACTTATTTGCTTGTGAGCATGTAGTTAATAACATGCGTCATACTAAAACAGTTGGAATAATCGAAGAAGATGATACAACAGGATTAACACTTATTGCTGAACCTGTTGGGGTTATCTGTGGGGTTACACCAACAACAAACCCAACGTCAACAGCTATTTTCAAATCATTGATTGCTTTGAAAACGCGTAATCCAATTGTCTTTGGATTCCACCCTTCAGCTCAAGAATCTTCTGCACATGCGGCTCAAATTGTTCGTGATGCTGCTATTGCAGCAGGTGCACCTGAAAACTGTATCCAATGGATTTCAAAACCTTCTATGGAAGCAACTGGTGCTTTGATGAACCACGATGGTATTGCAACAATTCTTGCAACTGGTGGTAATGCAATGGTTCGTGCTGCTTACTCATGTGGAAAACCAGCGCTTGGTGTAGGTGCAGGTAATGTTCCAGCTTATGTTGAAAAATCTGCAAACATTCGTCAAGCTGCTCATGACATTGTTATGTCTAAATCATTTGACAATGGAATGGTCTGCGCTTCTGAACAAGCTGTAATTATTGATAAAGAAGTTTATGATCAATTTGTTGATGAATTCAAGTCTTACCATACTTATTTTGTTAATAAGAAAGAAAAAGCACTCCTTGAAGAATTCTGTTTTGGTGCAAAAGCAAATAGCAAAAACTGTGCTGGTGCAAAATTAAATGCAGATATCGTTGGTAAATCAGCGATTTGGATTGCTGAACAAGCAGGCTTCAAAGTTCCAGAAGGAACTAACATTCTTGCAGCTGAATGTGCTGAAGTTGGGGTTAAAGAACCATTAACACGTGAAAAACTATCACCAGTTATTGCTGTTCTTAAATCTGACTCTACTGAAGACGGACTTAAAAAAGCTCGTCAAATGGTAGAATTCAATGGTCTAGGACACTCAGCAGCTATCCATACAAAAGATGAAGAGTTAGCAAAACGTTTCGGTACTGAAATGAAAGCAATGCGTATCATTTGGAATTCACCTTCAACATTTGGTGGAATCGGTGATGTTTACAACGCCTTCATTCCATCATTAACACTTGGATGTGGTTCATATGGACGTAACTCTGTAGGTGATAATGTTAGTGCTATCAACCTCTTGAATATCAAAAAAGTAGGAAGACGTAGAAATAATATGCAATGGTTTAAGGTTCCTTCAAAAACATACTTCGAGCGCGATTCTATTCAATACTTACAAAAAGCACGTGATGTTGAACGTGTCATGATTGTTACTGACCATGCTATGGTTGAATTAGGTTTCTTGAACAAAATTATTGAACAACTTGATCAACGTCGTAACAAAGTTGTTTATCAAATCTTCTCAGATGTTGAACCTGATCCAGACGTTTCAACAGTTATGAAAGGTACGGAATTAATGCGTACCTTCAAACCAGATACGATCATTGCATTGGGTGGTGGTTCACCAATGGATGCTGCCAAAGTAATGTGGTTATTCTATGAGCAACCAGAAGTTGACTTCCGCGACCTTGTTCAAAAATTCATGGATATCCGTAAACGTGCCTTCAAATTCCCTGAGCTTGGTAAGAAAACAAAATTCATTGCTATTCCAACAACTTCAGGTACTGGTTCAGAAGTAACCCCATTTGCCGTTATCTCGGACAAGAAAAATAACCGCAAATACCCAATTGCTGACTATTCATTGACACCAACAATTGCTATTGTTGACCCATCATTAGTAATGTCAGTTCCAGGATTTATTGCAGCTGATACAGGTATGGATGTTCTAACACATGCTACAGAAGCTTATGTATCACAAATGGCAAATGACTTTACTGATGGTCTTGCTTTACAAGCTATCAAGATTGTCTTTGATTATTTAGTAAGTTCTGTAAATAATGGTGATTTTGAAGCTCGTGAAAAAATGCATAATGCTTCAACAATGGCTGGTATGGCATTTGCAAATGCTTCCTAGGTATGAGTCACTCAATGGCTCACAAAATTGGTGGAGTGCACCACACAGTTCACGGACGTACAAATGCGATTCTTTTACCATATGTTATCCGTTACAATGGGACACGTCCTTCTAAAACAGCTACTTGGCCTAAATACAACTATTGGAAAGCTGATGAGAAATTCCAAGATATCGCACGCTTATTAGGTCTTCCAGCTTCAACACCTGAAGAAGCTGTTGCATCTTATGCACAAGCTGTATACGAACTTGGTGTAGCTGTTGGTATCAAGATGAACTTCAAAGATCAAGGTATCGATGAAAAAGACTGGAAAGACAGTTTACATGAAATTGCTCTTCTTGCTTATGAAGATCAATGTTCACCAGCAAATCCACGTTTACCATTAGTCGCTGACATGGAAGAAATCCTGGCAGATGCCTACTATGGATATGGAGATCGTCCTGGTCGACTTAAATAAACCGAACACGTTAATGTAATGCATAGAATACTCTCTTGGTTCTCCTCCATGAGAGTATTTCTATAGTAGTTACATAAAGTATAAAAAATTTTAATATTGAGTTTACAAGCCTTTAGCAGAGGCGTATAATGTAGCTGAATAAAAAGATAATTTCTTGGAGGATTCACATCATGGTAGAACGCTTTTATGACCTGCTTGCACATGTCTGGATTGGTATAGCTGGCATCGATTCTCGTTGGGTCAGATAAGCAAAGGGCACTAGTTAATAGCTAGTGCTTTTTTTAATAAATTAGTTAACCGGTAAAGTATATTTTCAGAAAATTGTAATCTTATTACCATTTTTTATTGACAGACTATGTGAAATGCTATACAATATTATAAGAAAGCGTTTGCAAAAAAGATAAAAAATATAGTTAAGGAGGCTTTTTATGAAAGCTGTTGTCGTTAATCAAGAAAGTACAGGTGTTGAAGTTGTTGAGCATGATCTACCAAAAGTAGGGCATGGAGAAGCACTTGTAAAAGTTGAATATTGTGGTGTTTGTCATACGGATTTACATGTGGCACACGGTGATTTTGGTAAAGTACCTGGCCGTATATTAGGTCATGAAGGTGTTGGCGTTGTTGAAGAAATCGGTGAAGGCGTAGACTCACTTAAGGTCGGAGATCGTGTTTCAATTGCTTGGTTCTTTGAAGGCTGTGGACACTGTGAATATTGTACAACTGGACGTGAAACACTTTGTCGTAGCGTCAAAAATGCTGGTTATTCTGTAGACGGTGGAATGAGTGAATATGCTGTTGTAACTGCTGATTATGCTGTTAAAGTTCCAGATGGTCTTGATCCAGCTCAAGCTTCTTCTATCACATGTGCTGGTGTAACAACTTATAAAGCTATCAAGGAAGCAGGGGCAGCCCCTGGACAATGGATTGTTTGTTTTGGTGCAGGAGGCCTAGGAAATCTAGCTGTTCAGTATGCTAAAAAAGTATTCAATGCTCATGTTGTTGCTGTAGACATTAACAATGACAAATTGGAATTGGCTAAAAAACTTGGAGCTGATATTGTTGTCAATGGTAAAGAAGTCGAAGATGTTGCAGCCTTTATTCAAGAAAAAACTGGTGGTTGCCATGGAGCGGTTGTTACTGCTGTTTCTAAGGTTGCTTTCAACCAAGCGATTGATAGTGTGCGTGCAGGTGGTACAGTAGTTGCTGTTGGCTTACCGTCAGAATATATGGAATTATCTATTGTTAAAACTGTTTTAGATGGTATCAAAGTTGTTGGTTCTCTAGTTGGCACACGTAAAGATTTGGAAGAAGCTTTTGCTTTTGGTGCAGAAGGTTTGGTTGTCCCAGTCGTTGAAAAAGTTGCAGTAGACACAGCACCTCAAGTTTTTGATGAAATGGAAGCAGGAAAAATTCAAGGACGTAAAGTTTTAGATTTTACTACTCTATAGTATTTGCTCCTCTAAAATTTGTAATCATGTTGTAACTGATTTAAAGGGGTGTTTAAAGAAATGCCTGTTATTTTAAATCAGTTTTGGAAGCACTAGTTGAAAACTAGTGCTTTTTTCGTTATCATGGCGTCAAAGATAGTCAAAATATGGTACAATATCAAAAAGACTTTTAAAGGTAGGAAAAGAAATGGGACTCGTTTATCAATCAACCCGTGATGCGGCAAATCAAGTAAGTGCAAGTCAAGCTATTTTATCAGGCTTAGCTAAAGATGGGGGTCTTTTTACACCTGTTAGCATGCCAGCAGTTCATTTGGATTTTGAGCAATTGCAATCGGCATCTTATCAAGAAGTAGCGAAGCTAATTTTGTCAGCTTTCTTTGATGATTTTACAGAGGCGGAATTGGATCATTGTATTCAATCTGCCTATGATCAAAAGTTTGACACGGCTAAGATTGCTCCCTTGGTTTCTTTGACTGATTATCATAACTTAGAGCTTTTTCATGGGTCAACGATAGCTTTTAAAGACATGGCCTTGTCAATCTTGCCTTATTTATTAACGACAGCTGCTAAGAAGCAGGGCGTTGATAATAAGATTGTTATTTTAACGGCGACTTCTGGTGATACTGGGAAGGCTGCTATGGCTGGCTTTGCCGATGTTCCGGGAACAGAAATCATTGTTTTCTATCCTAAATATGGGGTCAGCAAGATTCAAGAGTTGCAAATGACGACGCAAGTCGGGGATAATACGCATGTTATTGCTATTGATGGTAATTTTGATGATGCGCAGACTGATGTTAAGCGGATGTTTAATGATGCGGATTTGGCGCAAAAGTTGGCTGATCAAGGGATGCAATTATCTTCAGCGAATTCGATGAATATTGGGCGTTTGATTCCGCAGGTTGTTTATTATGTTTATGCTTATGCGCAGTTGGTTAAAGATGGTGCCATTAGAGCGGGAGAACAGGTTAACATCACTGTTCCGACTGGTAATTTTGGTAATATTTTGGCTGCTTATTATGCTAAGCAAATTGGTCTTCCCGTTCATAAATTAATCTGCGCTTCGAACGAAAATAATGTTCTTACTGATTTCTTTACAAGTCGTACATACGACAAGAATCGTGACTTTAAGGTAACAAGCAGTCCATCGATGGATATTTTGGTTTCCTCTAATTTGGAGCGCTTAATTTTCCATCTGCTGGGTGATGACTCGGAGGCTACTCGTCAATTAATGACGTCTCTGACTGAGGAGGGGTCTTATCACTTGGAGGCATTTGATGCTCGAGTTTTTGATCTGTTCACCTCTGGCTATGCAACAGAAGAAGAAACAAAAGCAGAAATTAAGGCTATTTTTGAGTCAGACCACTATGTGATTGATCCACATACGGCAGTGGCATCTGCTGTTTACCGTCGTTATCGTCAGGAATCTGGTGATCAACATCAGACAATTATTGCATCAACAGCTAGTCCTTACAAGTTCCCACAAGTTGTTGTTGAGGCAATTCAGGGACAAGGATGTGAGGATGATTTCCAGTCAGTTGAGTTGTTAGAAAAGATTTCTGGAGTTGCAATTCCAACAACTGTTCAAGATTTGTATCATGCTTCTGTTCGTCATGAAATGATGGTTAGCCATCAAGACATGCAAGAAGCTGTAGAAAAGTATTTAGGAGTATAAAGGGGGCTATTAGCCTCCTTTATTGATGAGTTTATGCAAAATGAAAATCGTAGACATATTTTAAGTCTTGCTTTACCAGCGATGGTTGAAAACCTCTTGCAAATGCTGATGGGATTTGTTGACAACTACTTAGTTGCTCAGATTTCTCTAGCGGCGGTTTCTGGTGTCTCTTTAGCAACTAATATCATCACAGTATATCAAGCACTTTTTATCGCCTTGGGAGGAGCGGTGTCAAGTTTACTGGCGCGCAGTTTGGCTAAGAAAGATCAACTAGAGTCACAAAAACTAATGGCGGATGCTATCACTCTGACACTTGGAGTGTCTCTTATTTTGGGAATTCTAACAGTCCTTGGCAAGTCTTGGCTCCTGACCTTGTTTGGAGCATCGGCTGAGGTGGTTGCTGTTGGAGGGGCTTATCTCTCAGTTGTTGGAGGATTGGTGAGTAGCTTGGCTATGATGACGAGCCTAGGAGCAATTTTAAGAGCGAAAGGAAATGCTAAATTACCAATGTGGGTGAGTCTTTTTGCCAATCTCCTCAATGGTGTCCTTTCAGCGAGTGCGGTCTTTATTTTTAATTGGGGTGTGATTGGTGTTGCTTGGGCGACGGTGCTATCGCGTCTGGTTGGTGTACTTATCTTACTACGTTTTTTCCCTGTTAGAATGATCGTCTCCAGGATGTCTCTTCGCATGAATCGTAAAATTTTGGCTTTAGCTCTGCCAAGTGCAGGAGAGCGCTTGATGATGAGGGTAGGCGATTTGTTGGTCATGGCAATTGTTATTAGCTTTGGGACATCAGTGTATGCGGGTAATGCAATTGGTGAGACTATTTCACAATTTAATTACATGCCTGGAATGGCTGTAGCTACAGCAACTGTTATTGGTGTAGCAGGTCTTTTGACTGATCAGGATAAGGTGTTAATTGATCGATATATTAAAGAGGCTTACAAACTTTCTACTATTATAGTGCTAATTATTAGTCTATTAGTTTATAGTTGTGGGTGGTGGTTGACGAGTCAATTCACAAATGATAAAAGTGCAACAACGGCCAGTATGCTAGTTCTGTTCTTTTCGCTGATTGGATCTCCTGTAACATCGGGTACCTTAATATATACAGCGGTGTGGCAAGGACTGGGTAATGCTCGGATGCCGTTTTATGCGACCAGTATCGGCATGTGGTTGATTAGGATTATAGGTGGTTATTTATTAGGAGTAGTTTTAGGTTTAGGTTTATCAGGAGTTTGGATAGCAACACTCTTAGACAATTTAATGCGATTTTTATTATTAAAAATATTATATATGCACAAGCAAAAGTTATGAGGTTGTTTTCGTAACTTTTTTTAAAAAAGTTACGAAAAGACTTGCAAGAGCAGTAGCTTTCTGTTATTATATTATGGTGCTGTAAAATTACAGCTATAGCTATGATACGAGAGGTTGCGACACGCTCGGTTGCATTGCCACGCAACACGTGTTGGTTTTCTCGAGGAGCTAGCCTATTATCGTAAATAGACGAGAGGAGAAAAGATGGCAAATAAAAAAATCCGTATCCGTTTGAAAGCGTACGAACACCGTACACTTGACACAGCGGCAGAAAAAATCGTTGAAACTGCAACACGTACAGGTGCTACTGTAGCGGGGCCAGTTCCACTTCCAACAGAACGTAGTCTTTACACTATTATTCGTGCGACTCACAAATATAAAGATTCTCGCGAACAATTTGAAATGCGTACTCACAAACGTCTTATCGACATCGTGAACCCAACTCAAAAGACTGTTGACGCTCTTATGAAATTGGACTTACCAAGTGGTGTAAACGTAGAAATCAAGCTTTAATTTGATCTCTGAGCACAAAAAACGCTCGTAAAAAACTTTTTTGAGCACAAAAAACGCTCATAAAAAACTTTTTGAATAATATAAGAAAAGGAAATATTTTCTCATGACAAAAGGAATCTTAGGGAAAAAAGTGGGAATGACTCAAATCTTCACTGAAACTGGTGAATTTATCCCTGTTACTGTCATCGAAGCAGCTGCAAACGTTGTGCTTCAAGTTAAAACTGTTGAAACAGACGGTTATGAAGCAGTTCAAGTTGGTTTTGACGACAAACGCGAAATTTTGAGTAACAAACCTGCCAAAGGCCATGTAGCTAAAGCTAACACAGCTCCTAAGCGCTTCATCCGTGAATTCAAAAACATTGAAGGCTTAGAAGTTGGTTCAGAAATTACTGTTGATACATTCGCAGCTGGAGATATCGTTGATGTAACGGGTACTTCAAAAGGTAAAGGTTTCCAAGGTGTTATCAAACGCCACGGTCAATCACGCGGCCCTATGGCCCATGGTTCTCGTTACCACCGTCGTCCAGGTTCAATGGGACCTGTTGCGCCTAACCGTGTTTTCAAAAACAAACACTTGGCAGGACGTATGGGTGGAAACCGTGTAACAATTCAAAATCTTGAAATTGTACAAGTTATCCCAGAGAAAAACGCTATCCTTATCAAAGGTAACGTACCAGGTGCTAAGAAATCTCTTATCACTATCAAATCAGCAGTAAAAGCTGCTAAATAATAAGAAAGGAGAAAACAGTTTAAATGGCAAACGTAAAACTATTTGACCAAACTGGTAAAGAAGTTAGTTCAGTTGAATTAAATGACGCTATCTTCGGTATCGAACCAAGCGAATCAGTTGTTTTTGATGTTGTAATCAGCCAACGCGCTAGCCTTCGCCAAGGTACTCATGCGGTTAAAAATCGTTCAGCAGTATCAGGTGGTGGACGCAAACCATGGCGTCAAAAAGGGACTGGACGTGCTCGTCAAGGTTCTATCCGCTCACCACAATGGCGTGGTGGTGGTGTTGTCTTCGGACCAACTCCACGTTCATACGGATACAAACTTCCACAAAAAGTTCGTCGCCTAGCTTTGAAATCAGTATACTCAGCTAAAGTTGCTGACGAAAAATTTGTAGCTGTAGAAAGCCTTTCATTTGCAGCACCAAAAACTGCTGAATTTGCAAAAGTTCTTTCAGCGCTAAGCATCGATTCAAAAGTACTTGTTATCGTTGAAGAAGGAAATGAATTTGCAGCATTATCTGCTCGTAACCTTCCAAACGTTAAAGTTGCAACTGCAACAACTGCAAGTGTTCTTGATATTGTAAATAGCGATAAACTTCTTGTTACTAAAGAAGCAATCTCTACAATTGAGGAGGTTCTTGCATAATGAATTTGTACGACGTAATTAAAAAACCAGTCATTACTGAAAAATCAATGATTGCCCTTGAAGAAGGAAAATACACATTTGAAGTTGACACACGTGCGCACAAACTTTTAATCAAACAAGCTGTAGAAGCTGCGTTTGAAGGTGTTAAAGTTGCAAACGTAAACACTGTTAACGTTAAACCAAAAGCTAAACGCGTTGGTCGTTACACAGGTTTCACTTCAAAAACTAAAAAAGCTATCATCACTCTTACAGCTGATTCTAAAGCAATCGAGTTGTTTGCAGCAGAAGCTGAATAATCTAAGGAGGAAATAACGTGGGTATTAAAGTTTATAAACCAACGACAAATGGCCGTCGTAATATGACTTCTTTGGATTTTGCTGAAATCACAACAAGCACACCTGAGAAATCATTGCTTGTTTCTCTTAAAAACAAAGCTGGTCGTAACAACAATGGTCGTATCACTGTACGTCACCAAGGTGGCGGACATAAACGTCATTACCGTGTAATCGACTTCAAACGTAACAAAGATGCGGTTGAAGCAGTTGTTAAAACTATCGAGTACGATCCAAACCGTACTGCTAACATTGCATTAGTACACTATACTGATGGTGTTAAAGCTTATATCATTGCACCTAAAGGTCTTGAAGTAGGTCAACGCATCGTTTCTGGTGTTGATGCAGATATCAAAATTGGTAATGCACTTCCACTTGCCAACATTCCTGTTGGTACAGTTGTTCACAACATTGAATTGAAACCTGGTAAAGGTGGAGAGCTTGTTCGTGCTGCTGGTGCATCTGCTCAAGTATTAGGTTCAGAAGGTAAATACGTACTTGTTCGTCTACAATCAGGCGAAGTTCGTATGATTCTTGGAACTTGTCGTGCAACAATTGGTTCAGTTGGTAATGAACAACAATCACTTGTTAACATCGGTAAAGCTGGACGTAACCGTTGGAAAGGTATCCGCCCAACAGTTCGTGGTTCTGTAATGAACCCTAACGATCACCCACACGGTGGTGGTGAAGGTAAAGCTCCAGTTGGTCGTAAAGCACCTTCAACTCCATGGGGTAAACCAGCTCTTGGACTTAAAACTCGTAATAAGAAAGCTAAATCTGACAAACTTATTATTCGTCGTCGTAACGCTAAATAATAAACAGATAAGTTGACTTATCATCCGCCAACTCGGTAGTTGCTTAGCAACAAGCCGTTGTGGTACATCATTTAAAGGAGAAAACTACATAATGGGACGTAGTCTTAAAAAAGGACCTTTCGTCGATGAGCATTTAATGAAAAAAGTTGAAGCTCAAGCAAATGACGAAAAGAAAAAAGTAATCAAAACTTGGTCACGTCGTTCAACGATTTTCCCAAGTTTCATCGGTTATACAATTGCAGTTTATGATGGACGTAAACATGTACCTGTTTATATCCAAGAAGACATGGTAGGTCACAAACTTGGTGAATTTGCACCAACTCGTACTTACAAAGGTCACGCAGCAGACGACAAGAAAACACGTCGTTAATAGGAGGAGGACACAATGGCAGAAATTACTTCAGCTAAAGCAATGGCTCGTACAGTACGTGTTTCACCTCGTAAAACACGTTTAGTACTTGATCTTATCCGTGGTAAGAACGTTGCTGACGCAATCGCAATCTTAAAATTCACTCCAAACAAAGCAGCTCGTGTTATTGAGAAAACTCTTAACTCAGCTATTGCAAATGCAGAAAACAACTTTGGTTTGGAAAAAGCTAACTTGGTAGTATCTGAAACATTCGCTAACGAAGGACCAACAATGAAACGTTTCCGTCCACGTGCGAAAGGTTCGGCTTCACCAATCAACAAAAGAACAACTCACGTAACAGTAGTTGTTGCAGAAAAATAAGGAGGTAAAATCGTGGGTCAAAAAGTACATCCAATTGGTATGCGTGTCGGAATCATCCGTGACTGGGATGCGAAATGGTATGCTGAAAAAGAATACGCGGATTACCTTCATGAAGATCTTGCAATCCGTAAATTCATTCAAAAAGAATTAGCAGAAGCTTCAGTTTCAACAATTGAAATTGAACGTGCTATCAACAAAGTTATTGTTTCATTACATACTGCTAAACCAGGTATGGTTATCGGTAAAGGTGGAGCAAATGTTGACACATTACGTGCTCAACTTAACAAATTAACTGGGAAACAAGTACACATCAACATTATTGAAATCAAATCACCAGATCTTGATGCTCACCTTGTTGGTGAAAACATTGCTCGTCAATTAGAGCAACGTGTTGCTTTCCGTCGTGCACAAAAACAAGCAATTCAACGTACAATGCGTGCTGGAGCTAAAGGGATTAAAACTCAAGTTTCAGGTCGTTTGAACGGTGCTGATATCGCTCGTGCAGAAGGTTATTCTGAAGGAACTGTTCCTCTTCATACACTTCGCGCTGATATTGATTACGCTTGGGAAGAAGCAGACACTACATATGGTAAACTTGGTGTTAAAGTTTGGATTTATCGTGGTGAAGTTCTTCCGGCTCGTAAAAACACTAAAGGAGGCAAATAACATATGTTAGTACCTAAACGTGTTAAACACCGTCGTGAATTCCGTGGTAAAATGCGCGGTGAAGCAAAAGGTGGAAAAGAAGTATCATTCGGTGAATACGGTCTTCAAGCTACAACTAGCTCATGGATCACTAACCGCCAAATCGAAGCTGCCCGTATCGCTATGACGCGTTACATGAAACGTGGTGGTAAAGTTTGGATTAAAATCTTCCCACATAAATCTTATACTGCTAAAGCTATCGGGGTTCGTATGGGTTCTGGTAAAGGTGCACCTGAAGGTTGGGTATCACCAGTTAAACGTGGTAAAGTAATGTTCGAAATTGCTGGTGTTTCTGAAGAAGTTGCACGTGAAGCATTCCGTCTTGCTGGACACAAATTACCAGTTAAAGTTAAATTCGTTAAACGCGAAGCAGAATAAGGAGAAGACATGAAACTTGAAGAAATCAAAAAGTTCGTTGCTGAGCTTCGTGGCTTGTCTCAAGAAGAGCTTGCTAAAAAAGAAAACGAACTCAAAAAAGAACTTTTCGACCTTCGTTTTCAAGCTGCAGCCGGTCAACTTGATCAAACTGCTCGTTTGAACGAAGTTAAAAAACAAATTGCACGTGTTAAAACTGTGCAATCTGAAATGAAATAATAGATTGGGAAAGGAGAAATTCAAATTATGGAACGTAATCAACGTAAAACCCTTGTTGGACGTGTAGTATCTGACAAGATGGATAAAACAATTACAGTTATAGTTGAAACAAAACGTAACCACCCAGTCTATGGTAAACGTATCAACTATTCTAAAAAATACAAAGCTCATGATGAAAACAACATTGCTAAAGAAGGCGATATGGTTCGTATCATGGAAACACGTCCACTTTCAGCTACAAAACGTTTCCGTCTTGTAGAAGTTGTGGAAAAAGCTGTTATTATCTAATCAAACTAAAAGGAGAAAATTGAAATGATTCAACAAGAAACTCGCTTGAAAGTTGCTGATAATAGCGGTGCCCGTGAGATCTTGACTATCAAAGTACTTGGTGGTTCAGGACGTAAATTCGCTAACATCGGTGACGTAATCGTTGCTTCTGTTAAACAAGCTACTCCTGGTGGAGCAGTTAAAAAAGGTGATGTAGTGAAAGCTGTTATTGTTCGTACTAAAACTGGTGCACGCCGTCCAGACGGTTCATACATCAAATTTGACGACAATGCTGCAGTAATCATCCGTGACGATAAAACTCCTCGCGGAACTCGCATCTTCGGCCCAGTTGCACGTGAATTACGTGAAGGTGGCTACATGAAGATCGTATCACTTGCACCAGAAGTACTTTAATATAAAGTTAAAACAAACTAAGTCCCCTAGGTTTACCTAGGGTGCCCATGTTGGGCGTAAGAAAAATAGGAGAAAAACTAGAATGTTTGTAAAAAAAGGCGACAAAGTTCGCGTTATTGCAGGTAAAGATAAAGGAACTGAAGCAGTAGTTCTTAAAGCTTTGCCAAAAGTTAACAAAGTTGTTGTTGAAGGTGTTGGTATGATTAAAAAACACCAAAAACCTAATACAGAGAACCCTCAAGGTGCTATCGTTGAAAAAGAAGCTCCAATCCATGTATCAAATGTACAAGTACTTGATAAAAATGGTGTTGCAGGTCGCGTAGGTTATAAAGTTGTTGACGGCAAAAAAGTTCGTTACAGCAAAAAATCTGGCGAAGTATTAGATTAATCACGAAGGAAAGGAGAAGCATAATGGCAAATCGTTTAAAAGAAAAATATACTAACGAAGTAATTCCTGCGTTGTCAGAGAAATTCAACTACACTACAGTTATGGCTGTGCCACGCGTTGAGAAAATCGTTCTTAACATGGGTGTTGGTGATGCTGTTTCAAACGCAAAAAACCTAGAAAAAGCTGCTGCTGAGTTAGAACTTATCTCAGGTCAAAAACCACTTATTACTAAAGCTAAGAAATCAATCGCTGGCTTCCGTCTTCGTGAAGGTGTTGCGATCGGCGCGAAAGTTACACTTCGTGGCGAACGTATGTACGAATTCTTAGACAAATTAGTTAGCGTTTCACTTCCTCGTGTACGTGACTTCCACGGTGTTCCAACAAAATCTTTTGATGGACGTGGTAACTACACACTTGGTGTGAAAGAACAACTTATCTTCCCAGAAATCAACTTTGATGATGTTGATAAAGTACGTGGTCTTGATATCGTAATCGTCACTACTGCAAATACTGACGAAGAATCACGTGAATTGCTTAAAGGCCTTGGAATGCCTTTTGCAAAATAATAGGGGGTAAATAAATTGGCTAAAAAATCTATGATTGCTAAGAACAAACGTCCTGCGAAACATTCTACGCAAGCTTATACACGCTGTGAAAAATGTGGTCGTCCACATTCAGTTTACCGCAAGTTTAAACTTTGCCGTGTTTGCTTCCGTGAGTTGGCTTACAAAGGTCAAATTCCAGGTGTTGTTAAAGCTTCTTGGTAAAAAATATGATGTAAAACTTACTCTACTATTAATTTGTTAATAGTAGAGAAGTTGAACATAATTTCTGATAAGAGAATTTTCTCTTATCAAACCGCCATCAGGCGCATTAACTAGCAAGTGATTATTCAAACTACTAGTAAAAGGAGAAATCAAAAATGGTTATGACTGACCCAATTGCAGACTTTTTAACACGTATTCGTAATGCTAACCAAGTAAAACACGAAGTGTTAGAAGTACCTGCTTCAAACATCAAAAAAGGGATTGCTGATATCCTTGTACGCGAAGGTTTTGTAAAAAACGTTGAAGTTATTGAAGATGACAAACAAGGGATCATCCGTGTTTTCCTTAAATATGGTCAAAACGGTGAACGCGTTATTACTAACTTAAAACGTATCTCAAAACCAGGTCTTCGTGTTTACACAAAACGTGAAGATGTTCCTAAAGTTCTTAACGGACTAGGAATCGCAATCATTTCAACTTCAGAAGGTCTTTTGACGGATAAAGAAGCTCGCCAAAAAAACGTTGGTGGGGAAGTGATCGCCTACGTTTGGTAATTAATAGCACAACCATTCCTATGCGATACAGCGTTGACTTGTCTCGATTAACTTAAGTTATATCTTCGACTTCGTCGCCTAGTCTCGCTTCGGATTGATTGCACTATTAGAGTGATATGTGTTCAAATATTGGCACAAACATCTAGCAAACGTAAAAGAACTAATTGAACACGGACTAAAGTCTGTGTGAAAAAGATAAACTTTTCTTGAAACTTAAGTTTCACAGCAAAGTTTCCTATTTTCACTTTGACTTTTACGTCCTTAGTATCTTAGTTTACCCCGTGAAAACTAGTCGCATAGCGGCTTGATAATCTAACAGGAGAAAATAAACATGTCACGTATTGGTAATAAAGTAATTACTTTGCCTGCAGGTGTTGAAATTAGCAATGACAACAATGTTGTTACGGTTAAAGGCCCTAAAGGCGAACTCACTCGTGAGTTCAACAAAAACATTGAAATCAAAGTTGAAGGAACTGAAATTACACTTTCACGTCCTAACGACTCTAAAGAAATGAAAACAATTCATGGTACTACTCGTGCAAACTTGAATAACATGGTTGTTGGTGTTTCTGAAGGTTTCAAAAAAGATCTTGAAATGAAGGTGTCGGTTACCGTGCTCAACTTCAAGGTACTAAACTTGTCCTTTCAGTAGGTAAATCTCACCAAGACGAAGTGGAAGCACCAGAAGGAATTACATTCACTCTTGCTAACCCAACGTCTATCTCAGTTGCAGGGATCAGCAAAGAACTTGTTGGTCAAACAGCAGCTTACATCCGTAGCTTACGTTCACCAGAACCTTATAAAGGTAAAGGTATTCGTTATGTTGGTGAATACGTACGCCTTAAAGAAGGTAAAACTGGTAAATAATAGTTTGATTGCATACCTTAAGCAATTAAGGTATCAATTGACTTGTTTTCCAAATGTAACAGATAAAACTTAAATTTTAAGAGGTGAATATTGTGATTTCAAAACCAGATAAAAACAAAACCCGCCAAAAACGCCATCGTCGCGTACGCGGTAAACTCTCTGGAACTGCAGAACGCCCACGTTTGAACATTTTCCGTTCTAATACAGGCATCTACGCTCAAGTTATTGATGACGTAGCGGGTGTAACGCTCGCAAGCGCATCAACTCTTGATAAAGACGTTTCAAAAGGAACAAAAACTGAACAAGCCGTTGTAGTCGGCAAACTTGTTGCTGAACGTGCAGTGGCTAAAGGTATTTCTGAAGTGGTGTTTGACCGCGGTGGATATCTATATCACGGACGTGTAAAAGCTTTGGCTGATGCAGCTCGTGAAAACGGATTGAAATTCTAAAGGGGAGGACACAAAATAATGGCATTTAAAGATAATGCAGTTGAACTTGAAGAACGCGTTGTTGCTATCAACCGTGTTACAAAAGTTGTAAAAGGTGGACGTCGTCTTCGTTTTGCTGCTCTTGTAGTAGTTGGTGATGGAAATGGACGTGTAGGATTCGGTACAGGTAAAGCTCAAGAAGTACCAGAAGCTATTCGTAAAGCTGTTGAAGCAGCTAAGAAAAATATGATTGAAGTACCAATGGTTGGCACAACAATTCCTCACGAAGTATTTACTAACTTCGGTGGAGCAAAAGTATTGTTGAAACCAGCTGTAGAAGGTTCTGGAGTTGCCGCTGGTGGTGCAGTTCGTGCCGTCATCGAATTAGCAGGTATTGCTGATATTACTTCAAAATCTCTTGGTTCAAATACCCCAATCAACATTGTTCGTGCAACTGTTGAAGGGTTAAAACAACTTAAACGTGCAGAAGACGTTGCCGCATTACGTGGTGTTTCTGTATCTGACTTAGCATAAGAAAGGGGATAACAATGGCTCAAATTAAAATTACTTTGACTAAGTCTCCAATCGGACGTAAGCCAGAACAACGTAAAACTGTTGTTGCTCTTGGACTTGGCAAATTAAATTCTTCAGTTGTTAAAGAAGATAACGCAGCTATTCTTGGAATGGTTAACGCTATCAGCCACTTAGTAACTGTAGAAGAAGTTAAATAATAAATAAGCAGACCGGTTGGATTCTACCAGCCCCTGCAAATAGGATTTAAGTCGCAAGCTTTTAGCTTGTGACTTAAAGTTAATTTTATGTATAGGCGAGTTTCTATGGGGAGTCCTTTCCCCTCATAGAGGCGCTAGCAATTTACAAATAAGGAGAAAAAATGAAACTTCATGAATTAAAACCTGCTGAAGGATCACGTAAAGTACGTAACCGTGTTGGACGTGGATCATCATCTGGTAACGGTAAAACATCTGGTCGCGGACAAAAAGGTCAAAACTCTCGTAGTGGTGGTGGCGTTCGTTTAGGTTTTGAGGGTGGACAAACACCATTGTTCCGTCGCATGCCAAAACGTGGCTTCTCAAACATCAATGCTAAAGAGTATGCACTTGTTAACCTTGATCAATTAAACGTTTTTGAAGATGGTACTGAAGTAACTCCAGTTATGCTTAAAGAAGCTGGAATCGTTCGTGCTGAAAAATCAGGCGTTAAAGTTCTTGGTAACGGCGAATTGACTAAAAAATTGACTGTTAAAGCAGCTAAATTCTCAAAATCTGCTGAAGCAGCAATCACTGCTAAGGGTGGTTCAATCGAAGTCATCTAATGAGGGGTAACTCATTATGTTCTTAAAAATACTAAAAGACGCACTGAAAGTAAGGACTGTTAGAAATAAAATTTTCTTTACAATCTTTATTATCCTTGTCTTCCGAATCGGAACGCATATAACAGTTCCAGGAGTCAATGCAAAAAGTTTAGAGCACTTGAGTGAACTTCCTTTTTTAAATATGTTGAACCTTGTCAGTGGTAATGCCATGAGAAACTTTTCGGTCTTCTCAATGGGTGTCAGTCCATACATTACTGCGTCTATCGTTGTTCAATTATTACAAATGGATATCCTACCAAAATTTGTTGAATGGGGGAAACAAGGTGAAGTTGGTCGTCGTAAGTTAAATCAAGCGACTCGCTATATTTCACTCTTCCTTGCATTTGTACAATCAATTGGTATCACTGCTGGGTTCAATACCTTGTCTAGTGTTGCTCTAGTTAAAACACCAAATGTCAAAACCTATTTGTTAATTGGTGCTTTGCTTACAACTGGTAGTGTTATTGTTACTTGGCTTGGAGAACAGATTACAGATAAAGGATTTGGTAATGGTATTTCGATGATTATCTTTGCAGGTATCATCTCATCTATTCCAAATGCAATTGCAACCATCCACGAAGATTACTTTGTTAATGTTCGTTCCGGTGAGTTAAACATGTCTTACGTTATTGTAGGCTTGATTATTTTGTCGGTACTTGCCATTGTCTTTTTCACAACATATGTTCAACAAGCGGAATATAAAATTCCAATCCAATATACAAAACTTGTTCAGGGGGCTCCGACAAGTTCATATCTTCCTTTAAAAGTCAATCCAGCTGGCGTTATTCCCGTTATCTTTGCTAGCTCGATTACGACTATTCCAAGTACGATTATACCGTTCTTCCAAAATGGTAAAGATATTCCTTGGTTAACGAAACTACAAGAAGTTTTAAACTATCAAACTCCAACTGGAATGATAGTCTATGCGTTTTTGATTATTTTGTTCTCATTCTTCTATACCTTTGTACAAGTAAATCCTGAGAAAACAGCTGAAAATCTACAGAAGAACTCGTCTTATATTCCAAGTGTGAGACCTGGACGAGAAACAGAACTTTATATGTCATCATTGCTCAAAAAACTTGCTACAATTGGTTCAGTTTTCCTAGCATTTATCTCTCTTGTGCCAATCGCTGCGCAACAAGGACTTAATCTTTCATCTAGTATTGCACTAGGGGGAACAAGTTTACTAATTTTGATCTCAACGGGCATAGAAGGAATGAAACAACTTGAAGGCTATCTTCTGAAAAGAAAATATGTCGGATTTATGAATACAGCAGAATAGAATATAGGTTGACCTTGTCAACCTACTATTTTGTTTTTGGGTGATAACAAGACTTAGCGTTATTTCTTGTTATCAGTTGAAAACAAAAGCAAAAATGAATTATCATTTTTCTAAAAATTTAGTCAAGAGGAGACTGACATGAATCTTTTAATTATGGGTTTACCAGGTGCTGGTAAAGGGACACAAGCAGCAAAGATTGTTGAAGAGTTTGGGTTAATTCATATTTCAACAGGCGATATGTTCCGCGCAGCTATGTCTAACAAAACTGAAATGGGTGTCCTTGCAAAGTCTTATATTGATAAAGGTGATTTAGTACCGGATGATGTCACAAATGGTATTGTTAAAGAACGCCTTGGTCAAGCTGATATTGCAGAAAAAGGATTTCTATTGGATGGCTATCCACGTACAATTGACCAAGCACATGCATTAGATGCAACTTTAAAAGAATTAAACTTAAACTTGGATGGCGTTATCAATATTGATGTTAATCCAGAATCATTAATTGAGCGTTTAAGTGGTCGTATTATTAACAAAAAAACAGGCGAAACCTTCCACAAAGTCTTTAACCCACCAGTAGGTGATTACAAGGAAGAAGATTTTTATCAACGCGAAGACGATAAACCAGAAACTGTTAAGCGCCGTTTAGATGTTAATATTGCTCAAGGGCAACCAATTTTAGATCATTATCGTAAAGCAGGAATTGTTAACGATATTGATGGAAATAAAGATATTTCAGAAGTTTTTGTTGACATTGAAAAAGTCGTTAAAAACCTAAAATAAAATATCATAAATAACTTGCGAAACTTAAAGTCAAGTGATATAATAGGCTAGTCTGACTTATAATTGTTACCTCTGTGCTCAGAGGACATCAAATCGAAATTTAGGGGGTACTTTTGCGTGGCAAAAGAAGACGTGATTGAAATTGAAGGCAAAGTTGTAGAAACAATGCCAAACGCAATGTTTACTGTTGAATTAGAAAATGGGCATCAAATTCTAGCAACTGTATCAGGAAAAATCCGTAAAAATTACATTCGTATTTTAGTAGGTGATCGTGTTACAGTGGAAATGAGTCCATATGACTTAACACGTGGACGTATCACATACCGCTTTAAATAATCGAAATAATTGGAGGGATTAAAACATGAAGGTAAGACCATCGGTTAAACCAATTTGCGAATACTGTAAAGTAATTCGTCGTAACGGTCGTGTTATGGTGATTTGTCCAACAAATCCAAAACACAAACAACGTCAAGGATAATATAGAAAGGAGAAAAAATGGCTCGTATAGCTGGAGTTGATATTCCAAACGATAAACGTGTAGTAATTTCACTTACTTATGTATACGGTATTGGTCTTGCAACATCTCAAAAGATTTTAGCAGCTGCTGGTATCTCTGAAGATATCCGTGTTAAAGACTTAACATCAGATCAAGAAGATGCAATCCGTCGTGAAATCGATTCAATCAAAGTTGAAGGTGACCTTCGTCGTGAAGTTAACTTAAACATCAAACGTTTGATGGAAATCGGTTCATACCGTGGAATTCGTCACCGTCGTGGACTACCTGTCCGTGGACAAAACACAAAAAATAACGCTCGTACTCGTAAAGGGAAACCTACTGCGATTGCAGGTAAGAAAAAATAATATAGGAGGTAAAGAAATTGGCTAAACCAACACGTAAACGTCGTGTGAAAAAGAACATCGAATCTGGTGTTGCACATATTCACGCTACATTTAATAACACTATTGTTATGATTACAGATGTTCACGGTAATGCTCTTGCATGGTCATCAGCTGGTGCTCTTGGTTTCAAAGGTTCTCGTAAATCAACACCTTTCGCTGCCCAAATGGCTGCTGAAGCTGCTGCGAAATCTGCACAAGAACACGGACTAAAAACTGTTGAAGTTACTGTAAAAGGCCCTGGTTCAGGTCGTGAATCAGCTATTCGTGCACTTGCAGCTGCAGGTCTAGAAGTAACTGCAATTCGTGATGTGACTCCTGTACCACATAATGGTGCTCGTCCTCCAAAACGTCGTCGTGTATAATCATAATAACTAATAGTACACAAGTTTCGTTTCGAGGGGTGAAAAAATGATTGAGTTTGAAAAACCAATAATAACAAAAATTGATGAAAATAAAGATTACGGAAGATTTGTCATCGAACCATTAGAACGTGGTTACGGTACAACTCTAGGTAATTCGCTTCGTCGTGTACTTCTGTCATCACTTCCAGGTGCTGCAGTAACATCAATTAAAATTGATGGGGTACTACACGAATTTGATACAATCCCAGGTGTACGTGAAGATGTTATGCAAATTATCCTTAATGTTAAAGGACTTGCTGTAAAATCTTACGTAGAAGACGAAAAGATGATCGAACTAGACGTTGAGGGACCGGCTGAAGTAACTGCTGGAGATATTCTAACAGATAGCGACATCGAACTTGTTAACCCAGATCATTATCTATTTACTATCGCAGAAGGTCATTCTTTGAAAGCAACAATGACTGTTGCAAAAAAACGTGGTTATGTTCCTGCTGAAGGTAATAAACAAGATGATGCACCTGTTGGAACATTGGCTGTTGATTCAATCTACACGCCAGTAAAAAAAGTTAATTATCAAGTTGAGCCTGCCCGTGTCGGTAGCAATGACGGCTTCGATAAATTAACAATTGAAATCATGACAAATGGAACAATCATTCCTGAAGATGCATTAGGTTTATCTGCTCGAGTTTTAATCGAACACCTTAACCTGTTTACAGACCTTACAGAAGTTGCTAAAACGACTGATGTGATGAAAGAAACAGAAAAAGTGAACGATGAAAAGATACTTGATCGCACAATCGAGGAACTTGATTTATCCGTACGCTCATATAACTGTTTGAAACGTGCAGGTATCAATACTGTATTTGATTTGACAGAAAAATCTGAGCCTGAAATGATGAAAGTCCGTAACTTAGGTCGTAAGAGCCTTGAAGAAGTTAAGGTGAAACTTGCTGATTTAGGTTTAGGACTAAAAAACGATAAATAATATAGGAGGACAAAATGGCTTACCGTAAACTAGGACGCACTAGCTCACAACGTAAAGCGATGCTTCGTGATTTAACAACAGATTTATTAATCAACGAATCAATCGTTACAACTGAAGCACGTGCAAAAGAAATCCGTAAAACAGTTGAAAAAATGATTACTTTAGGTAAACGTGGTGATCTTCATGCACGTCGTCAAGCAGCAGCTTATGTACGTAATGAAATTGCATCAGAAAACTATGATGAAGCTACTGATAAATATACATCAACTTCAGCACTTCAAAAATTATTCTCTGAAATTGCACCTCGTTACGCTGAACGTAATGGTGGATACACACGTATTCTTAAAACAGAACCGCGCCGTGGAGATGCTGCTCCAATGGCGATTATTGAATTAGTTTAATTTTTATCAATTTTGTTGAGTGTTATGATGATGGAAAGGTCTCAATTCCTTTCTTAGTCTAGCTCTGGTCTACCGCTAGGATTTATTCCTAGCGGGAACACTCATCATATTGTTAGTGGTAACGCTTGTTTACGAAATGTTTCTATTTGTAGATGCACTTCGTAAGCAGGCGTTTTGTCATCTATTTGCCTCTATTTTCGACCTTATAACTAGTTGACAATGATTTTTATATAATGATAATTTAAAGCTCTTAAAGCGGCTTAAAATTCGTTATGAACGCATTATAAGGTTTTAAAGATGATTTTATAAAAATATGGCAAATTACAAGTTCAAGTTAGCCATTTAGTAAAAACTCTTTAGGAGATTTATAATCTAGTATTTTTTTAGGATAGTTATTTATCCAATTTTCAATGAATGCGACCTGTTTTAGGGTCGCATTCTTGCTTCCCTTAGGTAACCAGCGGCGAATGAGTCTGTTATGGTTTTCATTTGTTCCTCGCTCCCATGAGGCGTAAGGATGTGCATAATAGATGTGTTCAGGGTCAAAAACCTCAG
>NZ_JRQN01000016.1 GCF_000785785.1 Streptococcus uberis
AGCATAATTTATCAGATTTTAGAGAAATTAAGACTAGACAAGAAAAAACAAACTAACAACTTCACTAGTTTGTCTTCGTTCTGCAAAAAGAGGCTTAGGCCTCTTTTTTTTTATGATCTACTAAGAAGAAATGGGAAGACTAAAGTATTAAATACTTGGGGAAAGTTTTTGGCAAAGGTATGGCGCATGCCAGGCACTTCAATAAGCTGACAATTGGGAATGGTTTTGGCAAGCATTTGACTATGTTTCAGTTTAATCATATCGTTTTGACCAACAATAACGAGTGTTGGCATGGTTAACACTTGAAAATCTTCTAAATCAAGTTTTAAATTAGCAAATAGAAGTTTTGTAATCAGATACTTCTGATATGCTTTTTCAGATCTATGTTTCTTTAAATATGCAGGAATGAATTTTAGGACAGAATGGAATTGATTACTCAGTCTGGTTCCAGTGAAAACTGTGTTTGGGGCATTTAAAACTAATTCTGTCACGCGCTGAGGATGGGTACAGGCAAACTGCAAGGCGATATTAGCCCCATCAGAAAATCCAAGTATGGCGACTTGGTCGATTTCTAAAAAATCTAAAAGTTCTTTAAAATCGGCAACCATTTGAGGAAAGGTCAAGTGATGCGAGGCGTTTCCACTAAGTCCACGCGCCCGACAATCCACCAAAATTAGTTGGAAGTGTTCAGAAAAATCAGCAAGCTGACCTTTGAAATAATGATGACTTCCACCATTGCCATGAATCATCAAAAGTGGCTTACCTTGACCAATTAGTTGATAATAAAGTGGGGTTCCATCTGATAACATAAAATAGTGTCCGTTAGTTGGTTGCTCAAGCATACATCATATCTCTCCTCTATTATTCTTATTCATTGTAACACGGTCTCACAAAAATGCATTACAATCTGCTTGGAAGGCTAGTCACTAATCACAATTAGCCGAGAACCTTGGAATTCCAAACCAAGGACTTGCACACTTCTCTCATTATGGTATAGTATTAAAGAAGATATTTAGTAGCCGTGGGCTGCTATTTTTTATGTAAGGAGAATTATTAATGACTGCTGAAAACTTTTGGCAAGAGTTACCAAAACCATTTTTTATATTAGCACCTATGGAAGACGTGACTGACGTTGCTTTTCGTCATGTTGTGGCAAAAGCTGGCCGACCTGATGTATTCTTCACGGAATTCACAAACTCAGCTTCTTATTGTCATCCTGACGGGCTTGAATCTGTTAAGGGACGTCTCACATACACACAGGATGAACAACCATTAGTTGCCCATATTTGGGGTGATGTTCCGGATAACTTTGCTGAAATGGCTAAAGGGATGAAGAAAATAGGCTTTGCAGGGGTTGATATTAATATGGGCTGTCCAGCCCCAAATGTCTTTAAGCACGGCCGTGGCTCTGGTCTGATTTTAAGACCAGAGGTTGCTGCTCAATTAATTCATGCAACTAAAGAAGGTGGCCTTCCGGTATCTGTTAAAACGCGCCTGGGTCACGCCAAACCAGAAGAATACAAGGTTTGGCTTAAGCACGTTCTTGAACAAGGCATTGCCAATCTTTCCATTCACCTAAGAACCAAGACCGAAATGTCCAAAGTGGACGCTCATTGGGAGATGATTGGGGAAATAAAGGAGCTGCGCGACCGCATCGCTCCCGATACGCTATTGACGATCAATGGCGATATTCCAAATCGTGAGGTTGGTTTAGAGTTGGTCGAGAAGTATGGCGTCGATGGCATCATGATTGGGCGCGGTATATTCCATAACCCTTACGCTTTTGAGAAAGTTCCTACTGAACATAGTCCCAAAGAATTGATTGATCTCTTCCGCTACCACTTGGATCAATTTGACAAGTACCAATTGCGTCCCTTCCCATCAATGAAACGGTCATTTAAAATTTACATCCGCGGATTTGCTGGCGCAAACGAGCTCCGTATTGCTCTCATGGATGCTAAAAACACAGATGAGTGTCGTAAGTTGGTAGATGAGTTTGAAGCGAAGCATGTATAGCATAAAAAATCACCCCCTTGTTATGGTTTTGATTCAGATTAAAGACAAACTGATCTAATATTCCAGTTTGTTTTTTCTTTTCCCCCCAATTTCTAGTTTAGAGAGGTATTTGATGACTTTCTGGCAAAATAAACATACTAAGATTAGTAGTGAAGGAATTTCCTGTCGGAAATTCCTTCACTACTTTTTAAGAGTTTTTTGATACCACGACACTGGAAGCTCTATGGAATCATTAGCATAGCTAGTGGTTTTCGGATAACAATAACCAATGCTTTTATTGGTACTGATTTAAGACATTACGGATCAGAAAATTAGTTAGCACAAGAACACATCACCAAACATGGCAATCTCTATGCTAGAAAGATTTTATTTAAGTCTATCCACAATATTGCTTCGGCTAACCATACTAACCTTTGTCATATTGCAGATTTCTCTGAAAACCAAAAATGACAATCGCAAGTGTGCTCGACTAAGCCTTATACGATTGCCTCTATACATCCTCTGATTAGAACAATCTATTACCTCATCATATATAAATAAACTTTATGTTTACAATTTAGCTAAAAATTACTAAAGTATCTTATGCAATGGTATTGTAACATCTCATTTTAAAAAAAGTTAATAAGGTACCACTTTTGTGTGCTCTTTTTTAGAAAATTGATGGTAGGCTTATTCAAAAATAATGATATCAGCCATTTTTAATAAAGAAATTCCTTGAGGAACTTGGCAAACAGTAGAAAAAAGAGAGCTTGTCAATGATGCACATTTTGCATCCAATGAACAAACTCAACTTGAAACTTTAAATATATCGAAGTCTATTATGAACCTCTACGTCTCCATTCAGCTTTTTGTTATCAGTAACTAATAGAGGTTGAAAAAATAGTCACTAATTAATTATCTTAACTGTGTATTTACTTTATTAAGTCCATTCGTAATAAGACCAGCTGAATCATAATATTAAGAGTCAATACATTATTTTGCTAGTCATACAAGCTTTAAATCTTGTAATCTATTCAGCTATTGGTTTCGCTTTGTCTTCTTGCTCACCTGATGCTGCTACTGCTTGGTCTACTTGACTCTTAGAGGCAGGGACTTCAGGAACTTTCCGATCAGTTGGCTTCAAACTAGGGTCTTGATTAGGTTGAGAAGTTGGATTACTTCCTGAGGACTTTTCAAAAAGAACTGCACTCCCAGTTGGATCAGATGTCACTTTAGGAACTGGATTAGTTTCCGTAACAGGCGGTAGTACCAAGTCCTCGTCGTCATCGCTAGGCCACCAACCAGACGGAGTAGTTGTCCTATTTTCTCCTACTTTACTAAAGGTAAGCGTATAGGTGATATCCTCTGTAATTGGCTTATTGTAGTTTGATAAAAATGTTTCATCCAAGGGATCTGAATGATATCCTGTTTTTCCTTGTCCTGTTGGAGGCAGAATCTTAGCACTTTCTAAACTGTGACCTTTACGAATAAGGTAAACAATTGCTTTAGATCTCCCTATACGACTAATCAATTCTCCATTTTCTCCTGCTTTAAAAGCAACCGCCACATATTTTTCAGGATTATGCCAATAATAATTAGGGTGTCTACTTGGGTCATTACTATCTGTCGGATTATCTGGATTTTTAGCAACATATGGTCCAATATATGTTGCTGTAGTTCCAAAGGCAGCTAAACTAATCATCGAACTAACCTTATCTGTTTCTTTTTCCCCTCCTAGAACAACATTTCTAAATTCGATAAATTCGTAGTTATTATTAGGTACAGGGCCAGGTACGACTAGTCCTTGTGCCTTAGCCTCTTTCCAGGTAAGATTGGTATTGACATAATAAATGAATCCACCTTGAGTATGACCGTTTAGTCGGAGAAGACCATTGGCTATTGAAGAATACCTAATTGTGGCATAGTTTGTCAAATCAATACTCGACACATCATCATTAGGCCGTAAACACCTTTAGTAGGTTGCTGTTTAACTTTATCAAAATCAGCATAAAAGGCTTGGTGTTCGCGCGCCATCTTACCGGATGTTGGCAATTGTGCTTGCCAACCTTTAAAGATACGATCGTCTTTTTGAATAGCCTTAGGCAGTGTCAGGTTTAACTCCTCCCAGTTTAGGTCTTTACGGACTAAGTAATAAATCCGTTTAACTTTTTTACCATCAATCTCGAGGTCACCATAGGGACTATTCGTGCTAAACTGCAAGGAAATAAAGTTTTTAATGTTTTTAATGCCGGTAACTTTATACTTGCTATGGATAGCATTACGGGACAGCGCATCATTAGTACCCTCTGTATAAAATGGGCCATAAATTTTACCTACTTCAACCTCAAGGTTGGTCGTTTCAGTCTTCACATCGCGCTCGGGATCATCAGGTAAATCCGGATCAATCTTATAAACATGGGAATGATCGCCATGGCGAACACTCATGTAGTTACCATCAATGGTAATTGCGTCCCTACTGACCTTGAAATGTTCCATGTATTCGCGTACTAATCGTTCTCTACGCGCTTCTATCGTTTCACCATCTTTTTTCTCGAGAATCTTATCTTCTGGAGTCTCAAATGGTTTTGTCATATCAATGTCTTTCAGCAGAACAACATGCTTATGATCCTCATGTGGGTACTCTATACCCACTTGGCCAGAAACATGGACTTTTTTGAGTTGTGAAGGATCCATCTTAAGTGCTTTGGCTAGGTAGGCCAGTTTTTCCTGATAATCAGCTTCTTCTGCTGGCTTAGTCCTGTTTTTTTCCGCTGATGGTTTATACTGATCAACTAAGTGGCCCACTTACTGTTTCTTAACTCGTCAAAACTGATGGGATGCAAGTGACCGCCATGATTTACTAAGATACTGCTAGCCGTTTTGCCACTAATATTGGTCCCATCAAATAAGAAGCCATCACTTGTTGGGTAATCTAGACCTGGAATACCGCCAGGGCGATGAATAAGAGGGGGTGTGGAAGGGGCAGGGTAGGTAGTTCTTGCCAACTGTTGCACTAGTGGTAAGCCCAGACTTGATTTTAAGATGTAATGGTAGTGGTCGCCATGGCGAACAGTATAGCCGTTAGCATCTTCCGCTACGATGTCTCTTGGATTGAAAACATAGCCATCACTAGTGGCAGGACGTGACCAAGAACCAGCGGCTGAGATGACCGAGCGCATGGAGGTAGGGGCTGCTGCTTCCTTATGGTTCTTCGGAATCAGGTAAGCCCATTTACTGTCTTTTAAATCTGAATAAAAGAAAAAGTGTTTGTGGTCGCCGTGCTTCACGATGATACCTGTATCGGTTTTACGTTCGATTTGAGATTCATCTGTTAGTAAAAAACCATCGTCTGTAGGTTTATCAATACCTGCAACCATCTTGCCTTTTCTTTTTTTAGTAGCCTTTGTAGCTTTTTTTGATTTAGTAGCTTTAGCTTTTTGATGTTTTTTAGGTTCTTGAGAATTTTTCTGTTGAGGTCGTAACTGACAAGCAGCTAAGGTCAGCTGGCAGGTTAGCAATATCCCAAGCAGATACAAGAAACGTTTATTTTTTTTTTAGCAAAGAGTGGACTCCTTTTCCGTTTTTTTATTTACCAGTTAAGTATATCATTTGCTATTGGTGAATACAAGATTTTTTGAAAAGTAAAAGTTATCATCCAAAAATAAATAGATAGATTATATTGAACTATCCAAGACTTATAATGAGTTCTACAATAAAACTAAAGACAAACTTATAAAGAAAATCTGAATAGGTTACAGTAGACTAACATGAAAAGCTATCCAATAAAGTCGATAACAGCTGATAATGGGAGTGAGTTTGCATTACTAAACGACCTAAAAGGTATTGATATTTATTTCGCTTAAGCTTATTCATCTCACGAACGTGGGACAAATGAGAACTTCAATGGTCTGCTTAGAGAATTTATTCCTAAAGGAATATCACTTAATAAATTAACCCATGAAGACTTAGCTAGGTTCACTCTAGCCATCAATAATAGACTTAGAAGATTACACAACTATAAGTCTGCTATAAACTATTTGAGCTAGTTCAAATAGTAATAAGGAGGTATTGACTTAATCAGATGAATGATTTGTTGCCTTTGACTTATCAATTGAGGAAAAAATATTTTATTTTAATTTTTTTAAATCCTCATCATCCGGATGCGAAAGTGCGTCGTTAAATTTTTCAATATCAAATTCGTAGCTCTATTGATGTTCTGATTTAAGCGTTTCATTTTTTTTATGATACTAGTTGGCATCTTACCCTGACACATAAATGAACCAACTATAGTATTGGAAGAATCAATATACTTGGAAGTTGCTTTTAATATTTGACTATAATAATTATTTATATTTTCTGATCCTGCTGTTCCAAATAGGAAAATTTTTTTATTTTTTATTTCGCTTAGAAATCGACATGTTTCTTGATCACAGCATCCTTTAAAAGTCCAAAAACCTACAAATAATAAATCTGATTCTTTTATGTCAGTATTAACTTTCCCCAAATAAAGCAAGTTACTATGTGGGAATAATGTTTTTATGTAGTCAGCTAAAATAGCTGTATTGCCTATGTTACTATTATATACAATTGAGTACCTCATATTAAATTTAACATCCCTTCTAATACAATATCAAACTTTTATCATTTATATGTTAGAGGTCAATGCTAGAACCCTGAATTAACAATGGTTTCTCAATAACACTTTTATATCTTTAGACTACTTTGTGTAAAATCAACTGTGTGCCTTTTGTGCCATAATTTTACTACTTTCGCTTTACAATTGATTTGGATACCTATATTGTAGCATGTTTGGTGTTTTTTTGTAGTATAACTTTCAACGTGCACTCACTTATTGGATAGTATCCCAAAAGTTAAACAAAAATTTAAAGATTGAGATTAGACTTATCAATGAAAAGGAAACATAAAGTTAAGAGAAGTTGTGACCAATTTTTCCTTGAGTGTAATTGTTCAGTAAAAAAATCTTGAATAGTAATAACTTAAAATGGAGGAAAAAGTTAATTCTGTCTGTGTATAAGCATTCTTTTCTTTCGATTCCCTCTTAGATTAGTTCAGAAAAACTTTTTGTGACAATTAACTGCTTCTTGTTTTTTCAATCAGCAAATCAATAATCCGCAAGCCCTTGATATCTAGAATGTTTATAACTAGAATATTATCTACACTAGGGAAAAACAATTTTCTACAATAACAACCTTATCTGCTAGATCTGGATAAAACGAATGATCGCTGTATAATCTTTTACACTATATTTGTCTTATTACTTTCTGTATTATTTTTTATAAGAGCCGAGCACAGTTTTTAGCAGAATATATTATTTTTTCACATTTTGGATTGGCTTAAAATCTCTCATTACTAGTATCTCTCCCTTGCTTGACTTCAATTTGTCAGAAAGTGGTGTCATTTGATTAACTGATTTAAATTTGGCTTTTTTATCCCTTTTTCTGCATATAGATTAGTACAATTTTTCTTTTAGACTAGAAATTTGTTTTTTTGTGCTAGTTTTTTCATAGATACTAGTCTTAAAACAGAATTTGATAAGCTACGTAACATAAACATACTATAAAAATGAGTACACTATCGGATTGTATACAATGGACGGTTTCAATCCCGTCTTCTTGCTCTTTTAACAGACATTCTCTTCCTCCAATGAGTCGCCAGTCAAGCGAAGTGACTGATCGGCCATTTTTGCTATTTCTCGACTATGTGTTACCATAATAACACAGCATTTTTCCTTTTTAGCAAATTCTTTTAATCGAAGAGTTATTTCATTTGCAATAGCATAATCCAAGTTGCCAGTAGGCTCATCAAGTAAAATTGTTGGGGTTTCTGCCACTAGTGCCCGGGCAATGGCAACACGTTGTTGTTGTCCCCCGGAAAGACGGAGTATGTTGCGCGAAAGCATTTCTTCTTCTAAGCCCAGTTCTAAGAGTAACTGCTTATTTGCCTTTGGATTAACTAACTGAATATTTTCCAGCGGTGTTAAGTAGTCTAGTAAATTGTAATTTTGAAAGACCAGAGCAATATTTTTCCGACGATGATGAGCATATCCTGTCTGGCGGATATCTTTTCCATTAAAAAGAACCTGTCCCCCCGTTGGGGTATCGAGTCCAGCCATTAAAGAGAGCAAGGTCGTCTTACCAGATCCTGAATTTCCTAAAATCGTATAAAAGACTCCAGGTCTAAACGTGTAATTGATTTGGTCCAAGGTTTTTTCTTCATTTCCTTTATATTGATATGAAATATTGTTTAATTCAAGCATAGTTTCCCTTTCTCATTAAGACATCTTAGATAGAATTTCTCTTGGTTTATAACAAGTGATAATCAAACTTGTCATGACTATTGCAATTAAAATAACAATTAGTCCCGTCAACAAAACAGTTATAATTTCCATACTGCTAACCTGCACAGCAATTTTTTTAATCGTTTGCATGAACATATCTGTCTCACTATCTGCACCTAGATTCATCCCCCCATTCCCTTCATAAAGTCTGCTCGAACAGACAATGAGGCTTGGTAAACCAAGGTATCCCCGAGCCATTTCCCTAACCACTGACCACTAAAGGCCGATAGAAGAAAGGCAGGTGCGGAAAGCATAATCACTTCAAGAGCGTACTGGGTAACAATAGCAATTTTTGATTGACCTATAGCCAACAAAATACCTGTTTCATGCGTTCGACCACCTATCCAGAAAAAGAGTGCCATACTCACTAATACAATAGCCGCGATAACCACAGATAACTGCAAGGTTTCAACCAATTTATTTAAGATATCGATACTTTTAGCATAGGTCACCAATGATGAGTCTTTGGCGGTTAGCTCGTACTTATCCCAAGGGATAGACTCCTTCTTAATAGCTTCTTGCAGTTTGGCTCCATCAACATTTTCTTTTGGAAAAATAGTTACTTTACTATATAACGCTTGGTCTTTTTTGTAGCCATATAAATCTTTGGTAAATTGTTCATCAGAAAATACCGTATTTTCTAGCATCTCATAAGGATTATTTGTTTTTCGAGTCGTATTTCCTTTAAAAATACCTACGATTTTTGCTTCTAATGGGGATTTATCCTTTGCATTTCTCAATGGATCTCGACCAAATGATAAAATATCTCCAACTTTGAGATGATTAATTTTAGCAAATTCTTCATGGACCATCATGACATGCCGATCAGTCGGCTCAATATGCCGTCCTTTTTTAAGGGTAATCATTCTAGCTGTAAATTTAGAATCATCCTTAGAATAGCTACTTCCATTTACGAAGAGAACCTTCTGCTGAGTTACTTCATTAGAACCTCTTGTCACCATTTTTTCCTTGGATAAGCTTGCATAAGCAGTTAAAGTACTATTGACACGAGCCACATTTGAATTTTTAGCAATTTTCTGAACGCTTTTCTCAGGAATTTCACCTGAACCGTATCCATCTCCAATGTTAGCTGTCTGGTTGCTAGCAATATGAAGCATGGTTTCACTGTGTTTGGAAAATTCTTCCTTAGAGGCATATGCTGCATTTCTGACCGCAATGCCACTAATCAAAGCTGTCGCTACCAGCCACAAGGTTAAAAAGAGAGTCAAACTTTTTCTTTTTTTACGACTAATATAAAGTAAAGATCGTTTTAAAATAGACATGATATACTCCTAAGACATTTTTGATAAAATTTGTTTTGGATGCAAGCGAGCAATTGAGTAACTAGATAGCGCAACTGCTAGAAAACTAATCAGTGTGCCAAGAAGATATAATCGAACAATATCTCCAAATCCAACTCTGATAGAAATCAAGTCAATTTTTTCGGTCATAAGATTCATATCCTGTACTGTTTGAGCTATTATCCCTCCATTTACCTGTGACAGCAATTGATTGGCAAGGCCTTGCCCCATAAGGTTTCCCAAGAAAATAGAAAAGATAAATGACAGCATTACAACCACTAAGACTTCAAGAAAATAGTGCAAGATGACTTGCCCCTTACTCATCCCGATAGAGAGTAAAATCCCTGTTTCCTTAATACGATTATTAATCCAAAAAGTCAGCATCAAAACAAGCAACAAAGTTGATAAGATACTTATAATAGTTAAAAGTTTAGAAACCAAGGCATGTAGTGTAAGAATATTTTGGAAAGATTCTCCATAGTAATCTTTGGCATTTTGTACTTTCAAATGTTGCCAGCGAAGTGGCCATTGTTTGATATTACTTAAAATTCCTTCTACCTTCTGGGAATCATCCAAACTCACCACCATACTCTGATAACCCACTTTTCCACTTAAAGTTGAAACCTTATCCTCGTTTGCTAAGACAGTATTGGATAGATTTTTTGAGGCAAAACTATCCTTTGCCTTGGGATTGACCGCAAATAGTCCTGAAATATTGAATGTTTGCTTGCCTAATTTAAATTGGTCGCCCACTTTCAAGTGATTTTTCTTCGCTAATTCCTCAGGTAGCAATGCTTGTGATGTTTTATCAGAAGTCAAATGTTTCCCTTTTACCAAAATTAACTGTTTATCTCGAAAAGCAGATAGAGGGGATGTCGCCTTATAGCCAAGCACAGTGAGAGACGAATGTTTTCTCTCTTCTACATGGGGATTTTTTACCAATTTCAAATTCGTTTTAAGGCTTGCATATGTATTAGCTTCAATATTTTTCACAATTTTTGCATTTTCAAATGCCTTATATACCTCTTTGGGCCATAGACCTTCTGCATCTGCAGAGAGATAAATACGACGACCTTGTGGCTCAATAATGTTTTTCTCTAGTGAGTTGCGGATCCCAATTAAACTAATTAAACAGGCCCCGATTGTTAAAAATACTACAAACAAAATAGCTGTTTTAACTTTTTTTCTCTTTAAGTAGCGAAGACTGAGTTGCCATATATTCAATCGTATATTTCCTTATATTTATATCAGCGGGTACTCCCGCTGATATAAAATACCTTTCATTATTTTTTTAATTTTGTTTTGAACTTAGATAAGTACTATCGAGTTATATATTTCCAAATATTTTGATGTTTTATATTATGTATAGACACAAATCAAAAAGTACATGGAACGACAACACTCGCTAATAACTATAATAGAAATCAGAAACTTATGCTCTATATTGGTGTTGACATTGCCAAAAACAAATATGATTTAGTCTGTATCAATGAAAATGAAGAAGCTATGATAACTAACCCCATTAAAATAAGATGATAAAAATAATAGTTGTGTCATCCAAACGAATGATAATTCATAACAAGATTCCTCCTTAATTTGATTTTAGTTTACCGTACTTATATGAAACCCATGTGAAATTGAAAAAAGAATCACAATTTGTGACTCTTTCTAATATTTTTTTAAAATTGAATCCAGAAATCCATACCATCTTCATAAGGTTGAAAATCATAGGAATACCCTTTTTTTTCAAGGAAAAACTTGACAATATACAATCCCATACCTGATCCCCCAAATTCCGAACTTCGACTTTGTTCTAAACGATAAAGCGGTTCAAAAACCTTTCTTAGATTTTCTCGAGGGATTGGCGAACACTGGTTTTTAATAGACAATTTTCCATCTATTAAGGAAACGAAAACCTTTCCACCAGTGGGTGTAAAAAGTCAGCATTGGATAATAGATTAGAAAATATTTTTTCTAGCAAAGACCTATTACCAATTTGATAATGCTCCTCCAGTTGGCAATCAATTTGCAATTGCTTATTGCTTGCTAAAATACGATACTCTTCCAAACAATCCTTCAACAAACTTGCAAGAGACAAATTTTCTTCTTGGAGGTACTGGCTTTCATTGATAGAGTCCTGGGAGATGAGAATATTTTGAATCATTCTATACATTTTATCAATTTCCAACAAAGACGCATTCAAATACTTGTCACGGTCTTTATACGGACCAACATTAAACATCATATTTTCAATGACCAAGCGAAGACTGGTCAAAGGTGTTTTCAACTCATGTGAGGCCGCCCGCAAGAAGGTAATCCGATCTTCTTCCAACTGTATGATGTGTTCGTTTTCTTCTGCCAATGAATCAATGTTTGCCAGCAAACTTTCATACAATTCATTGATATGCCGCCCCAAAATATTAAATTCATCAGACCCTTTCACAGGGTAGCGCTCAAAGCGATTGAGGTGCGTCATCTCATTTGTCACCGCAACCATTTTACGAATAGGTCTAACAGTTAAACGTGTATAGATATATGAAAAAATCAGTGAGCAAATAATAGAAAATACTAGCGTGTAAGGCAGACTTCGAATGGTTGCTTGCCGTGCCTCTTTAATCGATGTTACATCCATCATCAGTTGTAAGATGACAGTCTGTGATTTGTCATTTTTAATCCTACGAAGTTTGGAAATCACATATTCCGATTGCTGAGCGGACTGGGGAAGAGCAATTTTTAAACCACTATTGGCCTCTTCTGAACTTCCAATATCAATGACCGTTGTATTGCCAAAATAATACTCTCTTTTATCCATCTCAAGAGTCACATTGACCATATGCTTTTGTGCATACGTCTCTAAAATCTTTATCATTGTTTCCTTGGACTGATTGTCCAGCCTATCTGCCAGGTAATCAATTTTTTTGACACTCTCAACCTCTTTCATATCTGAATAAATCCTTGGCATTAAGTAAAAAATACCCATATGAACAATAGCAATCAAGCATATAAAAAGTAAAAGAGTGGACATAAATATTTTCGGAAACAACTTAAGTTTCATCATAGCGATACCCTACTCCTTTCACAGTTGTTAAGCAATCTAGGTGCAGTTTCTTTCTTAAATTCTTGATGTAAACATCTATTACACGCTCGTATGGTACTTCAAAATCATCCCAAATAGCCGACAAGATTTGGTCGCGGGTCAGAACCAAACGTGGATGATCCACTAGGTAATGCAAAAGTTGAATTTCCTTTGTCGTCAAAGAGACTGCATCCCCTGCATAGTAAGCTTGAAAGGAATCAAAATCAACGCTAGCTTCCTTATACTGCCATAACTGCCTATCTGGAATGTCACAACGACGCAATAAATTCTCTATACGTTTCAAAAGAATCAACAAGGAAAATGGTTTTTCAATAAAGTCATCAGCCAACTCATCAAAGGAAGTAAATTGAACATGTTCATCTGTCAATGCTGTCAACATCAAGACAGGAATTTGACTAACCTGACGAATAGTTTTCAATACTTCCAATCCATCTTTCTTAGGCATCATAATATCCAAAATAGCCAGTGAAGACTGACCAAATTTTTCAATGGCCTCTTCACCATCTTTTGCTATTAATACATGATAACCACGGTCAGTTAAAAAAGCTGAAATCGCTTCTCTGGTTGCCTTCTCATCTTCAGCCACTAGAATTGTATAAGTCATATAATACTCCAAAACTTTTTAATCAAAGTTTATTATATCATCAAACAATTAAGAAAAGAGAACTCTACAAATAATTTTACATAAACGCTCATAAAAAGCTGTTACATAATAATCAAGTAAATTATTCAGATAAAAAATATTGCATTTGTGTTGTTTTAATAGTACAATATATTTAGTGAAAAATGTACAATAAGGGAGGGCTACAAATGAACCTTGAGAAACGAGGTGTCGATCATAAGCGATTAATTCATGTATTAACATTTGTTGGAATTATTATATCACTACTATTTTTTATTTATTTTAAAAGTCATCCTAACTTCTTTGCCATAGGTGGAACATTTCAAGAATATCTGACAAAAATGGGGATTTTTGCACCTTTTATATTCTTATTACTTCAAATTGTTCAAGTCATTTATCCTATAATTCCTGGAGGGTTGACATGTGTTTTAGGGCATGTTGCTTTCGGACCTTTTTTAGGTTTTATTTATAATACTTTGGGCATTTTTCTGGGTTCTGTAATAAGCTTTTTATTGGCAAGAAAGTATGGTAAAACATTTGTTAAATCATTTGTTTCTACTGAAATGTATAACAAATATATAAAATACTTGGATAAAGGAAAATTTTTTGAGCGATTTTTATTTCTTACATTTGCTTTACCTGGATTTCCAGATGATTTTCTTTGTATGGTAGCTGGAATTAGCAAGATGAAATTAAATAAATTTATTACAATTTTTCTAATTTCTAATCCTGTTACTTTGTATATTTATACAATTTTAACTTATCACGGAATAAAGCTAGTGGGGAATTTGATGTAATGATTGCGAAGAAACTACAAATAACTTAATAAAATTCTCTGCAGAAGCCTCTTTTATAACTAAAAATTTTATAAAATTTGACTTTTAACTACCTTATTGAACTATCTATTTTTATTTGTTAATGATATGGCAATAATTTACTTAATTTTTACTCAGAGATTTTTATTATGTTATTATCCACTTTTAGGATTTACGGCAACTGTTATAGATAGATTAAAAAGGCAACAGTTTGTCCCTCGATGAATAGAAACAATCAATAAAGTATCAACTACAAAGCCCTCACTAGGATTATATACCTAATGAGGGCTTTTGCCTTTATTTTCATTATTTTGTGGGTGAGGACAAAGTCCTCTTGGGTGTCTGTCCCTCTCTCATAATTTCCTTTGTATTCATATTCCAACACCGGCGATATATAACATTTACCACATGAAAAATTGAACTGGGATATATCTGTTGTCCATTTTTTTAAAGGTTCCGGTGTGTTAAAGTTTCTAGCAACTATGTTATCAGCAATTTTGCCTACTTTGCCTTTATATGAATGATATTTCTCCTTTGGGCGACTGACTATTAATCCGGCATCATGCATAAGAAACGTACAACTAATTCATATCTTTGTTCAACTGTACGATCTTTACACAATAAAGAATGTCTAAAATCATCAAAACCAAGTATATCAACATTTTTTTGACCACTGTACTATTCTTTTTCTAAAATTTTTTGTCCGATACCTTCTGGTGTCTCAACACATTTACCAAAATAATACATGTTTACTGTATTTAACTTAAACTTATAATTATATTTCATACAAAAAAACCTTTCACTAGACTATCCAGTGAAAGGGGATATATTAACATATCACCTTTAAAAGTGCAGTTCATTTTATGTTTTTTACTCATTAGTAAATTGTTTTCTAACACACCCATCTCAAGTAAAACAACTTAATAAGGTGATGATGATAGCCAACATAGGCAGAATTAAATTATTATATTTTTTCTTACTTAATCAGTTTATTAAACCAAATTAGTTGGATAAAAATGGAGTGATTAATAAAACTAACTAAAAACATAGCTAGTTTTCAGCTAAATTCTTTTCAGATGTTAAGATTAGAAGCCCAATAAAAAAATAAAATAACAATTCTATTGTAATAGCAAAAAATATTTTAAGTTATTAAAAAAATTAACCTGATTAAAGGGTATTTACTTTTACTTTATACAAGACGATTGCAACCCAAACCGAAATTAGAGATGGTAATACTAATAAAATTAAATCTGCAGGATTGGTTATATCTAACTTTTCTATAGTTAATTGTTTATTATTGAAAAAATTTACAGAAGTAATAAGATTATCAAATACAACTTGATATACTGTTACATAAATTAAACTCCACTGAATAATATATTCACATAGAGTTAATACTTGAACATCAATAGTAAATCTTGCTATTACAAATACGTTAATCCAATAAAGAATAAGACCATTTATAAGTGCGACTAATAAGACAAGTGAAAACAACGAACTTAGGTTGGATAATAAAAAATGATTCAAAGCTGTATAAAAAATTAAAGAAATAAATATGATAAACAAAATACTACATAAGAAAGTTTCGATTGTAACCATTATAGTGGCTTGAAGTAAATAAAATCTTTTTTCTCTAGTAAAATTGGAAAGAAAACCCGAGAAGATTACTATTCCTAGTAAAATATAATTTATCAATAGTAAATACCTTTCTATTTTAGAATGCTGTCAATTATAATCTGAATATCATCTCTTTTATCTCTATAAAGCAAGCTTTCATTCACTTTGGAAGCATGATCTGTAATTATCCCATCTACATTTGACAATACAAATTTATCTATGGATTCATCTGTATTAACCGTCCATACAATAGCTTTTTTCCCAAATTGGTGAATGGCATCAAGTTTTTCTTCGCTAACTTCCTGCTCTTCCATAATCAGAAAGTCAGCTTTAAGCTTACTGATATCACCAAGTGAAAAGAAATAAATATATCCTGTATCAATTTCGGGGTATTTTTCCTTAATATATTTAATAAGATTATAATCTAGAGATAAAATAGCAATATTTTTTTCCATACCTCGTTGTTTAACTAATTTAACGACATCATCAGCCATCTGCTTGTCAGCAGTTTTACCTTTTAATTCAATAAATAATTTGATTTTTCCTTTCGAAGCATCTAAGTACTCCTCTAGAGTAGGAATTGGTTGTGAGGCTCCATTTACATTAAATAGGTCATGAATTTTTAAATGTTTTACTTCACTAAGCGTTAATTCATCAGAAGAATTATTTTTACCAGTGACTCGTTCCAAAGTAGAATCATGATTGATAATATAGTGCCCATCTTTTGTGCGTTGTACGTCAATTTCACTCCAACTTGCTCCAAGTTTAGCAGCTTTTTCCATGCCCAAAATAGAATTTTCCGCTGCTAAGTCCCCTCCACCTCTATGTGCAATCACTTCAATTTTATGATTAACTTTAAATATTTCATCAAAAAAGACACTGGAAGTCATTGACAATATAAGATTTAAGAGACAAACTATTAGTAAACTAAGCCCAATTGAAAATTTTGACGTATACTGTGACTTTATAACTTACTTTTATCAAGTTTCGTTGCTTTTACACTTTGTTTGAGTTTAATAGGATAACCATCTTTTTCATTAAATAGATAGAATAAATCAGTTAGTCTATAGCATACCAATGGAACTGTCATAAGAAAAACATAACCACCTAACTCTGTACCAGATAGTGCAATAAAAATAGCAAGAAATCGCTTAAGTAAAATGTGATCAACTTGTTGGGAAAGTGACAATAAGAAATATAGTATTCCCGTCAAGAAAATCACTATGCTACCATAAAGAAGAAGAAAGTTAATCACAAATTTCCTGATAAACTCCTTCCAATGCCTTTTCATTAACTGAGAAGATTTTTTTAAAGCTAATTTGACAGGTTTGTTGTCAATAATCAAAAAATGGAAAAAGAAAATATAAATAAGCGTAATAACAGCAAATAAAATAATAAGAGTTGTATACAAAAGATAATATAATGGATTTTCAAAAATTACATCTGTAATAAAATTTGGGATTTTAAATCCTTTAATTACAGATGCACTTAGTCCAAGCCCAACCCCAACTATAGGAATAACAATAGTGACATATATGATAGCAATCAAACCTGAAAAATTAAAAAAATATTTTAATGAATTGATACCTGCTATCAATAATTGACGAGCTGTTAAATTAATTCGTTTTTCTTTGATTAGTGCGCTCATAATAATAAAAGCATTAATATCAAAACCAATGAGTAAGAATAACAATACCAAAACAGCTATCAGTAACCCCAAGCCTTGAAAACTAAATAAAAAATTAATATAGTCTCCACTTGAAACAGCAAATCGCCCCGTTGATTCAATCAGTATTTTGCTAGATAGCTTAAAAATGGGAAAAACACTAAACAAAAGTATTACCTTTGTTAATAATTGATATTTAGTATATAACCAAATTATTTCTCCAAGGTAAAGTAGTTTTTGTTTTTGATTTTTTTTCATTTCATCTCATCTCCTTAAGACTCATGGTAGCTAAACAGTAATATTTCAATGTTTTTATAATGATAATCACGATACAATGATCAACTTCAATCTCACTTATATTTTAATTATGTGTAATCTCTATTATATCAAAAGTTTACTAGACTTGTGATACCAATTAATTTATAGATAACTTATTAAGATGCAAAAAATTCTCTTTTTATATTATTTTTATCATATTCTTGACATCTCAGAAATAAGATATAATCATTACTTAATCATGATGAATAGGTTACACTAAACTAGATAGAAATGATAAAGTCTTTTAAACTAAAGAAAATAGAAGAACATAATGACTAGAAAAGAAGGACCTCAATTTACTGATGACTTCAAATAACAACTTGTTGATCTTCATCTTCATAATGCTGGAAAAAAAGCGAAATGACATGATTAAGGAATACCATTTAACTTCCTCGACCTTTGATAAATGGATTAGCCAAACATAAGCAACCTACACTTCCAACTTCATGTCTTTATAGCGTTCACTCACAAACAAGAGTTTTGGGAGCTTATAATAACGTTCTAATGTCTGATAGTGATTAGCTGTAATGCGCTTCATGGTCTTCCTCCTAATCTAAAATCTTTACTTGTCCATCTTGATCAAATTGCATCAAAGCTGAATCTTCCAACTCATAAACCAACTACTCTGCTTCATCCAAAGTAATCTTCATATCAGAAATGAGATGATACATTACCAATCGACGAGCTATATCAATTTTACTTTGCATATTACCTCCTGAAAATAAAAAAGCTAGAACACTTAAAAATGTTCTAGCTGAACTATAATAAAATATGACGTATCTATTTTTTGTCTACGCAATCAACATCTAAACAGACGTTCACATCAATATATGATTTTTGAACTTTTTGATGTCAAATTCACTCTTTTCAATAAAGACAAAATGCTTGAAAAAGTGCTTAAAATAAAGGATTTTCAGAACTTGCTCCTTGTAGCAACACTACGCACTCTACATGATGCGTCATTGGGAGTAAAAATGTCCAGTGGACCTTTTTAGCATGGCGCCTGGAAACTAGAAAGCGCCATGAATTAGTTGCGTTTCTCTAACAAGCTCACACATTCGATATGATGCGTTTGTGGAAAAAGATCAACCGGCTGTACTTTCTTCAAATCATATCCTAGTTCTTGATAAAATTTGATATCACGCGCCATGGTTGCCGGGTTACATGAGACATAAGTGATTTTTTCTGGGTTCATGTCAACAGAAGCTCTTATGAAGCTTTCTGTTAGACCTTTTCTTGGTGGGTCGACTAAGATGACACTTGGTTTAATGCCTTCTTTAGACCATTTTTCCATGGCTACTTCTGCTGTATCTGCTACAAAGTGAGCATTTGTAATACCATTTAGATCAGCATTTTTACGTGCATCTAGAACAGCTTGTTCAATCACTTCAACACCGTAAACTTTCTTCACAGACTTAGCGAAGGATAACCCAATTGTGCCAATACCAGAATAAGCATCAATAACAATATCATCTTTAGTCAAATCTGAAAAGTCAATGGCTGTCTGGTAAAGTTTTTCAGCCATCTCTGTATTGACTTGATAGAATGATTGGGCAGAAATTTCGTAAGTGTTGCCAAGCATACTATCTGTGATAGTATCTTTTCCATATAGGGTACGGAATTCTTTTCCAAAAATAGCATTACCATTTTGGTCATTGATATTTTGGATAATCGAGACGACTGCAGGAAAAGCCTCTGTGATTTTAGCAATCATCTGATCAACACGGAAAACTTTTGGACGAGATGTCACGAAAATTAACATCATTTCACCTGAGTTTTGGCCACGACGGACAACCAGATTTCTGATTAATCCAGTTTTTTCTTTTTCATTATAAGGACTTACCTCAAAACGGACTAATAAATCTCTTGTGAAATTAATAAGGCGATCAATTTCTTTATCTTGAATCAAATAATCAGAAATTGGCAATAAATCATGTGAATTTTTTCTAAAAAAACCTGTTTCTAACTTGCCCTTGACACGACGAACTGGTATTTGAGCTTTATTTCTGTAAGCAAATGGATTCTCCATGCCAATTGTTTCAGCAACTTCCACATCAGAAATGCCTGCCGTTTTATAGAGATTATCTCTAATCTGTTTGGCTTTGAATTGCAATTGTTCTGAATAAGCTAAATGACCAAAGTCTGCAATTCCAGTTCGTAAATAAGCAATATCTAGGTCTTCATTACGAAATTCTGACTTTTCAAGATACTTTTCAACTTTCCCAAAACCAATCTTTTTATTTAATTTTAAGACACGCATCTCAATTTTTTCACCTGGAAGAGCATTTTCTACGAAGAAAACAAAGCCTTCATGCTTGGCCACACCAGAACCTTCATGGCTTAAATCTACAATTTCAACTGCTACAACATCATTTTTCTTTAACATCTTTTTTCCTTTTCTTACTTTAGTCTTGTCCACAAAAAAGAAGGGTAAGCTAAGTCCCCTTCATTATAACATATTTAACGCAAACCCATTCTTCTCAGTTGTTTTTGGTATTTAACAAAATCGACCTGAAGGGCTTGGCCTCCATACATGTCATACTCATCTATCCAATCACCATTTTCAGGAATGGTCACATGATCAACGCCCTTGCCATTCGAGATGACTGATAGGCCTTTTTGTGCCAGAAACGGAAAGGCAACATTGGTTGATGTTAATGCGTAAATTTTACCGATCGCTGCTGAACCTGTAAAAAGACTAGTTGGATTTTTAACTTGTGACATGATTGCTGTCATGACTTGTTGCTGACGAACTGTTCGCCCGTAATCCCCATCATCATCCTTACGGAAACGCGCATAATTTAAGAGGGTTCTGCCATCCATCCGTTGCTCGCCTACCTTAATGGTTTGATTAGGACAACGCCATCTTTCATTTTTAAATCATCAGGAACTTCTACTGATGAAACTGCTTTGCCTGCAATCGTTGCAAACTTAGCATCAATCTTGACCCCATTAGGGAATAGGGTATCAATAGCTTCTGCGAATGTTTCAAAATCGACCATAACATAATATTTACAATCAATGTCATAATTAGCTTTCAGTGTTTTCCTGACTAAGTCAGCTCCTTTATGATGATCTTGCTCACCCAAATTAAAGGAGGCATTCAATTTCATATCATATGAATAATCGTTGTAACTATAACCCGGAATGTTTACAAGGGTATCCCTCATAAAGCTAACCATCTTTACTTTTTTATCCTTATTACCGACATTTACTACCATAATCGTATCAGTCTGGCATCCGTCGATCCTTGGGTGACACGTTGATCAGAACCCAACACTAGAATATTAGTTCCATCTTTTGTATCTTTTCCATTAAATACTTCTGAAACTGCAGGCTTATAGTTCTTTTTATTACTAGAAATATCAAACATCCCTTTAAAGAACATGAAAATAACACCACAGCAAATCAACAGGAAGAAAGCAAGTAACAGTTTAAGATAAAATTTAAAGTTTCTCTTTTTCCTACTTTTTTGTTTATTACTTTTAGGTGACCGAGCAGCTGGGGAAGATGATATCACCTCATTTTGGTAATCACTCTGCCCATTCTCCTGAAAATAATAATTTGACAAAGGCTCTTGATAATCAACCGGAGGCATATCCTGATAGTTAGCATCAAATTGGGGATCAAAATTATTTCTTCTCGCACTTCTTGAGAGTGACTTTTCTTTAGGATATCGGGGTAAACCATTGGATAGAGTCTCTGTTTGATAGCTCTCATCTGACCAAACTTGATTTTGTTCTCTATTGTTGGGGTAGGATGGAATACCAGGTTCTACACTATATTCTGGATAATCATGTCTACCATGCCTAAATTGTGTCTCAAATGTTGGAGTTCCAGCATCTAATTTTGATTTTAAATACCGAAATTCTCGATTTTCATTCTCACTTAGATAATTGAGATTTCTCAGTAGGTAATAATATCTCAATTCTTCGTGGTGACTAAGACCACCATTACCATTTCTTGTCATACTACATCCATCTAAACTAATATATTATCTATAGTTATTTCTATTCTATCATAAACTAATATGTTTATTATAGCTTATCTTTATTAGATTGTCTTTTAAAATTCCTATTTCATCCAAGATAATTCCTATTTTTAGGAGAAGTCAAATTGTTAAATACTCTTAATAATATGAACTATTTCTTTGGGACTTCTATTATCGACATTAATAATTAAGTCTGATAGGCCCTCATACAGAGTCATTCGACGCTCAAAAATACCATGAAAATCTTCTTTAGAATTATTGAGAAAAAGCGGACGTTGAAAAACCTTATCATTTTTTATACGATTATATAATACCTCAAAGCTAGCAGAGAGGAGAATATTATTTTTGCGATTTGCTCTAAGTAGTACCCTATTCTTCTCACTGATCACGACTCCCCACCTGTAGAGACAATAAAATCCCCTGTTTAGACATTAATTCCTCTAGTAAGTCTGATTCAATTTGTCTAAAAGCAGCCTCACCGTGGTCAGTGAAAAATTGAGAAATAGACATGCCAATTCTTTCTTCAATAATAAGGTCCATATCCAAAAAATTATCATCTAGAAAGAACCTATCGTTGTCTTTCCAGCTCCCATAAAACCTAATAATACTTTAGTCATTTCATTAACCTTTCTAAATCAACAAAGAAATTAGGATAACTTGTTGCAATTGCACTGGCACCTCCTAGTTCAATCTGCCCCTCACTTACAATCAAGTCAGCAATCATAGTCATCATGGCTAAACGATGGTCCAACTTAGCCTGTACATGACCTCCATGTAAGCGATTGGGGCCATTGATAACCATACCATCTTCTTGTGCTACAATTGCTACTCCTAAAGTCGATAAAATATCAGTTACCATAGCAATTCGGTCTGATTCCTTAACACGCAATTCTTCAGCATCCTTGATGACGGTCTGACCAGTAGCTTGGCTAGCTAAAAGTGCAATAATTGGTAATTCATCAATTAGACGAGGGATGAGTGCGCCAGAAATTTCTGTTGCTTTCAGCTGTGAATACTTCACTCGAAGAGTAGCGGACTGATTAATTGGATTAAAATCAGTTACTTCTATTTGTCCACCCATGGCTTTTACAACATCTAGTATACCTGTACGTGTCTGATTGACGCCAACATTTTTTAGTGTAATATCAGAACCCGGAACAATCAATCCAGCAACAATCCAAAAAGCAGCACTGGAAATATCTCCTGGAACTTTAATGTGTTGTGCTTTTAAGACTTGTGGACCTTGAATGGTCATTTCCTTACCTTGCACCGCAATTTCCCCACCAAAAAGACGAATCATGTCTTCGGTATGATTGCGCGTCAGTTCCTTTTCAATTAATTTAGTTTCTCCTTTTGTCTGCATAGCTGCAAGCAATAGAGCTGATTTTACTTGAGCTGATGCAACAGGCAGCTGATAATGAATTGGACTTAGTTTCTTTTGACCATGAATAACCAAAGGTGGATTGGCTTTATCTGACTGTCCACTAATTTTTGCTCCCATTTGAGTCAATGGTTTTGTGATACGATCCATTGGTCGTTTGATAAACTCATATCTCCAAATAAAGTCACAGAGAAGGGTTGAGCAGCTAATAAACCTGCAATCAAACGCATAGAAGTTCCTGAATTTCCCATATCTAAGTGATGATTTGGTTGCGTCAAGCCATTAAAGCCCTTACCATAAACATAAGTAAGATTTCCATCTTGCTCTATCTTAACTCCCATGGCTTCAAATGCTGCCTTAGTTGCTTTCACATCCTCACTCAGTAATAAACCCTCAATAATACTAGTTCCTTCAGCTATGGCACCAAAAATGAGCGATCTGTGGCTAATTGACTTGTCTCCAGGAATAGTGATGCTTCCTCTGAGCCCTTTACTATCTAGTTGTCTTGCCATTTCTTTCCTTTCCGTAAGTCATTACTTCTATTCTACAGAAAAAAATAAGCTTTTCAAGAGAGAAAAACTTACTTTTTTTGATTTTGTTTGCCAAATCGCTTATTGATAACAGAAGCAATATCACTACTACGACCTTCTAGTTTACCTTGATCCAATTCTTGATAAGTCGCATTAAAAACAGCTCCTAAAATAAGAATTCTAGCTAAAAAGATAAACCATAACATAATAATGAAAATCATAACTGACCCGAAGGTCTTAATATCAACCATTTTTTCAACGTTTGCCACAACATAATGACCAATTAAATTACTTAAGAAGGTCATGACAAAACCTGTAAATAAAGCCCCAGGCATAATATATCTTATCTTCTTAATACGAATATTAGGCAATAAAAAGTAAAGTGCCATCAAACCAAGAAGTATGATCACAATAGTGACCGGTTGAATAAGAGTTAAAAATAATCCTGTAATCCCATCACTCAAGTGGTAATGTTTATCCAAAACTTGGATGGTTGCTTTTGAAAAAGTTGAAAAAATAAGCACAAAAGTTAGAAGGAAAAGAATAAAAATACTAGCAAGTAGTCCAACTAAATGACCTAGAAGAAAATCGCGATGCGGGGAAGCATCATAGGCTTTATTGATGGCCCTTTGCAAGGAAGTTAAACTTTTTGACATGGTCCATAATCCAGTAAATGTTGCAATCCCTAAGACGCCACCAGCTGGTTTTGAAAAAATATTGATAACAACTGAACGTGCTGACTGATAAATATCATTCGGGAGACTTTGTTTCATTAATTGAAGTAAATCCCTAATATCAATATTTAAATAAGGAAAAATATTAGCCGCAATAACGATCAGCGGAAAAACCGTTAGGATCAAGTAGTACGCGACTGCTATCGAAGATAAATCCATTTCCGCACTTTGAAAGTGCCGAAGAAAAGCCTGTATAGTCTCATTTTGAAACTTTGCAGAGACTTTTTCAAAGAATTTTTTATTCTCCATAATTAGTATGTTCTTTCTTCTCCTTGGCTAGTTAAAATGACTGGGCCATCTTTTGTGATAACAAATTGATGTTCATATTGACATGATAAACCACCATCAAGTGTTTTATGAGCCCAGCCTGTTTTCATATCTGTATCAATTTCCCAAGTACCAGTATTAATCATTGGTTCAATTGTTAATACCATTCCTTCTTTAAGACGTAACCCACGCCCTGCTATTCCGTAATTAGGCACCATTGGTTCTTCATGCATGGTTGGTCCAACACCATGTCCAACTAAGTCTCGAACAACGCCATAACCACGACTTTCTGCATATTCCTGAATAACAGCTCCGATATCACCAATACGGTTTCCAATGACAGCTTGTTCAATTCCTAAATACATGGCTTCCTTAGTAACATCCATCAAGTTTTTAACTTCTTCTGAAGGTTTGCCTACAGCATAAGCCCAACAAGAATCTGCCAAACCACCTGTGTAAGGTTCAGTCAATTTTTTCATTTGTGCAACATTGTTAAAGTCTAACTTAGAAACATCCACAATACTTTTGTCTAATGGTTCACTTAAAACAGTATCGACTTTTAATAGGTCACCTTCTTGTAAAATATAATGTCTCGGAAACGCATGTGCCACCTCGTCATTTAAACCACAGCAAGTCGCATATGGGTAATCCATGAGTTGCCCTTCAACACCAATTTGTAAAGGTAGCACATTTTCTTCTTTACAGCGTCTACGAACGTATTCTTCAACCTCCCACATATCTACTCCAGGTTTAATAATCTCACGTAATCCAATATGAATACTCGCAAGAAAGTCACCTGCTTTATCCATTGCTTCGATTTCACGTGCAGATTTTAATGTAATCATTTAAATGTGTCTCCTTAAAAATATTAATTAATTCGTGTAGAAACAACAGCCTTAGCAATTATTTGTTTCTCTACATACAGTTCTATATCAATCGTACCACTTCTTCTTGTTTCTGTAATAATCTTCGGATGAATTACCAATTGATCATCAATTTGAGCGGCATGTAAAAAGTATATCATCATTTGTTCAATAATAACATTTTTTTGATATTTTCGATTGAAAACTTTTAAAGTTATTTCTTTTATGATTTCAGAAACAACACCTTGCGTCAAATTTCCAGATTTGTCAATCATTCTAGGTTCAACATGAATTGAAAATATATTTTGATTTTCTTCCATATGGGCAAGTAAATGAGTGCTATAAGTGTTTTTAATTTCTGACTGATTGTTTTGCATATTTTCTAAAGCCAGACGTCTCGTTACAACACCTAATATTTTCTGATGGTCATCCACAACCGGTAACATATTCAAGTCTTCAAAAATCATTTTTTGGCTGACATTAGCTAGACTAGTTGAAGGAGTAGTCGTAATAGGACTTTTTGTCATTACTTCTTTTAAGCAAACCGTTGACTTTTGATCAACAACATCTCTCATACTGATGAAGCCTGTAACGGTTCCATCTTTTTTAATAACAGGAAAACGCACTTGTTTTGTTTTTTTAATCAATTGATTCAAGTCTTCAATTGTACCGTCTTCATATAAAAATCCATACCGAGATAAAGGTAGCATGATTTGGTCAACTGTTTTTAAATCCGTTTTTATTCTAAAACTCATCAAAGCGTGATTAATCAAGGTGGCCACTGTAAAAGTATCATGTTGACTAACCATAACTGGAATCCCTAGACTATCAGCTGTTTCAATAACAGCTTTTGAAATTGAAAAGCCACCAGTAACAAGAATAGCATTTCGACTTTCCAAGGCTAGTAATTGGATATGTTCTCGGTCCCCTACAATTAGCAATCCACCCTTAACTAGATATTTACTAACATTTGACTTTGTCATAGCCCCAATAAAAAATTTACTAAATTCATTTCCCAAACCTTCATGGCCAGCAACCACTTTTGAATCACTAATTCGTGCAATTTCAGTAAAGGTTAACTTATCAATAGAGACTCGTGATTTTTTTTCCACTCGAACTGTTCCACTTCGTGGTTTTGTCTCTACAATCCCACGATTCTCAGCTTCCTTAATGGCACGATAGGCTGTTCCATCACTTACATTTAAATGGTTAGAAATACTCCGAACACTAACTCTTTTACCAACGGCCAGTTTTTCAAGGTAATTCAAAATTTCCTGATGTTTACTCATATTAATATCCTACTTTTTTAGTTGATATGCCAAATATTGTCTAATGCGATGATTATATCTATCACTGCCTTTAAAGCGAGAAATACAGCGAAAGCCGGCATTTAAGGCCACATGCTGGCTAGCTTCATTTTCTAAATGTGTTAAAAGATTTAATTCCGTCAACCCCAACTCATCAAAAGCCAGCAATACAATGTTTTTCAAGGCTTCAGTCATGTATCCTTTATTTCTAAACTTTGCATTCATAAAATAACCAATTTCTGAGCTGGAGTGATGCTCGTCAATGTTTTCTAATCGGATAACTCCAATCAGACGATGACTATTCTTTTCTGTTATCCCCCATATCCCTAGCGGCTCCTTTAAAAAGGAATGCACAAATAAATAATCACTTTCACTCCTCTTTAAACAAACAGGAAACACAAAAGAAAGATTATCTTGATCACTACTAATTTCAAAAAAATCTGTTGTATCAAGGAATGATAATGGTCTCAACAGTAATTTTTCGGTTTCAAAAAAAGAATAGTGTGCTAAAGCTGTCCAAATCTCCATTCCTAGCCTCTTATATTCTAATAGTCACATCATTATAACAAATTATACCTATTTTTTCTATAACAGTTGCCGTTTTTTGCAAACTGTATTAATTCAGATAAAATGAAAAGTTAACGTCTGATAGCTACTCTTTAGATAATTTATGTAGAAAAAGGTACTTCTGCATTGCCTCATGTGCTTTTATTGAATCTCTACTTTTCATCGCAATTAATAGGCTTTCATAACTTAAAATAAATTCTGATTTATATTTCTGATAATCTGATTGATTTTCAAGCAAAATTGGAATTAATCTTTCAAAAATAAGATTATTGCTATACTTTGCAAGTCGAGTATGTAGGTCAATATCTAAAGCGATAATTCTGCTATCATTTGTTTCTATCGCTTCTATGATTTTAAAAACTAATGCTTCAAAATCTTCAATTTGTTCTATACTTATATTTTGTGAAGCTAATGTAGCAATTTGGGGTTCAATTAATAATCTAATCATATCTAAATCATCTAGAAAACTTTGTCTATCTTTAACTAAAGAAAAACCAAATGGGTCTTCAGAAACTCCCTTTTTAGGACTAATATAAGTTCCCGATCCTTGTCTAACCTCTAGAATGTTTCTTGTTACTAAGCTTCGCACAGCTTCACGTATTGTACTCCTTCCAACATTTAAATCTTGAGCAAGTTCAAATTCATTTGGTAATTTTTCACCAATTTCATAATTACGATTTAAAATGAGCTGTAATAAATTATCTGCTGTTTGTCCAACTAACGGTTTAACCATCTTAATTCCTTTCTTAAGATTCTTCTACTATTGTACAAAATTTACTAAAATATTCCAAAGTTATTTAAAATAGAAGTTTTTAAATCATCAGACAACTAAATTAAATTTGAGACAAAAAATATCACTTTATAAAATATAATGTCAACACATATTGCGTTTCAAATTAACAATAAAAACGAACGAAGATTGGTTTTAAACACTTGGTTTCTATCTTCATTCGTTTTTCGTCCACTAATTAAACTTTATACCAGACTCTTTGATTTTAATCTTCAATTAATTGAATATCCGCACCTAATGCTCTTAATTTTTCAATAATATCGGCATAGCCTCGTAAAATAAATTCAATATTAGTTATTTCTGTTCTGCCTTGGGCCATTAGTCCCGCTGTTACCAAAGCTGCACCTGCTCTTAAGTCAGTAGCCTTAACTTGAGCACCGCTCAATTGATTTGGACCATGATAAACTATTTTCCCGCCTTTGAGTGAAATATCTGCTCCCATACGAGCCATTTCAGGAACATGATTCACGCGCTTTTCATAAATTGTGTCAACTATTGACCCCATCCCTTCTGCTGTTAACAAAAGTGGCGTAAGTGGTTGTTGTAAATCAGTTGCAAAGCAGGGTATGGAGATGTCTTGATTGTTACAGCTTTTAACTTATCTTGCTTTTCCACATAAATTGAGTCTTCTTCAACTGTCATCCGAACACCCATTTCTTCCAGTTTTGCAATAAAACTTTCCAAGTGTTCATATAAAACATTGGTAACTTTTATACCTGTCCCAATAGCAGCAGCCATAGCAATATATGTCCCAGCTTCAATACGATCAGGAATAACCTGATGCGTTGTTCCACTTAATTGTGAAACACCTTCAATAGTTATGATATCCGTTCCTGCACCACGGATATGAGCACCCATGTTATTAAGAAGCGTTGCAATATCAATAATTTCAGGCTCTCTAGCTGCATTCTCAATGACCGTTTTTCCTTTTGCTTTTGTAGCAGCTAGCATTGTATTAATCGTTGCTCCTACACTAACTGTATCCATAAAAATATGGGCACCGTGCAACTCACCCTCATTGATAGCTAGATGCATATTTTCACCAACATACGACACAGTCGCACCCATTGCTTCAAATGCTTTCAAATGTAAATCAATTGGTCTCGGACCTAGATCACAACCACCTGGTAACCCTACCGTTGCCTGACCAAAACGCCCCAAAAGACTACCATAAAAGTAATACGAAGCTCGCAAACTATTAATTTTCCCAAATGGAATTGGTTGGCTAATTACAGTTCTTGGATCAATAGTAAGGGAATCATTTTGGCGTGTAATCTTAGCGCCCATTAATTCCATAATTTCAATTAAACTGTCAACATCACTGATAGCAGGCACTCCATCCAAGGTTACAACATCATCTGATAAAATGATAGCTGGAATCAAAGCAACCACACTGTTTTTAGCTCCGGAGACAGCTACTTCCCCTGCTAGTGGTTTTCCACCATTAATAATAATTTTCCGCATACTTCCTAATCTTTCCTATACTTGAATTCAACCTTATCATTTTATCATAATTTTAGAAACATTACAAACTAATCACTCTTATCACTGACTAACACTACAAAATCAAAAAAAGGAGCCCGAAATAAGGCTCCTAAATGCTTTTTTTAAATTGATAAATAGTTTTTTAAGTCAGTAACTTTATCACATTTTTCCCATGGCAAATCAATGTCAGTTCGACCCATGTGACCATAAGCAGCCGTTTGACGATAGATCGGACGTTTCAAATCTAGCATCTTGATAATACCAGCAGGACGTAAATCAAACAATTCACGAACAGCTTCTTCAATTTTGGCTTCAGGTAGAATAGCAGAGCCAAAAGTATCAATACGAACGGACACAGGATGTGCCACACCAATTGCATAAGCTAACTGCACTTCCGCCTTCTTGGCTAAGCCAGCAGCGACAATGTTTTTAGCAATATAACGCGCTGCGTAAGAAGCAGACCGGTCAACTTTAGTCGCATCTTTCCCAGAAAAGGCACCACCACCATGACGTGAGTAGCCTCCGTAAGTATCAACAATAATCTTGCGCCCCGTTAACCCAGAATCACCTTGTGGTCCACCAATAACAAAACGACCAGTTGGATTAATGAAGTACTTTGTCTCATCATCTAATAACTGACTTGGGATGACAGCTTTGATAACTTTCTCAATTAAATCAGAGTGAATTGTTTCATTTGTAATATCTGGATCATGTTGCGTAGAGATAACAACTGTATCCACACGAAGTGGTTGATCATTTTCATCATATTCAACAGTTACTTGTGATTTAGCATCTGGTCTCAAATAAGTTAATTGATTTGATTTTCTCAAATCAGCTAATTTCTTAACAAGCTTATGCGATAATGAAATCGGCAATGGCATGAGTTCAGGTGTCTCGTCTATAGCAAAACCAAACATCAACCCTTGATCACCTGCGCCAATAAGATTCAAATCATCATTATCTTGACTTTCACGAGCTTCCAAGGCTTCATTAACCCCTTGAGCAATGTCCGAGGATTGTTCGACTAGTGAAGGATGCACGCCTACAGAGTCAGCAGAAAAACCATATTCAGCCTTTGTATAACCAATTTCAGCAATGGTATCACGTACAACACGGTTAATATCAACATAGGCTGACGTTGATATTTCTCCAAAAACATGAACAGACCCTGTATAAACAACTGTTTCTGCTGCTACGTGAGCATCAGGATCCTGAGTGAGTATTTCGTCTAAAATAGCATCTGAAATTTGATCCGCGATTTTATCTGGATGGCCTTCCGATACAGATTCAGACGTAAATAATTTACGTTCTGACATAAAAATGTCCCCCTTTTAATAAAAGTATATGGCCAAAAGCCTTCGCAAGAAAAAAATTAACTCAGCATATTTTTTAAACAGCTACTATATAAAAAAACAGTTACTTTAGTGACGTTTTTTAGTTGCGAGTCAAAAAGTTACAAAGCACTAGTAGTTTTAACTACTACCTTTTCGGGACTAATTAACCTGTCTATTGTACCATTTTTAATGTAATTGACGAAGCATTTTATAATATTTTTCCAAAAGTTTGTATTTTCTTTATCTTTTCATTAATCAAAACTTGAAATCTTTGGTCAATATACTATACTAGACATATGAAAACTTCAGAAAAAATATATCATATTTTACAACAATCAGAATCCTATTTGAGTGGCGAAACACTTGCTGAACAATTACATGTTTCACGAACAGCAATTTGGAAAGGGATAAAGTCTCTAGAAAATCAAGGTATTGAAATTCTAGCCTCAAAAAAAGATGGCTATAAAATTATTAGTGGTGATTTACTGTCTGCTCAAGAAATAACTGAGCAGCTTAAGATTGCTGTTACACTAAACGAATCCAGTATTTCTACCCAGTTAGATGCCAAGAATGCTCTTGTAAATAACCCAAGTGCCCCACATCTTTACATTTCTCCTAGTCAAAAACAAGCAAAAGGACGTTTAGGTCGTGATTTTTATGCTTCAAAAAACGGTGGCATTTATATGTCTCTCCATCTGAAACCTAACAAAACCTACCAAGATATGGAACCTTACACCATGATGGTGGCATCAAGCATCGTCAACGCTATTTATAGACTTACTGGTATTGAAACCCAAATCAAATGGGTCAATGATATCTACTTAAAAGATAAAAAGATCGCTGGTATTTTAACCGAAGCTATTACTTCTGTTGAGACTGGATTAATTACCGACATTATCATTGGAGTTGGACTGAACTTTCATTTGACAGATTTGCCTGATGAACTAAATAGTATAGCGACTTCACTTTTTACTGAGCAACCAACTATTACAAGAAATAAATTGATTATTGAAATCTGGAAACTCTTTTTCCAAATACCTATACAGGATCATTTAAAAGTTTACAAAGAAAAATCACTTGTTCTTGGAAAACAAGTGACCTATATGAAAAATAAACAGGTTGTAAAAGCACGTGCCATAGATATTACTGATCAAGGTTATCTAGTCGTTGAAAGAGAAGACAAACAATTGGAAACCTTACATAGTGGTGAAATCAGTCTTTCTTCTTGGCATGTTTAGTTGCTTCAATCAATTTCTTTGAAAAATTTGTAATGGCATGGACTTTTCTTAAATCACGGTAGAGTAAAAATCCCCAAAACAAGGCAAAGAAATAGTCACCAGAAAGTATTGAATCGTTAAAAAAATAAGTCTCAAAGGCACATAAAAGCGCCATAAAAATAAATTGTCTGATAGTCATAGTTGTATTTTACCAAAAAAAAGAGAATTCTACGAAGAATTTTCTTTTTTATTAATCTTCAACGCGATTAATTTTTTCCAGAAGGAAATCAAATTGAGGTGGCACCAAACTCTCCTCTACCACCTTATCTTCTGCAACAGGAGAATTATCTTTCATTTTTTTTGCAAATTCACTACGAATCTGATTAAAGTCTGACCGTGGAACCGCCAAAATATGTGGTGTAAACCCAGCTGCTTTACTCATGATATTTCCAAACATGTCATTTAAATCCGTACGGTTCATGGCTTGTTCAGCATTAAAGGCAGCCTCAAAAGCTAAAATAGCATTTTCACTATTAGCAAGAACAGGCTCCGATCCCAATAATAAAGCTCGATCTTGAGGGGAAATACTATCTAAAATCTCATTCCAAACAGATTTCAAGGACTCTAAATACTGTCTCGATTGTTCACTATCTTGAACGGTTTCTTCCATAATTGTGAAAATCTTTTGACGGTCTACTTTATATGAAAAAGATGCTTTTGAAACTGGTTTGGGCTTGCTAGAACGATGTTGTTTCCCTGAAGCCATTTCTGCCAAGGCTTCTTTCAGCTCATTCACCTGAAGTTTTAAAGCATTAATTTCTGATAACAAATTTGTGGCATTGGGCTCATCTGCTTTCAATGGACTTAGCTGAGCTAACTCAACTGTCATCATTTCAGCATAAATTCGAGGGTGAGAGCCACGCTTTATTTCCTGAATATGCTTTGTGATAATAGCAATCATTTGAAAAATAGACTCTCGCGAAACAGCTAAGTTAGCCGTAAAATTAGCCGTTTGATAACTACTTTCAGCACCGCTCTGAACCATCAATAGCTCTCTTAAATAAGATAACAAATCTGTAGCAAAGCGACTCATGCTTTTACCGTTATCAAAAATAATTTCCAAATTTGATAGAGCAGCCTGTGCATCTTGATTGATAACATTTGCAACATAATCATCCAAAGCTAGAATACTGATTGACCCCGTAATCTCTTCAGCAATGGTTAATGTAATTTGGTTATCAGGTGATAAGCTTAGAGCCTGATCTAAGATAGATAAGGCATCACGCATTCCACCTTCTGCACGCCTAGCAATTAAGCCTAGGGCTTCTTCTTCATAAGCAAGCTTCTCCATAGTCACTATAGAGATTAAATGGTCTTTGATATCCTTTTGTTTAATAGACTTAAATTCAAAGCGTTGGACACGAGAAAGAATAGTTGCAGGAATTTTATGAAGCTCTGTTGTCGCTAGAATAAAAACAACACTTTCAGTTGGTTCTTCTAGAGTTTTTAACAAGGCATTAAAAGCACCCGTAGAAAGCATGTGAACTTCATCAATAATATAAACTTTATATGTCGCACGACTAGGAGCATAGGTAGATTTATCACGTATTTCACGAATTTCATCAACACCATTATTTGACGCTGCGTCAATTTCAATAACATCTTCTAAACTACCATTTGTAATATCATGACAAATATCACATTGATTACAAGGTTCTCCATCTACTTGGTTTGGACAGTTCATCGCCTTAGCAAAATTTTTGCTGCACTTGTTTTCCCAGTACCTCTCGGTCCTGAAAATAGATAGGCATGACTAATTTTCTTGGATTGTACAGCCTGCTTCAAGGTTGTCGATATAACAGATTGTCCAACTATTTCATCAAACGTTTGACTTCTGTATTTACGATATAAAGCTTGATACATTATTTTTCCACTCCAAACATGTCAAAATTAAATCGTGTTTTTTCTAAGAGGATAGCCACAAATTCTTCCAGGTAATCTTTATCTATTTGATCGTAATCACCAGTGGCAGAGGAATCTAAATCTAATACTCCTACCAGTTGGCCATCTTTCACCATAGGAACAACAATTTCACTCATAGCCCGTGAATCACATGAAATATAATTACTATGTAATCTAACATCATCGACAATGATGGTTTCTTTTTGGCTTGCCGATTGGCCACAGACACCTTTCCCCATGGCAATATGGACGCAAGAAACGCCTCCTTGGAAAGGCCCAAGGATTAATTCATTGCCGTTATATAGGTAGAATCCAGTAAAGACTGAATTCGGTAATGTCATATTTAGCAACGCACTGGCGTTCGATAAGTTCGCTAAAGGGTTACTTTCAGTTGCAAATAAGCCTTTAGCTTGAGCAATCATCAATTGATAGTTTTCTTCTTTTAGACTTGTTTTCATGGTTCCTATTATACCATAAGGATGGTTAGAAGGTAAGTATTTCCTCTGTTTTAAGAATTCAAAAACCCATACCATAAAATGATACGGGTCCCTTATAGCGATAAATGATAACTTAATACTTAAGATAGAGCCAATATAAGAAATATATGCCAATGAATATGGAAAAGATCCCCAGCACCCATATCAGTTGAAAGTACCATTTTTGGGTTTTATGGTGAAATAAGTTTCCGCCTAAAATCGCACCTATCCCTCCAAAAAATAAAGCAGTCAGTAACAACGTTTTTTCGGAAATCCGCCAATCTCCCTTAATAGCTCTGCGTTTGTCGATACCATACAAGGCAAAAACGACACTATTCCACATGACAAGAGCGCCAGCTAATGCTAGGAACATATCTTCTCTCCTCTAATTAATCCCTATCGTTTAGGATACTTGCAATTTTTGTTGTAATCAAATCAATTGCAACAGTATTACTCACTCCTTCTGGGACAATAATATCTGCGTAGCGTTTACTTGGTTCAATAAATTGATGATACATTGGTTTTACTACTGTAGTATATTGTTCAATGATACTATCTAAACTTCTGCCGCGTTCAACCATATCACGTTTGATACGACGAATAATTCTAATATCATCATCTGTATCCACAAACAACTTAATGTCCATTAAATTTCGCAAACGTTCATCTTCCAAAACAAGAATCCCTTCAACAATAATGACGTCTTGAGGTTCTTGTCGAAAAATTTTATCACTTCTTGTATGTTGCGTATAATCATAGATTGGAATATCTACTGGCCGACCCTTAAGTAATTCTTTTAGTTGCTCAATCATAAAATCAGTTTCAAAAGCAAGAGGGTGATCGTAATTTGTTTTAACGCGCTCCTCAAAACTTAAATGAGCTTGATCTCGATAATAAGAATCATGCTGTATCATAGCAATTCTTGCATTCGGGAAACTACCTAAAATAGCTCGAGAAACACTGGTTTTCCCCCCTCCAGATCCACCTGTTACACCAATAATGATGGGTTTTTTACGCATCCTACACTCCAAATCTAAAAAAGTCTTCTGTATATTTTACCAAAAATTAATAGATTTTTCTATAAGATTTTCAACAATCTTACTCTTGCTTTATAGGTGACTATCAGAAATCATGTTATAATAGAGATAGTTACAATTGAAAAGGATAAAAAATGATAAAAGAATTCCCCAAAGTTTGGCAAGACCAACTGGAAGCAAGTCAAATGACTACTCTAACAGATATTCAGCAGTCTGTTTTTGAACCAATTCGTTCAGGAAAAAATGTTCTAGGAATAAGCCCAACAGGTACAGGCAAAACCTTAGCATACCTCTTGCCGACACTCCAAAAAATCAAAAGTAAAAAATCACAACAATTATTAATTTTATCCCCTAATACTGAGTTAGCAGGACAAATTTTTGAAGTTACCAAAGAATGGGCCGAACCAATTGGCTTAACAGCACAATTATTTATTTCTGGAACTAGTCAAAAACGTCAAATTGAGCGCCTAAAAAAAGGACCACAAATAATCATCGGGACACCAGGACGCATTTTTGAATTAATTAAATTGAAAAAAATCAAGATGATGTCTGTTGATACGATAGTCTTAGATGAATTTGATGAATTGCTGAGCGATTCACAATACGGCTTTGTAGAAAAGATAACCCACTACGTTCCTCGCGACCATCAGTTTATCTATATGAGTGCCACTAATAAACTAGATCGTGCTAGTATCGAACCGACAACTGAGATAATTGACAAATCAGATCAAAAGCTTGAAGCTATCAAACATTTCTATATTTCGGTTGAAAAACGTGACCGTTTAGATCTGCTCAGAAAATTTTCAAATATTCCAGATTTTAGAGCTCTAGTCTTTTTCAATAGTTTATCAGATTTAGGTGCTGTCGAAGAACGTCTGACCTATGCTGGTTCTACAGCCGTTTCATTAGCAAGTGATGTCAATGTGAGATTTAGAAAAACTATTCTAGAAAAATTCAAAGATCATCATATTGCACTATTATTAGCTACAGATTTAGTAGCTCGTGGTATTGATATTGATAATTTAGAATATGTTATTAATTTTGAAGTAGCGCGTGATAAAGAAAATTATATACATAGAGCTGGTCGTACTGGACGAATGGGCAAAGAGGGGGTTGTTATTACTTTTGTTAACCATCCCGAAGATATTAAGAAATTGAAAAAATTTGCAAATGTCTCCGAAATTCAATTACGAAATCAACAATTATATAAAAAATAGAATCCTCGGATTCTATTTTTTTAATGTTGACCTAGCAATTCAGAAAGTGTGACACACTGATAACCTTCTTTTTTTAGGTAATCCAAGATAGTTGGCAATGCTTGAAGACTCGTTTGATGAACATCATGCATTAAAATGATGCCACCTGGATGTAATTGCCCTTTGATATTTGCCATCATTTTTTCAGTATTATGATTTTCCCAATCTCTAGTATCGACAGTCCATAAAATTTGTCTCATACCAGAAGTTTTTTCAATTCGATCATTGGTAGCACCGTACGGTGGACGTAAATAGGTTGGCTTTTTCCCAATAACCTTTTCAATAACAGTATTTGTATTATCAATTTGTGTTTTGACATCCTGAATCGGAATTTTTGTTAAATCAGGATGATCCCAAGAATGATTACCAATTTCTGAACCACTATCAACAATTGATTTTACGATTGCTTCATTTCCCGTAACTTTAGAACCTAACATAAAAAAAGTAGCTTTATCTTGATATCTTTGTAGTGTAGAAAGTACCTGTGGCGTCGTGAGAGGATTTGGTCCATCATCAAAGGTCAAAGCAACTAATTTTTTGGGATGTAAAGCAGCTTCTTCAGCTTTCTTTTTCTCTTGATAATCTAGGTAGTCTGTCTTTAATTGTCCAGTCAAATAATTAGCATCTACAACATTAAATAACTCTTTTACGGGTAAAATAATATTATCTTTTAAAACGAGATCTTTCATTTTAAGTTGATAATTATCACTGATTATCCGATCTCTTTCATTAAGCTTTGAATACTGACTAATATCAAAAGATTTATCAGGATAAGTTTTACTAACCACCTTATTAATGTCATCTAAATGTCCAGATACCAATTCAGATAGGTAAAATGGTTGAAAATTATGTTTGACATGGTAATCACTTATAACCTGATCACTTACTTTTTTTAGACTCATTAGATTAGGTTGGTAAACAACCTTATGAATTTTTACCTGACTGATACCTTTCAAAGGTGTTGGTATAAATTCTGGTTTGATAAAAATATACTGTTTCTTGTTCTTAGTCGTTTCATATAGACTAACTGGTAAGTTTTCATGATAAAAGGCTTCATTTGATTTTGTTGGAGCAAAATAATAGTAAGATACCTTATCTTGCGTCATAATTTTTAGACTCTTAAAAGGTGAATGACTTAGGTTATTAATGTTTTCTCTTTTACTAATCTTTTCGGCATCGTTCTCAATTGACCAAGTTCTAAAAACAATAAATCCAATAAATAGTAATATTAATGCCAATACACTGACGAATAAATAGGATAACTTTTTCATCACAAACTCCTTTTGCCCTATTATTATAACACAGCGCCTCTTAATTGTAACTTAAATCCCTAATGTTTTTGTTAGTCTTTTTGTTAGTCTTTTTTTAATATTGTCAAAAAATTAAAAAGCCTAGAGACTCTAATGAGCTTCTAGACCTGGATTGAACTATTGTAAGGTTACTTTATTCAATATCAAACACAATTGATTTAAGATTTGTCATCGCATCAATAGAGTATTTAACACCTTGAACACCAGCTCCAGATTTTTTAGCTCCCAAGAACGGGAAATTATCTGTACCACGTTGTGTTTTATTGTTAATATGAACCGTTCCAACTTCTAATTTTTCACCAATTGCGAAGGCACGTGGAAAATTAGAAGTAAACACTGATGCTTGTAAACCATACTCAGAAGCATTTGAAATGTCGATAGCTTCCTCAACAGAATTAATACGAATAAATGGTAATACAGGACCAAACGGTTCCTCCCAAGCAAGACGCATATCTGTTGTAATATTATCAAATATAACTGGACAAATCAAATTGCCTTCACGTTTGATATCCGTAATAGCTTTAGCACCTTTGTCAGTTGCATCATTGATAAGAGCTTCAACAAAGTCAGCTGCCTTAGTATCAATCAAAGGTGTAATATCAGCATTTTCTTCAGGCATACCAATCGATAATTTTTTCACCAAAGCATGAACATGCTCAATTAACTGGTCGGCAACTTTTTCCATTACAAGAACTCGTTTGACAGCTGTACAACGTTGTCCTGAATAACCATAAGCACCAGCAACGATGTTTTTAGCAGCCATCTCAAGGTCAGCATCTTCTAAAACAATAGCTGAATCTTTACCACCTAGTTCCAACATAATTGGACGCATACCTGCTAATTGACCGATACGCTCTCCAACAGGAGTTGATCCTGTAAAGTTAATAAAGTTTACCGCTTCATGCTCGACAATATAATCACCAATAACTGATCCACGACCTGTAATAGTGTTGAAAACTCCGGCTGGTACACCAGCCTCAGCAAAGGCCTCAGCTAAAAGCAATCCTGAAATCGAACCTTGTGTTGGTGGTTTAAGAGCGACAACATTACCTGCGATCAAAGCAGGAGCAATTTTCGAACCAGCTAAGTTTACTGGGTAGTTAAATGGTGAAATTGCTAGTACAAGTCCAACAGGTTCATGACGAACAATTGCGATTTTTTTCTTGCTTGCTGCTTCAAAGCTTCCGCCTTCAAGAACTTCACCTTCCATTCGGATGCCTTCTTCAGCAGCATAGTTAATAATTTCTGCTGTACGAACAACTTCACTTACTGCAGCTTTATGGCCTTTAGCAACTTCTTTGGAAAGTACTGAACCGATTTTTTCAGCATCACGTACCAAAATGTCTGCAGCCTTATGTAAAATTGCTGCGCGTTCTACATATGATAGCGCACGCCATTCTTCAAAAACATTTTTAGCTGATTGGTAAACAAAGTCTACTTCTTCTGTTGACATTGCTGGAACAGAACCTAATTCTTCACCAGTTGCAGGTGCATAGATTTTAATTTCATTTTCTGAAAGTTTCCATTCACCATTAACAAGATTTTTGTATTGTTTAGTCAAAATGTTATCTCCTTTATTGATAATACATCTATTCTATCACTTTTTGACGATAATTCAAACATCTGACACGGCAATTGTCTGAATATTGTTAACATTAGTTCACAAAAAGAAGTTGGTTACCCAACTCCTTCTATTTTATTATAAATATTCTTTAGAAAGTTCAAGAACTTCCTCTGCAGTTGAACATGTTGTTAAAGCACGTTGTGCATATTCTTGCATCTTAGATGTGTCTAAAGTCTTCATTAAGCTACGCGTACGAAGTACTGAAGTTGCTGACATTGAAAACTCATCTAAGCCCATACCTACTAAAAGTGGTACAGCTTGTTGATCTCCAGCCATCTCACCACACATACCAGCCCACTTACCTTCAGCATGTGCTGCTTTGATAACATTGTTAATCAAACGTAAGATTGATGGATTATATGGTTGATAAAGATATGAAACTTGCTCATTCATACGGTCAGCAGCCATTGTGTATTGAATAAGGTCGTTAGTACCAATTGAGAAGAAGTCAACTTCTTTTGCAAATTGGTCTGCAAGCATTGCTGCAGCAGGAATTTCAATCATAATACCAACTTGGATATTATCTGAAACTGCAACACCTTCAGCAACAAGTTTTGCTTTTTCCTCATCAAATACAGCTTTAGCGGCTCTGAATTCTTTAACCAAAGCAACCATTGGGAACATGATACGTAGTTGACCATGTACAGATGCACGTAGTAAAGCGCGAATCTGTGTACGGAACATCTCGTTTCCTGTTTCTGAAATAGAAATACGAAGGGCACGGAAACCTAGGAATGGGTTCATTTCTTTTGGTAGGTCAAAATAAGGAAGTTCCTTATCTCCACCAATATCCATTGTACGAACAACAACTGGTTTACCATTCATTCCCTCAAGTACAGCCTTGTATGCTTCATATTGCTCATCTTCAGTAGGGAAATCTTGTGAATCCATATATAGGAATTCAGTACGGTAAAGACCAACAGCTTCTGCACCGTTCTCATTAACACCCTCAACATCTTTTGGTGTTCCGATGTTAGCTGCTAATTCAAAGTGTTTACCATCTGCTGTAACTGTCTCAGCATCCTTAAGCAATGCCCATTCAGCTTTTTGCTTAGCATATGCTTCACCAGCAGTTTTAAAGGCAGAAATTTCTTCTTCACTAGGATTGATAATGACTTCACCTGTAATGCCATTGACAGCAATTACATCACCATCATGAACACGTTTAGTAATATCATTTGTCCCTAGAACCGCAGCAATTTCAAGAGTACGAGCCATAATAGCAGAGTGACTTGTACGACCACCAATATTTGTTACGAATGCTTTTACAAATTTTTTATCAAGTTGTGCTGTATCTGAAGGTGTCAAATCATGTGCAATCACAATAGACTCTTCATCAATAGCAGCTGGATTTGGTAGTTTAACCCCTAATAAGTGTGCAAGAACACGTTTTGCAACGTCACGGATATCAGCTGCACGTTCTTGCATATATGGATTATCTTCCATACCTTCAAAAATCGTGATGAACATATCTGTAACTTCTTTTAAACCAGTTTCAGCATTTGTTTGTTTAGCACGGATTGTTTCTTTAATCTGACTAATCATCTCAGGATCTGATAACACCATTAAATGAGCATCAAATACTGAAGCTGCTTCTTCGCCTAAGCTATCTACTGCTTTTTCGCGGATAACAGAAAGCTCGTCTTGTGAAGCTTGTAATGCAACATCAAGGCGAGCTTCTTCTGCATTTGTATCTTCGACTGTAACAGTCTCGAACGACAAATCCGGTTGAACAAGTAGATATGCTTTAGCAACTGCAACACCATCTGAGGCTGCGATTCCTTTAAGCATTTCTGTCATTTTCTTATGCCAATCCTTCTTTTGTCATTGTTTCTTCGATAGCTGCGATTGCGTCATCAGCATCAGCACCTTCAGCTGAAATAGTAACGTCAGCACCTTGACCAACACCAAGACTCATAACGCCCATGATTGATTTAAGGTTAACTGCTTTACCTTTATAATCTAAAGTGATATCTGAAGCAAATTTGCTAGCAGTTTGTACTAGTAAAGTAGCTGGACGAGCGTGAATTCCTGTTTCTGCAACAATGTGAAAATCTTTTGAAGCCATAGTATGGTTCTCCTTTTAATAGTTGTGTATATTTGAGCCATCATATGATAACCCTTACAATAAGTGATTATAGCATATTGTATTTTAATTTTCAAGATTAAATCTATCGCCTGAGGAAAAAGCTATTTAATTTTCTGCTTTTTTTTCAATTTTTCATTATGTTTATTTCACTCTAATAGATCAAGCTTTACTCTCACAATCGCTAGTGTTTAGATGATTTTACAAAATTTTTTCTCAATCATAAGAAAATTGTGTTAAAACTATTATTGTCTATTTTCATCGCAAAAAATTAGTTAACCTAAATTTATGATTTGACAGAAAAAATTGATTAATTTTAGATTATCAGCGTCACTCCGCCATTCTCACCCGGCTACACAATATATAGTTGTTATAAATATAATCAACCCCAAAATATTGTGTTTTTTTCGGAGAAAAATCTTGCTTTTTAGATGCAATTTTTATATGCTATTATTATTGAAATTCTCTTCCGAGAATAATTTAAAGGAGCAGATAGTATGATCACAATTTATTCAAAAAATAACTGTATGCAATGTAAAATGACCAAAAAATTTCTTGACCAAAACGGAGCAACTTATCAAGAAATCAACATTGATGAGCAACCTGACAAAGTTGACTATGTAAAAAGTTTAGGATTTGCCTCTGCACCAGTAATCGAAAGGGGAGACACAGTCTTTTCCGGATTCCAACCCACAAAACTAAAAGAACTAATCAAGTAATTAAGGACATAAGAGAATGAGTTTAAAAGATATTGGCGAAATTTCTTACTTTCGCTTAAATAATGAAATTAACCGTCCTGTTGATGGTAAAATCCCTCTACATAAGGATAAAGAAGCTTTAGAAGCCTTTTTTGAAGAAAATGTAATCCCAAATACTAAACCCTTTGCCTCAATTACTAAGAAAATTGAGTTCCTTTTAAAGCATGATTACATTGAATCAGGATTTATTGAAAAGTATACAAAAGACTTTATTGAAGAACTTGCTGATATTATCAAAAACGAGCAATTTCAGTTCAAATCCTTTATGGCTGCCTACAAGTTTTATCAGCAATATGCTTTAAAGACTAATGATGGGGAATATTATTTAGAGAGCATTGAAGACCGTGTTATGTTTAATGCGCTCTACTTCGCTGATGGTAATGAAGAACTAGCAAAATCAATTGCAATTGAAATGATTAATCAGCGTTATCAACCAGCTACTCCTTCATTTTTAAATGCGGGACGTAGTCGTCGTGGAGAATTAGTTTCTTGTTTCCTAATTCAAGTTACTGATGATATGAACTCAATTGGTCGCTCAATTAACTCTGCCCTCCAATTATCAAGAATTGGTGGTGGTGTTGGTATTACACTTTCTAACTTGCGTGAAGCTGGAGCTCCTATTAAAGGCTATGCTGGGGCAGCTTCAGGTGTCGTTCCAGTCATGAAATTATTCGAAGACAGCTTCTCTTATTCCAACCAATTGGGACAACGTCAAGGAGCTGGGGTTGTTTATTTAGATGTATTTCATCCAGATATTATTTCTTTTCTATCAACTAAAAAAGAAAATGCTGACGAAAAAGTGCGTGTTAAAACCTTATCACTTGGGTTAACTGTTCCTGATAAATTTTATGAATTAGCCCGTAATAATGATGACATGTATCTCTTTAGTCCATATAGTGTGGAAAAAGAATATGGTATTCCATATAACTACATTGATATTACAGCAATGTATGATGAGCTTGTTGCTAACCCTAAAATTTCAAAAACAAAAATTAAAGCGCGCGATTTAGAAACTGAAATTTCTAAATTACAACAAGAATCAGGCTATCCATATATCATCAATATTGATACAGCTAATAAGGCCAATCCAGTTGATGGTAAGGTAATCATGAGTAACTTGTGTTCTGAAATTCTACAGGTTCAAAAACCAAGTATTATCAACGATGCTCAAGAATTTGTTGAAATGGGAACAGATATCTCATGTAACCTAGGATCAACTAATATCCTTAACATGATGACATCTCCTGATTTTGGTGCTTCTATCAAAGCAATGACACGTGCACTAACATTTGTCACTGATTCTTCACAAATTGAAGCTGTGCCTACAATTAAAAACGGTAACCAGCAAGCACATACCTTTGGTTTAGGGGCGATGGGGCTTCATTCTTACTTGGCTCAACATCATATTGAATATGGTAGCCAGAATCAGTTGAATTCACTGATATTTACTTTATGTTAATGAATTACTGGACTTTGGTTGAATCGAACAATATTGCTCGCGAAAGAAAAACTACATTTACTGGCTTTGAGAATTCAAAATACGCTGATGGTAGTTACTTTGATAAATATGTGACTGGTCAGTTTGTTCCTCAGACAGAATTTGTTAAAGAGCTTTTCAAGGAGCATTTTATTCCTCAGGCATCAGACTGGGAGGCTTTACGTCAAGCTGTTCAAAAAGATGGTCTCTATCATCAGAACCGCCTAGCTGTCGCTCCTAATGGTTCAATCTCATATATCAATGACTGCTCTGCTTCAATTCACCCGATAACACAGCGAATTGAAGAACGTCAAGAGAAGAAAATTGGTAAAATCTACTATCCTGCAAATGGTCTGTCAACAGATACCATTCCTTACTACACATCTGCTTATGATATGGATATGCGTAAAGTTATTGATGTTTATGCAGCCGCAACGCAACACGTTGACCAAGGTTTGTCACTAACACTCTTCTTACGTAGTGAATTACCAATGGAACTTTATGAGTGGAAATCTGAAAGTAAACAAACAACACGTGACCTTTCAATTCTACGTAATTACGCCTTTAATAAAGGGATTAAATCAATTTACTACATCCGTACATTCACTGACGATGGCGAAGAAGTTGGCGCTAACCAATGTGAGTCATGTGTGATTTAATTGGTTAAGAAGTAATGATGCTATAGCACTATTACTTCGACCGACTGTCGTAGAAGTATTTCTGTTTCACCATTACTGATACAAATTATTTCTGCCAGTAGGACTTTGGTCGGTTCTACTGGTTTATCTCGTTATTCGTAACGCACTGTACTACTCTTTAGGAGATCATTTTTCTATGACTACATATTATGAAGCAATTAACTGGAATGAAATTGAAGACGTCATTGACAAGTGACATGGGAGAAATTAACTGAACAATTTTGGTTAGATACTCGTATTCCTTTATCAAATGACTTGGATGACTGGCGTAAATTGCCTGCCAAAGAAAAAGACCTTGTTGGAAAAGTCTTTGGTGGCCTAACTCTTCTAGATACTATGCAATCTGAAACTGGTGTTGAAGCGATTCGTGCCGATGTTCGTACACCACATGAAGAAGCTGTTTTGAACAATATTCAATTTATGGAATCCGTTCATGCAAAATCGTATTCATCTATCTTCTCGACTTTGAATACCAAAAAAGAAATTGAAGAAATCTTTGACTGGACTAATAGCAATGAATCTTACAGAAGAAAGCTAAAATCATCAACGACATCTATGAAAACGGCGATGCCTTACAGAAGAAAGTTGCCTCAACCTATCTAGAAACATTCCTTTTTTACTCAGGTTTCTTTACACCTCTGTATTACCTAGGAAATAATAAACTAGCTAATGTGGCTGAAATTATCAAATTAATCATCCGTGATGAATCTGTTCATGGGACTTACATTGGTTACAAATTCCAACTTGGCTTCAATGAATTATCTGAAGAAAAACAAGAAGAATTTAAAGAATGGATGTATGATTTACTTTATCAATTGTATGAAAATGAAGAAAATTATACGAAAACACTTTATGATCAAGTGGGCTGGACTGAAGAAGTTATGACTTTCCTTCGTTATAATGCCAATAAAGCATTGATGAATCTCGGTCAGGATCCTTTGTTCCCAGATACTGCTAATGATGTTAACCCGATTGTAATGAACGGTATCTCAACTGGAACATCGAATCATGACTTTTTCTCACAAGTGGGTAATGGCTATCTCCTTGGTTCAGTAGAAGCCATGACTGAATCTGATTACGATTTCGGAAAAGAAGAGTGAGAAAAACCTAAAAAGGTTCACTAGACCTTTTTAGTCTCACAAGTCGGTAATGCTTACTTACTTTGATCAGTCAAATCGATGACTGACGATGATCACAACTATGGCCTATAGAAACAAATCCAAACAGTATGCTAAATCTATTTTAAAAATTAAAAAAACAAGTAATTAATCTACTTGTTTTTTTAATTGCTTTCTTTTTTTAAGTTATAATCTTTTTGTGATCACTTCATCACTAGTTTTATTCCATTTGATGTTATAAGACAAGTCACTCTTATCATCATTTTTTTAGATAGTAGGAATACTGCAATTTCTAAATTCTTTCTATGCTACTAACCTTTTGTTATAATAAAGTCATGTCGAAAAAAATACAATATATACTAAAGTGGACAGTATTACTTGTGCTTACTGGGATAAGCGCCGGAATTGCGGCTAGTTTAATGATTTTTCTAATACGAGTCATCCAAGAATGGAGTTTTGGCTTCACTAGTGGAAGCTTTGATGATCAGATTGCATTGATCAATCCCATTAGACGGTTCATTTCAGTTTGTCTGTCAGGTTTATTAGCAGCCTTTGGATGGCATTATTTGAGTAAATACTTAAATCCAAGCCCTACAATTACAGAAATTGTTCATAAAGATAAAAAACCGAAACCCTTCGCCAATTTCCTGCACGGCCTCCTTCAAATGGCAACTGTTTCAATGGGATCACCATTAGGACGAGAAGGCGCTTCTAGGGAAGCAGCTGTTGCTATTACCGGAAGCTGGTTACAATTGTTTAAGCTTGATAAAAACCAAAGCATTTTACTACTGGCCTGTGCATCAGGAGCTGCCCTCGGTGCTGTCTATAATGCACCACTAGCAACGATTGTCTTTATCATGGAAAACATTCTTTTAAAATGGAGTTGGAAAAATACCTATGCTGCGACAATTACCTCTCTTGTTGCAGTAGGGGGCGTCAATTTACTATTTGGTAGTGAAATCCAATATCAACTTCCGAACCTTAATTGGAACCTTGACCTCATAATTTGGGCAATTTTTGCCGGAAGTTTCATTGGCATCATAACCTATACATACAAATTACTTTTAGAATCCATACCTAAAAGAGATCCAAAATCGAAGTCTTATCTAATCCTTGTGCCACTTTCATTTCTAATTGTAGCTAGCTTGAGCATCTCCTTTCCCCATATCTTGGGAAATGGCAAAGCAGGACTCATTTACTATTTCCATCAACCGTTTTCAGCCAGTTATTCACTTCCACTGTTTTTGGCCAAAGCTTAGCAGTTTATCTTACCTTTTATGCAGGTGCATATGGTGGTAGAATTGCACCCTCAATGATGATGGGCGGAGCTTTAGGATTATTCACAGCACAATTGGCTAATATAACATTTAACAGCCATGTACCCATCCAATACGCCATTTTAATTGGTGCAGCCCTATTTCTGGCAATGATCAACAATATCCCAATTGCAGCTATCTTATTTTTAATTGAAATTACAGGGCAACCACTTTTAAACAGTATCCCAGTTTGTCTAGGAATGACCACGGCTTATCTAAGCGTCTACCTCATCAAACAATTTGCCAAACAAAAAAAATAGAAAAGAGTAACTTTTCTACTTTCAGAGTGAAGACAAAGTCCATGTCTTCACTTTTTGATATTTTTCTAAAGTGGCTC
>NZ_JRQN01000017.1 GCF_000785785.1 Streptococcus uberis
TGTCGAACATCATAAGTGCACTCTTACCTTTTAAATAGCCCATAAAACTTGAAACACTTATTCTGGGGGGAATGCTTACTAACATGTGTACGTGATCTGGCATCAGATGTCCTTCTATTATTTCCACACCTTTATAGCTACATAATCTTTGAAAAATTTCTCCCAAACTGCCTCGATATTGATTATAGATTACTTTTTGTCTATACTTAGGGGTGAACACAATGTGATAGAACACAGCCACTTTGTGTGTGACAAACTGTAACTGGTTTTAGCCATTTATTTTTCCTCCTTTGTCTAACCTGAACAATTAGATGATATTAGGAAAAATAAATGGAAGCTACAAGCCTTCTTAGCCACCAGCTTAGCTGGTGGTTTTCTTGTTTTTCTCTACAAAAAACTGGCTGGAAGCATAATAAAAAAGAAAGAAGTTGGTAAACTTCTTTCTTTTTTTGATGATTAGTCTTCATCTCGTTTCTTAACAATTAAACCAAGCACAACTAAAATTGCTAGTAGTGCCTCATTATAAAGCGAACCATTCTCAGTTGTTCCCGTATACGGCAACGACTGATTGACTGAATGAGTTGTTGAATCGCTTTATGAAGTTGAGGTCGAGGCACTCAATGAGCTACTCTTAGAGTTACTTGTACTTGTAAAAGTACTCTTAGAGGCGCTAGTAGAAATACTCGTACTTACAGATTTGCTTGTACTTGTGGATTGAGATAGTGAATCAGGTATTACAATTGTTCCAGTAGATCCAAAATAATTCCCTAAAGTTGAGCCATCTTGTGTAGCATATGGTGTAAACTTAATTGTTGTATCACTAGCTGTAACAGGAACAGTTAAGTTTATTGTGATCCCATAGCCTTTGTTTAAATTAAATCCTGTAATAAAAGCTCCAGAACTCCATGAATAGCCTCCTCCACCTGTTGAAATGATTGATGGTGAGCCAATTGTTGAAACTGTACTACCTGTAGACATATTTGTCATAGTGGTTGGAGCACTAGTCGGCGCACCGTATGCTGAACCAAGCGTCACCATAGGTGAAGTACTTGTTGAAGTATTTCTAATAGTTGTTCCAGATAGAACCTGCGGAATTTCAACTGTAGTTGTTGCAGAAGTACTTGCAGAATTCATCATTACAGTTAAAATGTAATATATTGGGACATTATTATAACTATCAAAACCTGACTGAACCTGTGTAAGTTTGAGATTGACCAGATACTAATGCCAAAGAAATCTGATTAAAAGTTTTTGTTGGCGAACTTTTTAGTGTCGAGAGATTATCGATTGAATAGTACTATTTGATAAAGAAGTCGATGTTGATGTAGATAAAGAACTACTAGTCAATATAGAATTACTCTTTGATGGTGATGAAGTTAATGAAAGTGAACTCGATGAACTAGTTACAATCGTACTTGTACTTGTGAGTTTAGACTGTGCACTTGAAGTTGATTGGGATTGACTAGCCGAAGTCGAACTTGTATCAGAAACAGACGCAATTGTAGTTGTCTGATTCGTCGTGCTCGAAACTACAACAGATAAGTCAACCAGCGCTGTTCCAACCGCTGAAGCAACAGGTAAGATTGAAGTTGCTGAGTCAGCCATAACATGCGGTGTACTCAACACCCCACCTCCTAAGAGAGTCCCTACTCCTAGCGCACCTTTTAACATTTTATCTTTAGACATAACAAAATCCACATTGTCTTCACTAATGCGTTCTTCTGCCTTTCTGCCTTTAAATAAATGCATTAAACCAAATGAAGCAAGCGTTGTTTTAATCCAACCTTTACCAGACTTATGCAACCTCACTCGAGACTCCGCTTCAGTCTCGATGAATCTTTTTTTGTTAAATTGTCGTAACATATTACTCTCTCTCCTATTGTTTCTTTGAATCCCCATTCTAAAAAACAATAGTAACTAATAAATAAATGTAATTAATAGCTTTAAAATCCCCATTTCAAAACTATTTTTTGCTAAAGAATCCTCTAAACATTCCATATAAAACAAAAACCTAAATGTCTGGGACAAAATTTGTTTTTAGCAATTTATTATATCTAATTTTCAGTTGTCATTCAATACAGACTTTTCTAATTTTTAGTATTTTTAGACAATTGCTGCAAAAATGTACAAAAAAAGTTGAAGTCGTGTCCTGAAAGAACATTTCTTCAACCTAAAAGCAAAATCAATCACTTTTTATAAATAAGTTTATTCTTCTTCTCTTTTTTTACTCACAAGGCCTAGTGCTACCAAGATTGCTAGCACAGCAGTTCCATAAAGTGTATTGTTTTCAGATACCCCCGTATGAGGTAATACTTGATTAGTAGCACTCGTTGCTAGTTTACCTGATTGAGAATGACTGTCACTTACAGATTCACTTTGAGTAATTGAATCTGAAGTTGGTCTAGGAATTTCATTTTTAACAAAGCCTGAATCAACTGTTGGGTTATCTTGACCAGCCACAACGACAACAACATGGGTGCCATTTGAATCTGTCGTTTCGTTACCAACATTCGGTGTTGTTGGTGTGTAACCTGCTGGTGTTTCAAAGTCTATTGTGTAAGTTCCATCTGCTAATCCCGGGAACTCATAATGGCCATTTGAATCTGTCCTTGTTGTTTCAGTTGTACCATCTGGTTTTGTGATGGTTACTGTCACACCTGGGATACCTGGTTCAGTACTGTCTTGAACACCATCTTTGTTGGTATCTTCCCAAACAGTATCTCCAATTGTATGCGGTACTTTTACAAAGCCTGAGTCAATTGTTGGATTATCTTGACCAGCTACAGTTACTGTTACGCTTGTTCCATCTGAATCCTTAGCATCGTCGCCAACATTCGGTGTTGTTGGTGTGTAACCTACTGGTGTTTCAAAGTCTATTGTGTAAGTTCCATCTGCTAATCCCGGGAACTCATAATGGCCATTTGAATCTGTCCTTGTTGTTTCAGTTGTACCATCTGGTTTTGTGATGGTTACTGTCACACCTGGGATACCTGGTTCAGTACTGTCTTGAACACCATCTTTGTTGGTATCTTCCCAAACAGTATCTCCAATTGAATATATCTCAGAATATGTCTCAGAATTTGTCATTGAACTTGATTCACTTACCGATGCACTTAATGATTCGCTTACTGACGCGAAAGTTGAATCACTTGTACTTGTCGAAGCTGATTGTGACGCGGAATCAGAAACACTTGTTGAAGCTGATAATGACTGTGAATCAGAAATACTTGTTGAGGCTGATAATGACTGTGAATCAGAAATACTTGTTGAGGCTGATTGCGACGTGCTTACTGACGCCAATTCTTGTGAATTTGCTGTTGAAAGCGACAGCGACGCGGAATCACTTATACTTGTTGAGCCACTTAATGACGTCGACGCTGACGTACTTGTACTTGTCGAATCACTCAATGAGGTTGAAGTCGACTTACTGGTGCTTGTTGAGCCACTTAATGACGTCGACGCTGACGTACTTGTACTTGTCGAATTACTCAATGAGGTTGAAGTCGATTTACTTGTACTTGTTGAGCCACTTAGTGACATCGACGCCGACGCACTCATGCTTGTAGAGGTACTTTGAGAGATACTTGTTGTATCACTTGTAAATCCAGCATCAACAGTCATATTGTTTGCACCATTGATAGTAAAGGTTACTGAAGAGCCATCTGAGTCAATGGTATCATTAGTCCCAACATTAGCAGTTGTAGGCAAATAACCTGACGGAGTGGTAAAGGTAATCGTATAAGTTGTTTGATCAGTTAGACCATCAAATTGATAGTGTCCTGTAGAATCCGTATAAACAGATTTTTGGGTACCATCAGCGAACTTCAAAGTTACAAGTACATTTGCTAGTCCAGTTTCACCTGAAGTTTGAAGTCCATCTTTATTTGCGTCTAACCAAACGTAGTCACCTACAGAATAAGTTACGGCAGTCCCTGTCCCACCTGTAGTATCTTCAGAAAAGACGATATTATTATTAGCTTCAACAATAGATTGTGTACCATAATAGTCATTTGAAGTCATAGTTGCAGACTGAACAACATCATAAGGTGAGTTAGGATCAATTGCCGATACTATACGAATAACAAAGACATCAGAAATATTACCTAAATAAATTTGAGCACTGTCAGAACCATAAGATTTTGAATAACTACTTGTTACGTTAGTCAAAGCACTATAGTCTGTAATTTTCATACTATCCGGAAGTGTAGATCCATTACCAGCATTGTAAATTTGAATCGTAGAACCTGAATTGACAATGTTACTTCCGTATTGATTTACACCACCAGTATCAATGTTATAGAGATAACCATAGATATTTACATAGGTACTATATGCAGTGTAATCCATTGGATTAATGTATATAATCTGCTCAACAGTATTGTTAGTTGGATTATATTCGTTAAAAATTGTTTGTATACTTGAGGTTCCATAAACAGTTGGTGTTTGATAAATAATATTTTCAGTTTTTGAAGTTGCTTCACCACCAAAGTTATAAGTCAAGTTCAAAGTTGCGTTATTAGGGACTGCCGCTCTATCAATATAAGAGAATGAATCAATATTGGCTATAACGTTAGAATACTTATCAACATATGTTGTAAATGTATAAGTAACTGTTTTTGTTAAGGCATCAAATGTACCTGTTGCAATAACCTGACCAGATGCATCAGTTATATCCGTAGGAGTCCAGTGGGCCATATCAAAGTCTGATGGATTAACATATGGACTATAAACGTATGTGAACTGATCTCCAGCTGTCGCTGTATCAGAAATCTTAAAGGTAGCTTTATACTCCATTGTTTCCCCATTATTGGGGTTGATTGTACCAGTAGGACTTGTTGAATCTGTAAGTGTCGCAGAGGTTACTGTAACTAAATTGTTGTTAACAACTCCTGTCGCTGCCATTGTTGTTGATGTTGATAATGTTTTTGTTTTCGGAGCTAAAACTGATGAATCCGAAGTACTTGTTGATGCACTTGCAGATGTCGACGTACTTGTGCTCGCACTTGTTGATTGCGAAGCTTGGACTGAAGTTGATTGACTATTCGAAATCGCTATGCTATTAGATTGTGATTGACTGGCCATAGCCAATGCACTCGTTGAAGCAGAAATCGATTCTGATAGGCTTGAACTGGTAGTTGCCGTTGCACTTGAAACGACTACGGTAGAATCAGTTCCAGCAAGGTTTGTACTAGTTTCAGAAGCAACTGGTAATGTAGATACTGTATCCGCCATTGCATGTTGTACACCAATTGTTGCTCCCCCAAGCAGAGCCCCGATCCCTAGTGCTCCTTTTAGCATGTGATTTCCAGACACGACAAAATCCACATTATCGTCGGTAATGTGTTCTTCTACTTGTCCACCCTTAAACAACTGGATTAGCCCAAAAGAAGCTAAGGTCGTTTTTACCCAGCTTTTCCCTGATTTGTGCAACTTTACACGGGACTTCGATTCAGTCTCAATGAAACTTGTCTTATTAAATTTTCGTAACATATTGTTCTCTCTCTCTTTTCTTTTTTCTTAGAATAGCATTCCTTGAAAAACATAAAAATAACATCCAAAAGTATATTAACTTTGAATGTGATCGTACCATAAACTCTCCAATTTAAGGTATTATGACTAATTTGAAATCCCCATTCCAAATTAGGACAATCACCAAGTTTTTGAAATCCCCATTCAAAAAACTTGATTTGTTTCAGAATCCCCGTTCCAAAACATAATAACCTATTATATAAGAAATCTGTAAATTAGACAATAGCTTTTTTCAATTCAATTAATTTTTTTGAAAATTTATATGAAAATACGATGCATTTTCAACTATCTTCTTATATAAAAAAGAAGACTGATCTTCAATGACCATGCCTTCTTTTTTTTATTGAAAGATTATAATTACTCTTCTTCTCTCTTCTTGTTAGCTAGACCAAGTGCTGCTAAAATAGCTAAAGCTGCAGAGCCATAAAGTGAAGCATTGTCAGCTGCTCCTGTATGTGGTAAAGCTTGTTGAGATTGTGAGTGACTTGTACTTTCTGTTACTGAATGTGATACAGATGTACTTTGTGTTTGTGACTCAGTTACTGACTCCAATGAACTTTCAGAAGTTGTTGGTGGCACTACCTCTTTAACAAAGCCTGAATCTAGAGTCATGTCATCTGCACCATTGATTGTTACAGTAACTGTTCTACCATCTGAATCACTTGCATCATCACCTACATTTGATGTTGTAGGGGTATAACCTTTTGGTGTCTCAAAGGTAACCGTGTAAGTTTTACCATCTTCAAGTCCTGGGAACTCATAGTGACCAGTTGAATCTGTCCTTGTTGTAACAGTTGTGCCATCTGGATTGGTAAGGGTTACTGTTACTCCTGGAATTCCTGGTTCACCTGCATCTTGGACACCATTTTTATTAGTATCTTCCCAGATATAATCACCAATCTTATAAGTGTCTTTAACGAATCCACTATCAATCGTTGGATTATCTTGACCCGCTACAGTCACTTTGACTACTTGACCATCTGAATCACTCGTATCATCACCTACATTTGATGTTGTAGGGGTATAACCTTTTGGTGTCTCAAAGGTAACCGTATAGTCACCATCTGGTAGATCTGTAAATTCATAATGGCCACTTGAATCTGTCGTCGTTGTAACAGTTGTGCCATCTGGATTGGTAAGGGTTACTGTTACCCCTGGAATTCCTGGTTCACCTGCATCTTGGTGACCATCTTTGTTGGTATCTTCCCAAACAGTATCTCCAATAGTATGTAACTCAGACTGCGTAGGTGTCCCTGATTCACTAATTGATGTACTCACAGATAATGAATCTGATTGCGATGTTGAGGTTGAGATACTTGTTGAGTCTGACATTGAACTACTTGCTGAACCTGAATTTTCTGAAACTGCAGTAGAAAGCGACAATGACATTGACGTACTTGTTGAGCCTGAAACGCTGGTTGAGTCTGAAAGCGATGTCGAATCACTTAATGATGTTGACGTTAAAACTGACGTTGACGTACTTGCTGAGCCTGAAACGCTAGTTGAGTCTGAAAGCGATGTCGAGTCACTTAATGATGTTGACGTTAAAACTGACGTTGATGTACTTGTTGATTGTGAAACGCTGGTTGAGCCTGATAGTGATTCTGAAACAATTGAGTTTGATTCAGAGATTGAAATTGAAGTTGTATCAATTTCAGAGTAGAAACCTGTATCTAAGGTCATATCATCTGAACCATTGATTGTTACTGTGATACTTGCCCCATCTGAATCTAAGGCATCTGTAGTAGTTGTTGCATTGGCAACTGTTGGTGTATAGCCCGCAGGAGTCTCAAATGAAATTGTATAGGATGTTTTATCTGATAAACCTGTAAACTCATAATAACCATTACTATCTGTACGGACAGCCTTTGTAGAACCATCTGGGAAAGTTAAAACAACAAGTACATTAGGGATACCAGCCGTGGTAGGCTCATTTTGAATACCGTCTTTGTTGATGTCATTCCAAACATAATTTCCAATTTTATAAGTTGCTACTGTCCCAATACCACCTGATGTATCCGAGTTAATTTGGATACCATTCGAATACTGGGCACGGTCACCATTCGTATAAACAGTTGCTGACTGATAAACAATATCTCCGAGTGCTGGGTCATAGGTACTAACTACACGAATGACATAAGCGCTAGAATCTGAAGTTAAAGATGAATCAAGATAAAAGCTAGCCTTATTGGCCACAGAATAATCAACCGTAACAGGCATTGCAGTAAGATTGCTATATGTGATTCCTTCCATACTATCAGGCAATTTATAGCCTGATGGCACTCGATAAACTTCTATTTTAGAACTTGGAGTAATACTATTAGCATTACCAGTTCCTGCAGAAAGTACTACATAACCACGATTCATCGTATTATTATCTTGGTTGATATAGATTGTTTGCTCAATTTCCTTTGTTCCTTCATTAATCGAAGTAAAACTAGACATCACTTCAGCAGTGTTGAGCTTCTCAGGGAGAGAGTAAACAACATTAAAATTCTTAGTTGCACTTGTTGATCCAACCGTATAGGTTACTGGAACAGATGGATTATTGTAGTTAACCGTATCGCGGTTAATATACTTTTCAAAGTGGAAAACAGCTTTAACATCCTCATACTTATCAACGTAAGGAGTAAAAGTATAAGTGACAAGATTAGTTGTCGCATCATAAGTCCCCTTAGCAATAACTTCTCCAGATGCATCTGTTAAATCAATTGGGATATAAGGTTCACCTGTATAAGCTAGGTCATTTGTCTTAACTGTATTAGAAAATTGAATTGTAAATTGATCACCTGCAGTTGCTGAATCTAAGACGTCAAAAGAAACATCAATAGCAATAGCTTCTCCATCTGTCGGCATAACCGTTCCATCACCAACAGAGCCTGAAATAAGCTTCCCATTAATATCATAAGCCCCTATATCACTGATTGCAATTGAAACATTTGTAATGGCTTGGTTAGTTCCTAGGGCAGCTTTTGTTACTGGAGCAGTAGATCTAAGATTTGTGGGTTTAATGGTTTGGCTAGCTGTTGCCACTTGCGATGCTGTGCTTGATTGCGATGCTGAACTTGATTGCGAGAATGATTGCGACTCAGATACACTTAATGACGTTGAAAGACTTGCTGATTGCGTTTGTGATAAGGTATCAGATTGTGATGTAGAGGTTGAAACAACTACCGTTGAATCAGCCTGTGTTGTTGTTGCAGCTTCCGAAGCAACTGGTAAGGTACTAGTCGTTTCTGCTGCTGAAACTGTTTGTGTCAAAGCTGCACCACCAAAAATAGTACCTAAAGCCATGGCTCCTTTTAACAAACTTCTATCAGAAAATGTATTATCATCAGTTGACGTTATGATTACATCTTCTTTAGAACCTGAAAATAAAGATAAAAGCCCCAAACTGTTAAGGCTAACTTTTACCCAGTTCTTTCCAGACTTATGCAATTTTACACGTGTTTTTTCGCCTGTCGAGACTAGTCCCGATTTAAGTTGTTTTTTTGTCATATTTTCCTCTCTCTCTCAACAAAAAATGAATGCTCCCACTTTGCATTTACGACATATTGTTGCGACTCCGTCTATTTTAGACTTTTAATATAAAATTGTCAATTAATTAGATAAATAAAAATAACATTTTATTTTTCTTAAAACATCGTTACTAGTTACACAATCTTTGTAATCCTCGTGATGCTTCTTTTATAACAATTCCCTTTCAAATTTCCGTTGATTTAACACAATTTCTATACAATGTTAGATCTATTCATTACCGGCATGCAATTAAATCAATTTAATCCAATTATACTCAATCATAATATTCAGTTTATTTATTTTATCATCAAACAATATTTATTCTTTCGCCAATAAAGTCCACAAATGACTTTGGCTAAATAAAAAACAGTAGCATTATAAACTACTGTTCCTATTGCTTGTTAAAATAATCGATACAGTGTATTTAACAATCCTGCTAAAACACTGATGATGATAATTGCACCTAGCCAAAAATAAACGCTGTTTTTAGCTACTGTTTTCTTCTTTTTTTCTGGTAATTTTATCCGAGATTTATCAACTCGTTTCTGAATATCATCTTCTAAAAATGATAAATTCTTTTTAGTTGCCATAACCTAGTACCTCCTGATATTTTTCAAGACTGGTATGATTGGCTGCCGCCAGTTGTTCTGTGACTGCCTGGTTATAAATATCTTGCTTTTCAAGATTCCTCATTCTAAAAATCATACCATTGTAATCGCCTTGGGCAAAAAGATTTGCTGGAATAATAAATTGAGAACTATGACTCGTATTTGTAAAAGCTAGAATTGGCATACAGTGTTCAAACGCCATACGATTGGCTGAGAGAATTTCATTCCCTTGATTAATATCTAAGTAGTAATCTGACGCATTCCATAATTTAGATATCGTTGACTCTGTCACATTTGGGTAAAGATAAACATTATCTTTTTGACCCAACGTCATTAATCGAGGTGACATTTCAGTTAGGGCTGCAATGTGAAACTGGAACTCGGGGAGTCGACTTGTCAGTTTACCAATCTCTTCTAATTGATCTGAATTAGTAAAAATCAAAGCTTTATTTGAAAAAGTTAACTTTTTCTTTAATGGATAGAGATAACCAAGTTGTTTAACCGCAGGACTTTCACCACCATTTAAAGTTTTAAAATCCTGATACCCTTTTGGATCTGGAATAATAACTCGGTTACTACGACTAGTTTGGTTAGTCAAAATTAATGTCATGTTTCCAGGTATTTCACCATGGAACGACTCCTGCCAAAAGAGGGTATCTTGACCTGGTTTTTCTAAGTGATGACTTATTTGGAATGGCAAGGCTAAACTATTGTATATAATACCATCTAGCTCAAAGCCCTTCTCTTGTAAATAAAAGAGAACAAATTCCATCTTCCTTTTAAAAATATGAACGCTCCCTTTATAGTTCAAGATAAGGTCACCCGTTACAAAATTTTCTACAATTGTTTCACAGCCCGCTTGGTCATAGTAAGTACGCATGATTTCTTCTTGTTGCTGATTATAGACGCCTTGGGCAAAGAGTCTACCATGTTTATTATAAAACTCAACCAAGCGCACCTTCTCTGATTGATCTAGCCATTCTACCGAACGAACATAACGGCGATGAGTAGGTTCGGCGTAGAAAATGTTGGCTTTCTTTTCCTGTTGATCGAAAATTTCACCATTAGTATTACTTGATTTTATCTCCCAATACTTTGGAACAACAACCTGATTAAAATACCTCGGAGGTGTATCTACTAGTTGATCGTCTCCTGTAAAGAAAGCATAGGGTGTTGTTACTGAATCAGGTAAATACCCATTTTCATTAAGAACAAGAGTTGGATGTTTGTAGCCAGACATGACTAAGGAATAGTGCAAATCTTGAGCTTGTTGATCATAAACATCAAAAATATTAAGCATGACCTTCCTCCTCTAATAATACTTTCCAATCCTGTGCAACTTTCGAACTTAAAAAGTCCTTGGCGATTGCATAGGAATGGTTTTGCCAATCCTGTAAGTTGTAGTTCTGATACATGCTAATAATGGCTTGCGCAAATGCATCTACAATTTGTTCCACTTGATCTGATTCCTGACGTGGAATCAGTAGACCATTTTGACCACTTTCGACAAATGTAACATTACCATACGGAACATCGAAGCCAATAATTGGTAACCCTGAACCAACAGCTTCCATCAGTGTTAAACCAAATCCTTCACTAGTTGACCCTGCAATATAAGCTTCGTAGTTTTTGTAGATTTCTGTTAGATCAGCATGCCCTTTCAAATGAATATACTCTTGAGCACTATTTTCCGAAATTAATTGTTGTAATTTTTCTTCTTGACCACCTTTTCCATAAATGTCAAAGGATAATTCCGGAAGAACCTTTTTCGCTTCGATAACAGCTAAAACTAGCCAGTCAATGTGTTTTTCACTTGCAAGACGTGATGCGGTCAAGAGTGAAAATGGTTTTCTAGATGATTCTGGATATTTTAATTTATCCAAAGACCCTACAGGAATAGTGACAACTTTAGGCTCTGCATTTTGATACTTTTTAAATTGGCCGACCAGTGTATCTGTTTGTGCTTGTGTCGAACAGATAAAGAAATCAACATCCTCTGTGTGAGTAAATTCATACTCATAATAATTATTCCATAAGATATGATGATCGGTTACAGCATTCATACTATAATGCTCTGCATGCACAACTGTTCCTAATTTTGCCTGTCCTTTTTCTTCCATGACAGATTGACCAATCTCACTGGAACGATCCAGAATGATGATATCATCAGCACCAAAATTGAACTGTTGTAAAAAGTAAGATAACAAACCACGTCTAGAATAAAAAATCTGATCTTTAAATCGGAAGATACTCTCATCTTCAGTTATAATTTCATCAAAAGCAGTCGACCCATCTTCATTAAAGAAACGACGTAAATGCATGTGCGCCTTATTATCTTTAGGTGAGAAGAACTCTGCACAATACCTTGTATAATTAAAATAATCTTTTCGAATAAGATAGCCATCTGAAACAAATTCAGCGCGATCCACAAATTCTTGATCCTCTGATGTTAAATAACAAGTCACAAACTTTTGTCCCTGATCATAAAACAAACGAAGGATTTTCCCAACTTTTTCGCGTCTGTCAATCTCATATGGAATACTAGCTTCAAGTTCAGAAATGGTGTATGAGGTCGGAGCCAACTTAACATCTGTTAAGTAGTGGTACATCCAGATAACTTCACTATCTTTGAAGCCAATAGCCTTCGTCAAATGTTGAACATTTTCATTGAGAATTAAATCAGTAAAAATAAATTTACCTTCAACCTCAATTTGTCTGAGAAGTCTGGCACGGTAGAGCTGTGCATATTCAACACCACTGCTTGCCCAGCCAATTCCCATATTAATATTATATAGTGTCATATTTACTCTCCTAATAGAACTATAATGTTAAGCAAAATAGGCAACCAATTCACCTTTTTCATTGTAAGCAAGCATACTTAAAGATAAGTTTCTGATGATACTATCTTTGATGTTTTCACGAAGGTATTTATATGACTCTAAAGCCTCCTTATGAAATTCATAAGTTGTATTTCGCTGCGCAGAATGGCGACTACTTACAAGGACACGGAATTGTTGTAAATAGTCAACTTGTTCAATCCAAGCTTGGTCAATGGCTTTCAAGATGGCCATCCTTTGGAAATTAATATAATCTTGTTTTTGAATAAATTGAGCCGCTTTATCGTTCATCTCTTTTAAGAATATCTGACTCAATTTATCCTTAACCGCTGCATGATTAGTTAAATCAAGATTTCCAAAGCCGTCAAAATGATAGGTCAGATTATCATAGATAAAACGTGACAAGGTTTCTTCGTCCAATTTCGGATGATTTTTCAAAAACGCTGATGTAACGTGATCCAAAATCTCTAAAAGGTTAACTTCTTCGAGTTTTTCTTGACCAATGAGCTTGTTACGCATACTATAAACAAGTTCGCGCTGCACTTGAATGCTTTCATCCAACTCAACTGCATTTTGTCTGGCCTCACGCCAGAAGAATCGCTGGCTTCCTGAGCATTCTCAAGCATTCTCACATATCGTTTTGATTGCAACTGCTTTGGATTAGTCATATCCATTTTAGGTAATTGCTTTTTCAGGTAATCCATCAACCAAGTTGGTCCCCATTTAATCAATAAGGCATCCTCTAAAGAGACAAAAAACTGACTCATTCCAGGATCTCCCTGACGACCTGAACGACCACGCATTTGTAAATCAATCCGTTTACTAGACATCCGCTCTGTGCCGATAACAGCCAATCCACCTAAGGCTTCAACACCTTCACCCAACTTGATATCTGTACCACGACCAGCTATGGCTGTTACGACAGTGACATTACCAAGTTGTCCAGCTTCAGCAATCATTTCAGCTTCCTTAGCTGTATTATAGGCATTTAAAACACTATGTGCAATCCCTTCTTTTAATAGGAGATGTGAATAAATTTCTGACATTTCAACTGTTGCCGTTACCAATAGAATTGGTTGCTTGGTGTCATGGATTTTCTTTATGTAGTCCATTGAGGCCACAATTTTTTCAGGTAAACTAGTATAAATCTTATCTGGGTAATCAATCCGTTGAACAGGACGATTGGTTGGAATCGTAATTACTGGCATATTATAGGTCGCAATAAATTCATCATCTGCAACCTTTCCTGTACCTGTCATACCACTCAATTTCTCAAATAACTTAAATAAATTTTGATACGTAATAGAGGCCATCGCTCTGGTTTCTGGAGTCCTTTTAACCTCCTCTTTAGCCTCAATCGCCTGATGTTGACCAGCCTGAAGCTTCGTTCCTTCTAACACGCGCCCACTAATGGCATCTAGCAAAATGACCTCATCATCTTCAATCACATACTCTTCTTCTTTTTTATATAGACAATGTGCCTTTAAGGCAAGGACTAAGTGTCGCACAATCTCTGTATGTTTACTGTCAAAAAGACTAGCAATCCCAAAGAAACGTTCAGCCTCATTGATTCCTTTATTAGTTAACCAGACATTACTTTTATCATCATCAAATTGATAATCATCACCTTCTTCTAGAGTGGTAATAAATGTATTGGCAATCGTGTAGTAATTAGACTGTACTCTAGGTGCCCCAGAAATAATCAAGGGCGTTTGAGCACTATCAAGCAAAACAGAATCCACTTCATCCACTATAGCATAATGAAAGTCTCTCAAAAATTGCTTATCAGCTGCATCAGCCAAGTTTTGCATTAAATAATCAAATCCTAATGTATAGTGAGTGGTATAAATAATGTCACTGTAATAAATATCTCGTTTTTCTTGAACCGTCAATTTTTTCAAAGGGTTTTCCGGTACACCGATTGCAACACTTAACCCCAACCATGAGTAGACTTCACCCATTTCAAGTCCATCACGACGTGACAAATAAGCATTTGTCGTTATAACCATTGCCCCCTTACCTGAAAGGGCATTAAGATAGGTAGCATTGTTGCCGTAAGTGTCTTACCTTCACCAGTCTTCATCTCTGCAATATTGCCATAATGTAAAGCAATACCACCCATGACTTGGACATCATAAGGAAACATCCCTAAGACTCTTCTATCTGCTTCTCTCACTACCGCAAATGCTTCTGGTAAGAGACTATTAACTGTTTCGCCATTGCGAAGGCGGTCTTTAAATTCTTGTGTTTTTTCTTTTAAAGCTTTATCAGTCAATTTAGCCATGGTATCTGCCAAGGCATTGACTTTTTTCAAATCCTGCTGAATAGAACGTAATCGGATTTGATTAATTGATAATTTTTCAGTTAAGCTCACTTATGGTAGCTCCTTTTATTTTTCATGCTCAACCAACTTTTCTAAGGTAAATGACTGATCTATTAGTTGGGAAAAGAAATCTGGTAAATCAGAATCACTGGCCTTTTGATAAGGAACAATCTCAGCATATTTTTTAGACTTGTTTAGAAAGGCTTGTAACTCTGACAGGTCTTGTCGCTGACTATCTTCTCTTAAGGAATCGAAGTCTACTTGTCTGTTAATGAAAAGCTGACCTTTTTGATAGTAATCATGGAAAAAACAAGCAGCTTGATTTGATCGCTTCCCATATCCTATCCAGTTGATTGATTGACTGGGATGGGTTTCAAGAATAGACTCTAGTTTCGTTTTTTGATAGCTAATAAAGTCATCCGTCATATAGGCTGCTGGATCAATCGATAAATTGGCAAAAACGAGTACCGACTTATAGGTTGATAAGAATTTTTCTGAAAGTGTTAGTCCCACGCCACGATCACTTTCTAGGAATAGAATGGCTAATTCATCACTAGTCGTTTCTTCTTCAATCAATTGACTGTAGTAAGGCAACTCATTTGCCATTGACTGGTTATCTTCAAGAATCAGTAAATTATTAAAAATGAATGCTGTACATGACACATTAATTAATTCAATTTTATAAGAATATGCCCTAGCTGGATAAGTAAATTTCCCACTAATTCCTTTTATAATTTGTTGATTCAACAACTCTTTGCGACGGTTATAAAAACTAAGCCTTACGTAAGGAGCATTTGTCCCTTTGGATTCTAACAGCAGGCATAAAGTGTACTCTTGATTTCGTCTTAAACGTGGTAACTGAGGAATATCACGATCGCCTTGATAGTTTGTCATTGAATGCCATGAATGAATAATTGTCCCAACAGGTAGGTAGTCTTGTTTATAGGAAATGCGATTGCCTGCCAAACGCCTAATATCAACCCCATATAAATAACTACCGCTTTGCAATTGTCCCCAAGGTATAATATGCCCTTGAATAGCTAAAGGTATCATCTTGGTCTCCTTCCAAAATCTAAACTCATTATGCGAGCGTACTGGTTGAGGAACCATTGGTTGATTGAGCCACTGTTATCATTATGTCGCCCTTCAACTCCTTTTGAAATAACCTTAACTGGTTTTCCTTTGATATGGTCAAGAAGATCATAGTAGGCTGTTGAATCATAGTCATCATTTTTCATATAAGCAATAGCAAATAAGGTACCACTTAGGTCAGCTTGATCAAAAGAATCCCAAAACTTGTTATTAATCATGTCAATATGCTTTTGGTCCAAGCCGCCAGTTAATAATTTTACCATATCAAATGCTGTCCCAAATTCATCAGGTCGAACACGGTAACCATTTAAAGCAATATTCCCTAAAGAAAACAAGGGCTTACCAATGATTACTGCGTGAGGTTGTAATTTACTAGCATAGTAGGAAGCACCAAATGTTCCCATTGATAAGCCAGATAAAATCAACTGCTCTTTAGTAAACTGCAATTCCGTCAACTTATCTTTAATAAACTCAGTGACTTGATTTTCTAATTGGTCCGAGCCCATATAAAAGGACCCACCCTCAATCCGAGGATCACCAATTAAAATAAATGGTGCATTCATATTTGCCATCATCCAATACCCTTCAAACCCTTCGGCTGATCGGTAACCAGAAAAATAAACATTCAAAGGTGGTTTCATGTCACCAGGACTAAAATAAGCAATCAATTCCTGCCGCTTATCATCCACTAATCGTTGTCCGCCAGCAATAAATGCACCTGCACCAAGTCTAGTCCATCGCTGATGAAGAGCGCCAATTTTTAATTGCCCTTGTCCCTTAGCCAACAGAACAACTGACAAATAAGTTGTACTATCGCCATCGTCAATGATGAGTTGTTTTTCCAAATCTTGTCCTGAAAAAGAACGAACACGACTGATCTCAGAAGAACCACCCACTAAACTATAAACTTTTAATTGTAGTTCAATACTCGCATCTTTAATAAACTCAAACCACATTTCTAAAGGCTGGTTTTTTTCATGAACAATGTTATAACGCCATGTCAAAAGTGATGTGAAATCATCTCCAAACTGACCTTGAAGGGTGATATATGAATTGCCTTCATATGACACGTCCCCCGAAAATGATTCGAAGACATCAACGTGAGACATGTTCTCACTTGCCCCAGCTTGTCCAGGAAAATGACTTAGCGCTAAGTGGTTGATCACTTCCTGAGGCTGATCCATATTCAAGGCTTCAGCTTTTCGGTACCTAAAGAGAGGGTTCTCTTTACTTTTTTCTGCTAGTTTTTCATCATAAAAAACGGAATATGAGGTTGCAAAAGGTAATAAATCCATCATATCTTCTTTTGGGAAGTGATGATCCGTAAAAATGAGCAATCCAAACGGTTTAACTGGTTTTCCTTTTTTATTAAAGAAATGCTCTTGATAATGATTAAAATCAGCGTGGTTCCAGACCATATTATCAGGTATCTGGCAACTATCACTCCAGTTATTTTGACCAATTTGGAGAACTTTAATTTTCTTTTTGGCCATAATTACCTTGCCCTTCTAATGCCTTCGTCCACTTTTCAATCAAAGCTGGACCAGTAAATTCTGCAATTCGTTCAATCGAATACACCAAGGATTTATTCCAATTTTTAAGCCCTGTGAAGAAATAATTGATGGCTTTTTCTAGTTCATCACTACCTGTGACAATATAGCCGTTCTCCTTATGAATCACATAATCAGAAACAGAACTGTTGATTTGTGGAAGGCCTGAACTAATTGCTGCAATCTGATGGTATAAATCAGGTTCTCGATTCAAATCAATCAGCAAACGGGTGGTTGTCAACAAATAAATTAAATCATTTTCATCCTTAATGATCTCTAATCTAGCTCTAGGTTGGACTTTTTTTTCTTCTTTAGTCGGCAATTGTTCCTCAGGATCTACATCTACTTCAGGAATATAGTGCTCAATAAGATCGTCAAGAAGCTGGTTAAGCACTTGCGTTCGCACGGGATTATTTTCATAAGTCCCTAAAATGAGACTAATCCATTCATTAGCCTGCATCATTTTAAAGATTGTCTTCAAACTCGTTTGCAACTCACTATCTGATAGCCCATCTGCAAAGAAATAAATATCTAATTCTTTGCGCCGCACACTAAGCCCCAGCTCAAAACGGGTATCAAATGGTGACACCTGAATAATTGGCTTTTGTTGTGATTGCTTCTGCATTAATTGCTCCAAGAGTTTCGTATTTTTATGATTATCCGAGATTAGTAAATCAGCATCTGTGACAATGTCTTTAAAGCCAGCAACATCTCCTTCTAAGGGAAAACGATCTTGGAAGAAAGAATAAATAACTTTTTGAGACGTTTCCGCAAATAAGTCATTATGTTGTGAATGAGCAGCTAAAACCAAATAATCCTCAGCAGGCAATTGACTTAATTTTTCTGCAAGAACCTCTTCAATGACGTCACGCCAATCACTATAAGTAGGTTTGCTCAGTAAATCAACAGTTTGCTGATTGACGATAATTCTGTCTGCTCTGCCATCTTGAAATTCTCTAAAACGCCATTGTCCTCTTTTATCTAAGTAGTCTTGATGGTCTGCTTGGCCATTTTTAAAATAAAGAATAGAGGATAAAAAACCACGATCATCAAAAATATAATTGCATTTTTGCGTTAGTGCATCATCTTCGAAAAAGACTATTTTGTAAAGATAGCCCCCATCCGCAAAATGAATCCGTGCATGGACAGTACCTTTGATAATAACGGTCACTGTGAAAGGTGAGTAAATGAATTCAGCATTATCTGGCCACTTGAATTCACGCCAATTTAGCATAACTTGCTGGGCACCTTGCGTATTTTGAAGTACATCAAATAAAGACCATGAAGGTACTTCAAATAGCCCTTTTTGATGCAAAAAGGACCTGAGATTTGGTGAGTAATTTAAAACTAACACATTAACATCTTGTTGATTATCAAAAAACACTTTAACTTGGTTGACGGTATCGTCAAATTGTAGCCTATGATTTACAAAGCCCCATTCCTTTGTATCATCGTACCAAACGCGATCTGTCGGGTACCAGGCTGGAATAAAATGGTACATAATTTATACTCTCTCATTTATAAAATATCTTCGTACTGTTTGTTTAATTTGAGCATATTGATTTGATCAAAAATCGAAAATAGCAAAGTTGCAATAATTAATGTCATCCCCGGTAAACTTGAAATGGTTTGATTTAATTTAAAAATGTAACCAATAACCAGTGGAATACCAATCACTACCACTGTATATAACCCACCTAAAATACCAATTTGCTTGACCTTTTCATTTAAAAATCGAAACGTGTCTTGTCCAGGACGAATGCCATGAATATAGTCACCCATTTCCTGTAAGTTTTCGGTCAGCTGATCCGGTTTAATATTGACCAAGCAAAGCCGACAGTTAACAGAAATAGGATTACTAAATAGATACCTAATCCAAATGGTCTTCCAATTTGAAAATTGATGATTAAAAAACGCAATAAATCGTTTTTCGGAAAAATCATCGTTAATCCTGAAAATAAATACTGTGGAAGAACTAGCAAAGTCATTCCATACATAATAGACATCCCTCCTGCAACATTTAGCTTGATAGGAATGTAAGATTTATGAGCAAAATCATTATGAATCATAACTCGCTCCAATGGAATACGATATTCTGCTCTTTCCAAGAAAACAGTCACCACCAGTGAAATAAAACAAAATACAAAAATTGTTCCATAACCTAACAAATGATTCATAAAGAAAAGATCTGCATGTATTGACTGAGTCAATCTAGCTGGTAAGCTCGATAACAAACCAACTAAAATTAACATACTGGAACTGCCAATCCCATATTTGATATTTAAATTAGCGATCCACATGATCACATAACAGCCAGAAATAATCACAAGGGTGACTAACATGACAAATGTTGTTCTACTAAATGGAAGGACCTTATCTTGAAAGGTCATGAAACTTAAAATCCCTAATGCTTGGACAATACTAATTGCTAGCATTAGTATTTTTTTCCAACGGTCTGAAACCTCGTAGACATTTTCTTAATATTTAATTTTTTACTAGTACTTAAAAATCCCCAAATAATCATGGTGGACATCCATGGTCCCAATCCTAGACTAAAAAGTGATAATTGCGAAAAATCACCACCAGTTATCAAGCTGGCTACATCGATGAGCTGTCTCCCATGTCCACCAACGCCAAATTCTCCCAAATTGACAAGTGGTAGTGGGATATGTCTACCTAATAGGTAGATAAAACTAATAATAGCTGTAAAAGCGACTTTTTTTGGCAAAGCCGATTTTACAATTTGCCTTTTGGCTGTCATTCAATTACCCCAATTCTACATTAATTGAACTTTTTTCATATACGTCTCTATTGTACCACAAAGAGCTTTTTTGCGTTTGACTTTTTAATCAAAACACCAGATGAAGACGCCTTCATAGTAACTTTATGTGTTCATTGACCAAACCCAGTACAAATCATCTACTCGAAAATAAGAAAACAGAAGAGCATAGCTTCGTTCTCTTCTGTTTTCCTTATTCCGATGAAACTGTATGGAGTAACTTTTTGACTACTCCATTACTCAATTTTCTAACCTTACGATTGAGGGAAACTGTTTTTCCCTTATCCACCGATTCCGTAGGCGAAAAGGGGCAATCAACAGCTTATTTGCTGTTAATTTGCTCCCTTTTCTAGCCTACGGAACCCTCCATTTCATACGAGATCAATCTATTCAGCTCCACTGCGTATTCCATTGGTAATTCTTTGGTGAATGGTTCGACAAAGCCCATGACAATCATTTCTGTGGCTTCGCTTTCTGACAAGCCTCGGCTCATCAGGTAGTAGAGTTGTTCTTCTGAGATTTTCGAGACTTTAGCTTCGTGTTCTAGGGCGACTTGTGAATTATGAATTTCATTAAATGGGATAGTATCTGATTTTGATATATCATCCATTAGTATCGTATCACATTCAATATGGGACACCGATTTCTTGGAATTCTTATTAAAAGTAACTTGACCTCTGTAATCAACTTTACCACCGCCTTTGGCGATTGACTTAGAAACAATTGAAGACGAGGTATGTGGTGCATTATGAATCATTTTGGCACCGGTATCTTGGTGTTGGCCTGCGTTAGCAAAGGCTATTGATAACATGGTGCCACGCGCTCCTGGTCCATCCAGGTAAACTGATGGGTATTTCATAGTCGTTTTTGCACCTAAGTTCCCATCAATCCACTCGACTGTTGCATCTTTTTGAGCCTTGGCCCGTTTTGTGACTAAGTTATAAACATTATCAGACCAGTTTTGAATAGTTGTGTAACGCATATAAGCACCATCTAGAGCAAATATTTCAACAATTGCAGCATGCAAGCTATTGCTTGAATAAGTTGGTGCTGTACAGCCTTCAACATAATGCACACTTGCTCCTTCATCAACAATAATTAAAGTCCGTTCAAACTGACCAGTGTTTTCATTGTTAATTCGGAAGTAAGTTTGAAGTGGAATATCCACCTTAACACCTTTTGGTACATAGATAAAGGTCCCACCTGACCAAACAGCTGAGTTTAAGGCTGCTAATTTATTATCAGTTGGAGGTACTAATTTTGCAAAGTATTGTTTGAACAGGTCCGGGTATTCTTTTAAGGCTGTATCTGTATCTGTAAAGACAATGCCAAGTTTATCATACTCTTCCTTCATGTTATGGTAAACCACTTCTGATTCATATTGAGCTGATGCTCCCGCTAAGTAGCACGTTCAGCCTGTGGAATTCCAATTTTTTCAAAGGTATCCTTGATTTTTTCTGGAACATCATCCCATGAACGAGCAGGTCTGTCTGACGCTTTTTGATAATAAATGATATCATCAAAATTAATGTCAGATAAATCAGCTCCCCATGTTTGCATGGGCATTTTATTAAAGGTCTCTAACGATTTAAGACGAAAATCTAGCATCCATTCTGGTTCATCTTTAGCTTTTGATAATTCTCTGACAACGGCCTCATTCAATCCTTTTCCGGTAGAATAAATCGGTTCGACATCATCGTGAAAGCCAAATTGATAGTCTCCCAAATCAATTGCTTGGGGTTCTACTTTTTCATTGATTTCAGACATATATATTTTCCTTTTTCTAATTGTGGCTTTTAGTTTTGGCGACTACGCTCGATTGCTTTTTCAAGTGCATGCCAAGCCAAGGTTGAGCACTTGATGCGTTGCGGGAATTTAGAGACACCTGCTAACAACTCAGCTTCTCCTAGCAATGCTTGCTTAGGATCTTCTTGTCCTTGGACCATTTGGGAGAATAGCTGAGCTAACTCCAAGGCCTGGTCCTTAGTTTTACCAATTACAGCATCTGTCATCATACTTGATGACGCAGTTGAAATGGTACAGCCATCCCCCGCGAAGGCAATGTCCTTAATCACTTCACCATCAAAATCGACAGTTAAACTAATCACATCACCACAGGTTGGATTGTTTAGCAAGACTGCTTCTACACCTTCCAATGTTCCTCGGTGATGAGGATTTTTTGAGTGATCGGCAACGACTGCCATATATAAACTATTTAGCTTAGAGAGTGCCATTAAAGAACTCCTTTGTTTTTATGATTGCTTCAACTAACTTGTCACAATCTTCTTTTGTATTATAGATATAAAAACTTGCTCTAATCGTTGATGAAACGCGTAAGTAGCTTAACAATGGTTGCGCACAATGATGACCAGCTCTAACTGCTACACCTTCATAGTCTAAGGCGGTTGCAACATCATGTGGGTGTAAGCCATCTATATTAAAAGCAATCACGCCTGTGTGTTCTGCTGGATTAGCTGGTCCATAGATGGTTAAACCGTCAATGGCAGCAAGTTTTGGCATAACATATGCAACAAGCTCTGCTTCATGCTTAGCTATTGCATCCATACCAATTGTGTCGAGATAATCAACAGCAGCGCCAAGCCCAATAGCATCAGCTATATTTGGTGTGCCGGCTTCAAATTTCCAAGGTAAGTCTTTCCAGGAAGCTTCTTGCTCTGAGACAAAATCAATCATCTCTCCCCAAACTCAATGGGATCCATTTGATTTAAGAGAGCTTCTTTTCCATAAAGCACACCAATCCCTGTTGGGCCAAGCATTTTATGGCCAGAAAAGGCTAAGAAATCACAATCAAGTTCTTGAACATCAATTGCCATATGAGGCACTGATTGAGCCCCGTCCACCACCATGTAAGCCCCAACTGCATGGGCCAATTGAGTAATCTCTTTTATAGGATTAACTGTTCCAAGTACATTTGAAGCATGTGCCAAAGACACAAATTTAGTCTTCTCAGTCAACTTGCTTTTAAGGTCATCCATATCCAATTGACCATCTCTTAAGTAGACATAAACCAATTCTGCACCTGTTGCCTGACAGGCTTGTTGCCATGGAATGATATTTGAATGATGCTCCATGACAGAAATCAAAACTTGGTCACCGGCTTGTAGAGTTGATTTAGCAAACTGTGCAACCCAGTTTAGACTAGTTGTTGTCCCTCTTGTAAAAAGAACTTCTTTGGTCGACTTGGCATTGATGAAACGAGTAACTTTTTCGCGACTAGCTTCATATGACCGCGTTGCACGCTCAGCCAAGGTATGAACACCCCGATGAACATTGGCATTGTCTTCTAAATAATAAGCTTGCACTTTTTCCAATACCTGTATTGGTTTTTGACTGGTTGCAGCACTGTCCAGATAAACAAGGGCTTCATCGTTGACGACCTGATTTAAGATAGGAAATTCTTTTTTTACTTGAATTGGGTCTAACATTGATACTCCTTTTCTCTGACACTATTATTTAGTTTATAATTTATCATCTAATACGGTAATAATTCGTTCTCTGACTTCTTTAACTGGTATTTCAGTAATAACTGCTCCTAAGAAACCACGGATAACTAACTTTTCAGCAGTATCTTGATCCAAACCACGACTCATTAAGTAGTACATGTCCTCTGGATCAACCTGACCAATAGAGGCTGCATGTCCGGCAGTTACCTCATTTTCATCAATTAGCAAGATTGGATTGGCATCACTTCTTGCTTTATCTGAGAGCATCAAAACACGACTTTCTTGTTGCGCATCTGCTCCCTTAGCCCCCTTAATAATATGGCCAATCCCATTAAAGGTCAAGGTTCCACGGTCTAGGATTACCCCATGTTGAAGAATGTGTCCCACAGAATTACGACCATAATTGGTAACACGGGTATCAATCCCTTGAACTTGTCGTCCTGCAGAAAGGGCAACAACTTTCAAGTCAGCGTGACTGCCTTCACCTAGCAAATCACTGTCAAAGTCTGCAATTACATTGCCGTCATTCATGACACTGAGCGACCAATTGATTGTGGCGTTGGCCTCTAATTTTCCTCGGCGACTGATGTAAGTTGTGACATCTGCACCAAGTCTATCGATAGCTGAGAATTTAACCTGACTACCCGCTTTTGCAATGACTTCGACGGTAATATTAGCTGTCGCTTTAGCAGTTTGTCTACCGATGCTTTCAAGTTGCTCAAGATAAGAAAACTTGCTTTCTTTCCCTGCTATAATCAAGATGTGCTTGTTAAATGGGACATCGCTATCGCTGTCCTGTAAGAATACACCTTCAATTGGCTCCGCGATTTCCATGAAATCTGGCACATAGAGTACAGCCGCACTGTTAAAGTAAGCTGTATGGTAAGCAGAGAGCTTATCTTGATCGAAACTGACAGCTGAACCAAAATGTTCCTCAATAACATCTGGAATTTCTTCCAAAGCCGAGTAAAAATCTGTGAAGACCAGTCCTTTTTCAGCCAATGCATAGGGAACTTGTTCCAAGACAGTTTGTGTCCCCACTTGAACCAATTTAGGATTATCTCCCATTACCATGAAATCTGGGACTGCAGTTATTTCTGTATTTTCAGAAATAGTTCCATCACCCAAGTTCCATCTGTGAAATTTAACTCGCTCAATGGTTGGGAGAGGTAAGTCTTCCATTTTATTAAAAGCAGCTAAGCGTAGCTCTTGCAACCATTGAGGCTCAGCTTTTGACTGTGAAAATGCTTTAATTGTTTCTAATGTCATAATGATGTTTCCTTTTCTACGGTTTCTTATTGATTGTCTTTTTGTCCGTTCTTTTCTAATGCACAGACACTCACAAAACTAAAAAACATCATCATACTTCTTCTTTGTAATCAATACCTAACTCACCGGCAATTGTCTTATAACCTTCTTTTTCAAGACGCTCTGCTAATTCAGGTCCACCAGATAAGACAATGCGCCCTTCCATCATCACGTGAACGCGATCTGGTGTGATGTAATTCAAGAGACGTTGGTAATGAGTGATAATCATTGCACCAAACTCTTTATCACGCATTTCATTAACACCTTTTGAAACAACTTTTAAAGCATCAATGTCAAGTCCTGAGTCAATCTCGTCTAATAAGGCAAATTTAGGTTCTAGCATTAGTAATTGTAAAATTTCATTACGTTTCTTTTCACCACCAGAGAAACCTTCATTGAGGTAGCGCTCTGCCATTTCTTCTTTCATTCCAAGCAGTTCCATTTTCTGGTCTAACTTTGTAATAAAGTTTCGAACTGAAATTTTATCCTCATCTACTTTACCTGCATTCATTGCTGCACGAATAAATTCGGCATTGGTAATCCCTGGAATTTCTGATGGGTATTGCATGGCCAAAAACAAACCTAAGCGTGCTCGTTCATCAACTTCAAGTTCTAAAATATTCTGACCATCTAAGAGAATCTCTCCCTCAGTAACTTCAAAATTAGGATTACCCATGATAGCTGCAGACAAGGTCGATTTCCCTGTTCCATTTGGTCCCATAATTGCTGCAATTTCACCTGTTTTTAATGTCAAATTCACACCTTTAAGAATCTCTTTATTCTCGATTGAAACGTGCAAATTTTTAATTTCTAAAGTAGACATTATTTACCTCATCTATTCTATAGAATCCTTTTCTGAAAATTTAAGGGTTCTAATCTTTTTAAACCATTACTTTTATTATAACAAAAAAAGCCTTGGAAGGCTTTTCTATCGCTTATAAAATCAGTGTTTTTCTTTCCATTTATCCATTATCTTTTGCCTGTAGTCACTATTTCCGATAAATTTCAAAAGCTTAAAAAGTGGTGTCCTTTTCTCTCCCCAAATTTCCAACCCCTCAATCAACACTTCCAGTCCAAATAAAAGACCAAACATTAACAGGACGCCACCAATTCTACTAGAGACATTCAGTAGCAAAGAAACCAGTGAAAACAACATGGCTATGCCATAAACAACTAAAACAGCACCGCGATGGGTAAAACCCATAGATAAAAGTCGATGGTGTAAATGCATTTTATCCGGTTCATAGAACTTTTTACCAGATAGACTCCTTCGGATAATGCTACCGCGGTATCCATAATTGGGACACCTAAGATAATCACTGGTGTCACTACCACAACAGCTGTAGCATTCTTTAAACCCTGTAGTGAAAGAACACCAATCATGAAACCAATGAATAAGGCACCCGTATCTCCCAAGTAGATGATAGCAGGATAGTAATTATAAGGGAAAAAGCCAACGATTGCCGCCACCAGTATTAGGATTGTCAGTGTCAAGTAAAAATCTGTCTGTGGCAGGAAGAAAAAGGAAACTACTGCCATGGTCAACAAGCTAATGATTGATACGCCAGAAACCAACCCATCCAACCCATCTATCAAATTGATCGCATTTGTAATCGAAGCAATCCATAAGACCGTTAGAATATAGGTAACGATAGGACCAAATTCTAATAAGGGACCTCCAAACGGGATTTTAAAGGAATCAAATCGAAAGGTCGTAAAGGCCCAAATAATAGAAGCGCCAAAAATAATACCTAACATTTTTAAGCGTGGGGAAATATCAAAAATATCATCAATTAGACCTGTCACTGTAATCATGAAGGCACCCATAACAACAGGAAGAATATAAGAAAAATAACTAGCCTGTTCTTTTATTAAATCAGGTGTCACTTTAGGCATAAAAACTAAAGTTGCAACCATAAATGAAACGAAAATTGCTATTCCGCCACTACTTGGCATGGGAACTTTATTAATCCGTCTAGCATTTGGGTTGTCAACCGCACCAATTTTGAAAGCTAGTAATCGTACAATCGGTGTCAAAATCAGGGAAATTAAAAGCGCACCAATTAAAACGAGGACATGATTAAAGGTAAAAGGGAACATACGTTATTACACCATCTCAATTTTTTTTAATTCTTCAATAGCAGCATCTTCAATTAATTGAACAGCATGTTCTTGCAAGTAAGCTCTTGTTCTGATACCAGGATTGGCATGTTCAATCAGTCGTGCATAACAAATGTTAGCATAATAAGATGGTTGGTTTTGAATATCCAATAAAACAGTCATGTGGTAACTATTATTTTCCTTATAAAGTTCTGATGCTTCAATTGGAAAATCAATGGTGTTAGCAAAATGAATAGCATCCTCAATTGTAGCAAAGTTCAAGACAAAATGAACATAGTCTAACGATTCGTCAAAGTCATCCTCATTGGAATCATTGGCTTGCTCCAGGGTTTTCGCATCTTCAATCATCTCTTCAAGCTTTTCTAATTTTTGATGAGCATCAACATCCCCTTTTTCCATCATATTTTTTTCAATGGTTTTGAAAAAATCTTCTGGTGTCATTTGGGAAATATCACCCAACTCAGCTAAATCTTCAAAGTTAATGTCTTTATTTAATTCTGATTTCGTGACAAAAACATCTAATCTATCTTTCCGAGGTGTCACTCGGAAACTAAGCATACCACTGTCCTTAAAGTTTTCAGGAAGATCCAACTCATCCATGACAGCATAGAAAAATTCTTCAGTTTTTTCTTGAGGAATCAAAAAATCTTTTAACTCCATTCCTCTTTCTTCTAAGTCATCCATACTGATTGTAATTTTTAGCGTCGTTTCGCTGATTTGTTTCATTTCCATAATTCATACCTCGCACGCGTAGTCATTCTATTATACAAGAATTACCACCATTAAGCAATTTTTCATCCTGAACTAAAGAAAAAACCAGCTATTAGCTAGTTTTAATTAAAATATTAATGTGAAAACAAAATAGATGACTAGTAAGATACCCAATCCAATACGGTATTTACCAAATAATGTAAAGTCATGTTTTTTGACATAATCCGTCAAAAATTTAATGGCTACTAAACTAACAAGGAAGGCTGTTAAACTAGCTACTATCAAAATTAAAAGTGACCCAAAACCTAAAACATTACCTTTTAAGAAAAATTTTAATACTTTTAACAAACTTGCCCCAAACATAACAGGGATTCCTAAAAAGAAAGTAAATTCTGTAGCAACTGTACGACTTGTTCCTAAAATAATGCCCCCAAGGATCGTTGCTCCAGAGCGACTAGTTCCTGGAACAATACTTAAAACTTGAAAAAGACCAATAAACAAAGCCGTTTTATAAGACATTTTAGCTAAACTTGTTACCTGAGGTTCAACATTTTTATGTCGTTTTTCTACCCAAATAAAGGCAACCCCGTAAACAATTAACATTAAGGCAACTGAGATAAAGTTATGGAAATGGGTATTGAACCAATTATCAAACAGAAGACCGATGACCACAACAGGTAATATAGCAATCAGTACTTTGGCCCACAATTGCCATGTTAACCGAATCTCATTATCAGTTTTTCCTGGTTGAAACGGATTAAGACGTTTAAAGTATATCACGATAACAGCTAAGATTGCTCCCAATTGAATAACAACGTTAAACATTTCCGTAAAAGCCGCACTTTGGTTAAGTTTAACAAACTCTTCAACCAAAATTAGGTGGCCTGTACTAGAAATTGGTAACCATTCCGTAACACCTTCGATAACGCCAAAAAAAATGGCCTTTAATAACTCAACAAATAACATATATGCTCCTTGACATTTTACTATTATACATTGTATCAAAATTTTTTAGGTTTAGCTTAAAATCGTTCTACTATTTTAGAAAGATTCGCCTGAAAAACCACTGCTTCTAGCAGTTCCATTTGAAACATTGAAATGGCTAGCGTGTGTAGCAGTAACAACTGAGGCGCCAATATTTTGAATTAGTTCAACAGAGTATGGAGAAATCAACTGATAGTTTTGATTAAACACATTGTCTTGAAGAGTAATGTCATGCAAATCTAAAAATGCTTCAACATTTTTAGCATAACCAAAAAGATTAGCATAGACAAGAACACGATTCCAAACAATAATACTTTCAATATCAGCTTGTTCAAAATGATTAATATTTTTTAGCATTCTTCTGAAGGCATCCCATGCTTCTCTATCAAGCTTACCCTTCTCAGTGAGGACACCTTGTAACTTATAGTGTCTATCTTTTTTGTTGAATTGATAAGCCAAAAGAAAGAAAATAACAATAATTGCTAAATATAGTATAGACAACTTAAACTGGGCGAGATTTAATAAATAGTAAACACTTGCTAGCTGGATTATTATTCCAAAATAAATAAAAATCTTACTCACCACTAAACCAACTGATTCTAGTCTAGACATATCTCTATAATGTTCCTTAAGAAGAGGTCCTGACTCTCTTTTGATAGCTAGAGTCATTTCGTTCAAAGTCTTCTTTAACAATTGAATATGTCTATTACCTCGGCTTCTAACTTGGTTTTCAAGCTCTTTACCCACATATTTATCCTTTAGACTCAGTGAAAGATTAACATCAAAGAAATAACGATTAAATATATCTTTAACCTTTAATGTCGTAGCTGTACCAAATGCCATTTGCAAAAATAGCTCTTCATAATCTTGTAAATCATCTTGCGAAATAATCGTGACAACTGGACCTGATGGGGTATTTGTTAGAGATAGAACTTGTCTATCTACTAAGTCAAGCAATGTTGCCTGTAATACATTTTCAAAGGTAATATCATCTTTAAATGATGATCGATTTAAAGGACTTAGCTTATTTAAATCTAAATTATAAATACTATCTGCTACCATTAAGGGACTGAGATACCCTGGAAGTCCATTGAACCGATTATCATCGTCTGTTTTAAATCGACTGATCGATCGCTTGACCAAATAACGGATAAGAAGTGACAAGGCTAATAAAGCTGTGACAATAACAATTAACTGATAGTTAAAAAAATTTCTTACATTTTGACTATCACGCTTTATCTTCTCTTCTATTTTTAGAAAATTATCCTTATAATTTTGATGACTAACAGGTGCATCAACAACAGATGCATCCCACGCCCCATGTAAAGCTAAAATATTTTTCACATTATATGAAGTAAATTGAAACTGATTATTTTTTTGAGTAATCTTATCACGATCAAAATGTCCACGATGAACATTCAGTTGCTTAAACTGACTATCTTTCTGCGTTTTAACTGTAAACGATACTTTCTGAATCGGCTGATCCCAATTAGAAATTGGAACCCAATTTAAAATGGCAACATCGTTATATTTGTATAACATCTGGTGAAGTTGCCAAACAATGACAATCTTTATCTGATCATTTTCATGTCCTGAATTCAATACTTTGACATTTAATCCATCTCCGAATTCAACAATTTTTTTTGAAAACTGTATCGGCTTTCCATTCTTAAAAACCTGTATCTTGGGGTTATTATCAATGACGAATCCTTGCGGAACTCTACCTGCAGTCCCTAAACCAATATATTGGCCACCAAAATCGGAACGAAAAATAAAAGTAACCTCTTCCCTAAATTGGCAGAATTGTCCTCGTTAATAGTTAGGGCACCATTATATGACGGTATACGATAACGAACATCATTTGCACTTACAGAACTAGAAAGAAATGAAAAGACGAGGCATAGAACAACTAGCATTTTTTTCACGGCATATCCTACTTTCTGACATTATTTTACCACATCTTTTTATAAAATATAAGCTATTTCAGAAAGCTCCTACTAATTTTTACTCAAAAAAACTTCGTTTTCTGTATAATTTTCCATTTCCTGTTTTTTTAGATTGAAATAAGCAACTAATTACTGTAAAATAATGGATATTACAATTTATAAGACAGGAGTCTTTTTATGAAAAAGCTACTTTACGGTTGCTTGTTTACATTCTTCCTTTTGATTGGAGGAATTGGGAATGCACAAGCAGATCAATATTTACGTGTCGGGATGGAGGCAGCCTATGCGCCGTTCAACTGGACACAAGACACAAATGCAAATGGTGCTGCACCAATTGAAGGAACTAATCAATTCGCTAACGGCTATGATGTCCAAGTTGCTCAAAAAGTCGCAAAGCAAATGCATAAAAAATTATTAGTTGTTAAAACATCTTGGACAGGTCTGATCCCAGCTTTAACATCTGGTAAAATCGACATGATTGCTGCAGGGATGAGCCCGACAGAAGAACGAAAAAAAGAAATTGCTTTTTCAGATAGCTACTATACTAGTGAGCCCGTCTTAGTCGTTAAAGCAAGCAGTAAATTCGCTAAAGCAAGTTCTCTAGCAGACTTTGCAGGAGCAAAAATTACTGCGCAACAAGGCGTTTGGCATGTCAATTTAATCCCTCAAATTAGCGGTGTAAAAGCTCAAACACCAATGGGTGATTTTTCACAAATGAGGCAAGCCTTATCATCTGGTGTTATTGATGGTTACATCTCAGAACGCCCTGAGGCAATGACTGCTGAAAATGCTAACGCTTCTTTTAAAATGGTTTCCTTGAAAAAAGGTAACGGCTTTACCGTGTCAGAATCAGATGCTGCGATTGCCGTCGGCATGCGAAAGGACGATTCTCGCATTAATGATGTTAATACTGTTCTATCAAACTTAGATGAAAAAGATCGTATTGACCTAATGGACAAGATGGTTGCCTTACAACCTAAAGAAAAAAAATCAGCAGACAATACCAAACCAAATTTCTTTAAACAAATGTGGGCTATCGTTGAGAAGAATTGGAAACAATTCCTTCGCGGAACAGGCTTAACCTTATTGATTTCAACTATTGGTACTGTTGTTGGTTTAATTATTGGTCTATTAATTGGTATCTACCGTACAGCTCCTAAAGCAAAAAACAAGGCGCTAGCCATTCTCCAAAAAATCTTCTCAATCTTTTTAAATGTCTATATTGAAGTGTTCCGTGGAACACCGATGATTGTTCAATCAATGGTCATCTACTATGGAACAGCACAAGCCTTTGGAGTATCACTTGATCGCACGCTGGCAGCTATTTTCATTGTTTCCATCAACACTGGTGCTTATATGACAGAAATTGTCCGTGGTGGTATCTTATCTGTTGATAAGGGGCAATTTGAAGCCGCTACTGCTTTAGGCTTCACCCATGGACAAACAATGCGAAAAATTGTTATCCCTCAGGTTATGCGAAACATATTACCTGCCACAGGTAATGAATTTGTTATCAATATCAAAGATACATCTGTATTGAATGTTATTTCTGTTGTAGAACTATACTTCTCTGGTAATACCGTTGCTACTCAGAACTACCAGTACTTCCAAACATTCTCTGTTATTGCAGTTATTTACTTTATCCTCACCTTTACGGTAACTCGTATTCTACGCTATATTGAAGGTCGTTTAGATGAAGATACCTATACAACAGCTGCAAATCAATTACAAGTAGAGGAGGCCTAAGATGTCAGAAGCTATTATTGAAATTAAACATTTAAAGAAATCTTACGGTAAAAACGAAGTCCTCAAAGATATTTCCCTAACAGTAAACAAAGGAGAAGTTATCTCTATTATAGGTTCATCTGGTTCAGGTAAATCAACACTCTTACGTTCCATTAATCTATTAGAAGAACCTTCTGCTGGCCAAGTTCTTTTTCACGGCAAGAATGTTTTAGAAAACGACTATAACCTGACGCACTACCGCGAAAAATTAGGAATGGTTTTTCAATCTTTCAACTTATTCGAAAATCTAAATGTTCTCGAAAATGCTATTGTCGCTCAAACAACTGTTCTAAAACGCAATCGCAATGAAGCTGAACAAATTGCAAAAGAAAACCTCAATGCAGTTGGATTAACAGAACAATACTGGAAAGCCAAACCTAGACAATTATCTGGCGGACAAAAACAACGTGTTGCTATCGCGCGTGCCCTCTCAGTTAATCCTGAAGCTATGCTATTTGATGAACCAACATCAGCTCTTGACCCTGAAATGGTCGGCGAAGTTTTAAAAACAATGCAAGATTTGGCTAAATCTGGTCTTACGATGATCATCGTAACCCACGAAATGGATTTTGCAAGAGATGTATCAAATCGTGTTATCTTTATGGACAAAGGTGTGATTGCCGAGGAAGGTAGCCCACAACAAATCTTTGAAACCCCTCAACAAGAGCGGACAAAAGAATTTTTACAACGTTTCTTAAAATAAGAGAATCATTACGATTCTCTTTTTATTCACAATATGCTTTACCAGTTAAGTATATTGTGTTATACTATCTCTATTAACGTTAATAATCTATTTACAGGAGGTTTCAATGGCAGAAAAAACTGACTTATCGTCAGCTTACCGCAGACTAAAAAGTCCAAATATAAAAACAAAAAAAACGTGCTCTAAAAATTATTCATGAGCATAAGAGATCTGGAAAAAAATAGTCCAATCTAAAGTCAGACAAAAAAACAAGTAAGACAAATCCCTCCGTCTTACTTGTTTTTTTATTTGGTTTTAAGAGCTGATAAAACTTGAGTACGAATATCATCTACACCATTTGGTGTATTTGGTAAAAAGAGTGTTTGATTTCCTTTTGCCGCAAATGTGTTTAACGTATCTAAATATTGGTTAGTCAAGAGAATTGACATGATTTGCTCTTCATTCAAGCTAATATTTGCTTCTTTTAGTTCTTGGATTGATTCAGCTAATCCATCAACAATCGCTTTACGTTGTTGTGCAATACCAACACCATGGAGACGATCTTTTTCAGCTTCTGCTGATGCTGCAGTCACAATTTTAATCTTATCTGCTTCAGCAAGTTCTTGAGCTGCAACACGTTTACGCTGTGCTGCATTTATTTCATTCATAGATTGCTTAACTTCTGCATCAGGTTCAACCTTTGTTATCAATGTCTTCACAATGATATAACCATATGTTGACATTTCTTCTGCCACTTGATGTTGCACTTCCAATGCAATCTCATCTTTTTTCTCAAATAATTCATCTAATGTTAATTTAGGAACAGATGACCGTAAGGCATCTTCAATATATGATTTGATTTGAGCTTCAGGTTTCATCAATTTATAATAAGCATCCGTAACATTTTGCTCATTTACACGGTATTGTGTTGCAATATTCAATGTCACAAAAACATTATCCTTGGTTTTTGTTTCAACAATAATTTCTGTTTGCAAGAGACGTAATTGAACACGCGCAGCTATTTTATCAATACCAAATGGTAAGCGGATGTGAATCCCACTAGTCGACGTTTTTTGATATTTCCCAAAACGCTCAATAATCGCAACGGTTTGTTGCTTTACAACGTATAATGTACTGCCAATAATTGATAAGATGATGATTACCAATACGACAAAGAAAATTAAAGACAACACCATAAAAATCTCCTCCTCTGCCAGATCTATCTGGACTATTGTTAAACAAGTCAAGTTGACTTATTGTTATGATACAATTATAATCATTTCCATCTCATTGTCAACATATTTTTTAATTTTTTTCTCTAAAAAAAGAGTAAAATGTCTATTTTACTCTTTTACTATGATTTACTCTACACTCATTAAATAAGGATAAACTGGTTGATCTCCTTGGTGGATTTCAACTTCAATACCTTCATACTTGTTTTCTAAGTATGCTGCTAATTCTTCTGCTAAAGTTTGATCACCTTCTTCGCCAATAAAAATAGTTACAATTTCACTATCTTCATTAATCATCTGTTCAAAAGTAGCTTTCATTGCTTCTTCTATATCAGATACAGAAACGACAATCTTACCATCAACCATTCCTAGGTAATCATTTTCATGGATTTCTAAGCCATCAATACTTGTATCTCTAACAGCTAAAGTTAAACTTCCTGAAACAACCTCTGAAAGACTTGTTGTCATAGCAGCAACATTGTCATCTAATGATTGACTCGGATCAAAAGCTAATAAACTAGTGAAGCCTTGAGGGACTGTGCGTGTTTCTACTACAGCAGCTGGAATATCAACAACTTCTGCAGCTGATTGCGCCGCCATAAAGATATTTTTGTTATTTGGTAGGATAATGACTTGTTTGGCATTTACTGCCTCAATAGCTTTTACAATATCTTCCGTTGATGGATTCATCGTTTGTCCACCAGAGATAATATAGTCCACACCTTGACCCTTAAATATTTCAGCTAAACCATCACCAGCAACAACTGAGATAATCGCCATCTCTTTTGCTTCAGCTTTTTTAGTTTCGTTACTTGATTTAACAACTTGTGCGTCGTGTTGGCTACGCATATTGTCAACTTTGATTTTTACAAGTGCGCCGTACTTCAATCCTTCTTGCATAACAAGTCCTGGATCTTCTGTATGGACGTGAACTTTAACAATTTCATCATCATTAACAACTAAAAGTGAGTCACCCAATTGACTTAAGTAACCTTGGAACTCTTCATAGTTAAATTCTTTTATATAAGTTGGTCCTTGTTTAAGAGCAACCATGATTTCAGTACAATAACCATAAGTAATATCTTCGGTAGCAACATGTCCAATGACAGCCTTATGGTGCTCCGCATTAATCATCTCAGACATATTTGCAGGAGTTGCAACGTACTCTTCTGAAGCCACATAGTCACCATTCATTGCTGACATAAAGCCTTCATAAATATAAACTAAACCTTGACCACCTGAGTCGACAACACCTACTTCTTTAAGAACAGGAAGCATATCTGGTGTCTTAGCTAAGGCACGTTTTGCTCCTTTTAATGCTGCTGCCATTATTTCAACCGCATCATCAGTTTCTTCGGATTTTTTCAATGCTGCAGTAGCTGCTCCGCGTGAAACAGTTAAAATAGTTCCCTCAACCGGTTTCATCACTGCTTTATAGGCAACCTCTACACCTGATTGGAAAGCCAATGCTAAATCTTTACCATCTAACTCTTCTTTATCTTTAATGCTTTGGCCGAAACCACGAAAGAGTTGAGAGGTAATAACACCAGAATTCCCTCGAGCACCCATTAGTAAGCCTTTCGACAAAATTTGTCCTACTTCACCAACAGTTGAAGCCGGCTTATCAGCTACCTCTTTAGCTCCATTATCCATAGTCATGCCCATGTTCGTACCTGTATCACCATCGGGAACAGGAAAGACATTTAAAGAATTGACATATTCCGCTTGATTTCCTAAGCGAGTTGCTGCAGCTTGAACCATTTCTTGGAATAAGCTTGTTGTAATTTTAGACACTAATTTTCTCCCACAACCTTGATATTTTGCACGTAAACATTTACCATATCAGCAGAAAGTCCTAATTGACTTTCTAAGTTAAATTTTACACGCTCTTGGATATTCTTTGATACTTCACTAATCTTCACACCATAACTCATTACAGTGTAGACATCAACAGCGATACCCTCTTCTGTTGATTTAACTACAACACCTTTTGCGTAGTTTTCTTTACCAAGTAATGATTGAAAATTGTCCTTAAGAGCACTCTTACTAGCCATGCCAACAACCCCAAAAATTTCGGTTGCTGAACCACCAACGACAGTTGCAATAACGTCATCGGATAGTTCTATGAGACCATCAGTTGTATTAATTTTTACAGTCATATTTACTACCTCAAAAAGTTTTTATCAACCCATTTTATCATAAACTAACAACATTGTAAAAAAATATAGGCAAAAGGATACGTGAAGTCCTCATTAATTTTTTAAAAAAATAAGAAAAAAAGCCCTAAGGCTTATTTCTATTAAACGCGTTCTACTTTACCAGATTTAAGTGCACGAGCTGAAACCCAAACTTTCTTTGGTTTACCATCAATAAGAACAGTAACTTTTTGAAGATTTGGTTTAACAGTACGTTTAGTTTGGTTCATAGCGTGTGAACGATTGTTACCAGATACAGTTTTACGACCTGTAAAATAACATACTTTAGCCATTTTGTTTGTTTCCTCCTACGTAGAATATGTTAACGGATGTGCTAGCACCACATACTAAACTATTCTATCATATGCTTATATGTTTGGCAAGGCTTTTTCTGAGACAATTTATTGAGTACCTAAATGATGACAAATGCGATCATAAAGGTTGTCTAAAGTGCCATCATAAGTAATTTCAGTGATATTATCTTCTATGCCATCAATAAACTGATAAGTATAGGCAACACCTGAAGGGTTTAAAACTGCCATTTTTAACAAGGGATTATGCGCGTGCGAAACGGTTAGCGATTCTTTTCTTTCGACATCAATTGGAACGGTGTATTTGAATAAAATATCCCTTTGACTAACTCTACCAACTAAATAACCTGTTTTGAAAAAACGCTCTTGTAATTCTTGTATTTCCAAATCAGTCATTTGTTATTTCCCCATTTTCACTTCTTTTTCAATTTCAGATAGCAATAAATACATTAGCTGAATACATAATTCTGACTTACCAACATTATCAGTTGTTCCTGTTAGATAAATGCTTAACTGAGGACAGTAGAAAGCAAAGGCACCAGAAATACCCGAATGCCCGTAAAATTTAGGACGATCATCATTATTTCCCATCGCAATCATCATATGCCCACCACCATATTTAACAGGCGCATAGTCAGATTGAAGGGATAATAATTCATTAACTTATCCCAATGACTCTCCTGAAACAATCTTCCCTCAAAGAAAGCTCGTATAAAGACCATTAAGTCAGCAGTAGTTGATACACCACCTCCGGCTCCCTGACCACTCGAAATGACTTTCGGTCGTTCAATATATCTTTTCCCTGTGTATAATGGAGGGATTGCCGCAAATTCACTACTGGTCAAGAAAGAATGCGTTAAGTCCAGTGGTTGCATAATCAACTCTTCAATACAAGCATCTAAATCCTGATGGTAAATAGTCTCAATAATCACTCCTAATAATGTAAAATTAATATCTGCATAATAGGCTGCTTGACTTCCTGGTAGAAAATGAGCTGGTGTTTGTTTTACCCAGTCAATCATTTCTTGCCAAGTATAAGAGAAATCTCCATTTGCAATCTGATTTCTTAATACAACAGGTTGTTCATAAAAAATATTACCAAGCCCACTACGTTGAAATAATAAATCTTTAATTGTCAAACCTGTTTCTTGCCCAGATGGCAACATGCTATGAATACCAACAAGCTTTTCTTTTGGCACGAAATCGGTTACAATAGAGTTATATGATAATTTTTCTTGATCAATAAGTTGCAAAATTAATGTCGTTACCCATAATTTTGTAACACTAGCCATTAAAAAAGGTGAATTATCTTGAATCGGTCCGTGAGATAAATGGATTTTTTCTTTCCCATCTTTTGATTCAATGGCAACTATTGCTTTAGGTAACTGATTTTTTTGAGCAAAATTGCTAAATAATTTAGCTAATTTTTCCTTATTCATTTTATCACGCTCCTCCCACACTATCATCTTTGTGTGGATTTATTCTAGAAAGACTGCTTATGGATATCAGACAACTTTCCTATTTCTTAACTATTGCTAAAGCACAGAATTATTCACATGCCTCTAAGTCCCTCTTTGTTTCTCAGCCGGCACTAAAACAGGCTATTTCAAAAATGGAAGACGAGTTGAACGCACCGCTCTTCGTTTATCAAAACCACCGACTCAATCTTACTGAAACAGGGAAGATGCTTCAAGAACGTGGTGAGCCTATTCTTAAAGACTTCAACCAATTGGTTTTTGACCTCCAAGAGCATGTCGAAAACAGAAAGCAAAATTTGACCATTGGAGTTACTTTTTTGACCATGTTACAGTATATGGACCAAATTTCGCGCTTTATCCGACAAAATCCTTCAATTAACCTTCAGATTGTTCAAGATGGTTCTATGAAATTGCAACATTTACTCGTGAAAGAAAAAATTGACATTGGCATTTTGTCCTTACCACAAGTTGAACCGGATATTATTATTGATTTTCTAGATATCACAGAATCGAGTTATTCTGGGTGTGTTGTTGTTCCAAAAGGTCATCCTTTAGCGTGTAAAAAAAATGTTGTTTTCACAGATTTAGCTCCTTATAATATCGCTAGTCTTAGCGACAATTTCGCCTTAGGCGTTTATACCAAAGAACGCAGCCAAGAATTAAAAACGAGCGATCACATTATTTTAGTGCATGATGATTTTGAAATATTGCTACGCAGTTTAGATCGACTAGATGCAATAACAATCTTGCCAAAGGAATTAGAAGAGTACAGTTCCATGGAAGAATTAGTTTGGATTCCTCTAATGGATAGTCGTAATTTGTACAAGCAAGGTCTAGCATATCGTAAAAAACTGGATAAAAATTCAGATGCCATTCAAAAATTTATCCAAGCTATTAAACTGTAAGTTTAGTCTTCAAAGGTTAGAACTTGATAGTCTTCTTCATTATTAATAACACGTAATCCCCCGAGTGCAAGAGCTTCAAGCTCAAATTCACCTGGGTAAGCCTTGAATTGACCAATAAAGCCAGTGCGTTTAGCAACTTCTTTACAAAGTTCATTTGAATAAGCCATGCCACCAGTCAAGATGACCCTATCAATTGGTCCTTCAATGCTAACTGCTAAAGCTGCAAGTGTCTTGGCAATTCCTAATGCTAGGGCATCAAAAACAAGTTTAGCATAGGCATCACCAGCTTCAATTCGAGCTTGAACGTCGCGTAAATCAGCTGTCTCACAATGTGATTGGAGGCCAGCTTTTTTTCTTGCCAATTTATTGAATTCTGGGATTCCCATTTCTTTGATTAATGGCAAAATAGCTTTCAAAGGCATCCCACCTGAACGCTCAGCTGAAAACATAATTTCATCGTCAGAAATAAAGTCAACAACCTGACCATGCTGATGTCCAGAAGCACTAGAACCACCACCAATATGAGCAATAACTAAGTTAACGTCATCATAAGATTTGCCTAAATCTTCTGCAGCTTTTCTTGCCACAGCACGCATATTCAAATGATGACCAGTAGAGGTTCTTTCAATTCCTTTTATCCCTGTTAAGCGAGAAACCTCAGCCATTGAATCAACAGTTACGGGATCATAGATAAAGGCATCTTTGCCATCACCATAATCAGCCATTAAAGCTTTCGCTAATTTAGCTCCTAAATTAGAAGGGTGCTCTAAGACAGGACGAAATTCTAAATGATGAATCACGTCATCATTGGCCAATATAGCACCTGGTTTAACTGGACCAATAAGTCCACCACGACCTACAGCTAAATCAATATATTCTACATGATGCTTTGCCATAATAGCCTTAATGTCACTGAGACGTAGGTCAAACTGATCGTAAACTTTTTCAAATTGACTCAAATCGTTAGCTTGATAAATCACTTCATCTTTCCAGATCATTTCCTGATCATGGAAGAGAGCAACTTTTGTAGAAGTTGCACCTGGGTTTACTGTAATAACTGTTTTCATTACCTTCTCCTTATTTCTTCTCAGTCATGATAATTTGGGCAAGTAACAGTGACGCATATTTTTCTTCAAAACTTGAGCTTCTAGAAGTAATAATTACAGGAACTTGTCCTCCCATAATTAACCCTGCCATCTCAGCTCCTCCAAATAAGGTTAGTGATTTTGATGTTACATTACCAGTCACAATATCTGGAGCAAATAAAATATCTGCATCACCTTGGATATTACCAGGGTATTCTTTTTCTTTAGCACTTTCTGATGACAAAGATAAATCAATTGAAAGAGGACCCTCAACTACGAAATCTTTCTGATCCGCATAAAATTTAGCCAATTCATCTTCCATAACGGATGATGGTAATTTTGGAATAAGATTTTCAGCAGCTGATAACAAGCTAACTTTGACTTGGTCAATTCCTAATGAAGACATAACTTCAACTGCATTTGAAATCACAACTTTAGCACTTTCAAGGTCTGGTTGTAAAATTAAGCCGCCGTCAGTTACTGCAATCAGTTTGTTTAACTTCGGAACTGATAAGACAGCCACATGTGACAGGGTATCTGCTTTTCTAATACCTGTTTCTTTGTTGACAATTTCTTTTAATACTTTTCCAGTTGAGATATGCCCTTTTAAGATAGCATCTCCTTTGCCTTCACGAACTAGCTCAACAGCTTTTGCTGCAGCAGCTTGATCGTCAGCAATATCGACAATCTCATACCAGTCTGAGTCAATTCTGTAAGAGGCTAATTTTTCTGCTAATTTACTTTTGTCATCAATCAAAACAGCTTTAACACGTTTTTCTGCAACTGCTTTTTCCACACAAGCCAAAACTTCATCATCTGCCGCTTTAATTGCAATTAAATTAATTGGTTTTTCAACAGATTTGATCTCAGGGCGCGCTTCTAGTAATTTACCTATTAATAGTGACATTTCTTTTCTCCTTAATATCAAAAAGGAATACATGCACTCAGGTCTCCCCTTTAATGCCTGCACTCCTCAACAATGTTTAAATATTCAACTTGTAGTCTTCAGGTTTAACAACATGGAGAACAGTCATAAAAATATGTTTGAATAAGAAGCCAAAGGCAATCGGTGCCCCTGCAAAGACTAATATTGCGATCAGAATATTAACAGGTGACCAACCACCAGCAACCAAGTTCAAGTGATTGATTGGACCTACTAAACCACTAAAGCCAAAACCTGCACTCATTGGAGTTCCTTGGATATTGAATAACTGTGCCATCAATCCGCAACATGCTGCTGATGAAATAATTGGTAACAATGTTCTAGGGTTTTTCACAACTACTGGCATTGAAATTTTTGGTGAACCAATAAAGTGAGCTAAACTTGTTCCATGTGAGTTAACTGACCAACCTAAGATGGCAAAGGCAAAACCAGTTGCACAAATGCCTAAGTTTGCAGCTCCTGAACCAACACCTGATAGTGAAATAGCTAAGGCAATCCCAACAGTTGTAATTGGGGAAACAATCAAGACACCAAAGACAATAGCTAATAAAACACACATGATAATTGGTTGCAAGTGTAACAATTGAGCGGTACCCATACCAATTAATTGCGTAATTTTAGCAACATAAGGAAGAATGACTCTACCAAAGATACCAACAACCACTAAAAGTAGCGGTGGGATGACTAAGATGGTGTAGGCTTTCAGACCATTACCAACCCAAAGGATAAGAGCTGCACCAATAGCTGCAGTAATCATCATATTGATAATGTCACCTGTTCCTGCCATAACAATGGCACCTTTATTAAAGGAAACGGCTCCAGCTGCAAATTCAGTAGCTAGACCAAGTGAGGCCGCTTGAATCGGTGTAAACTTAAAGTTTACACCAACCATTGTTCCACAAACTAGGCCCATTAATGCATTAGACATACCAAATATCCAAATGTAGGGTGTTAAAGCAGGAAAATGTGGTGCCAGAGCTTTAAAGAGTTCTGATAAAAGTGCTCCTGGAATAAGTACTACAACAGCTCCTGTTGCAATACCGTTCAAGACATTCATAGCAAATTCTTTTGCTGTTAATTTGTTTTCCATATGTCTACCTCTATTGGTGTATAGCCTGCCCAAGTAAACTTTCACTTGCATCCATAATTGTTTCAGATAAGCTTGGGTGGTTATGTATAGTAAGGGCAATATCTTCTGCTGTTAAAAGATTTTCAATTGCCAATGTCATTTCGCCGATTAATTCACTTACTTGTGGCCCAACTAATTGAGCACCAATAATACGATTATCAGACTTGTCAGAAATCAGACGAACAAAACCATCTGAATTTCCCATTGAAAGTGAACGACCATTACTTGCAAAACGGAATGTTGCAACTTTAGGGTCTATTCCTTCTTCTTTTGCTTTTTCTTTTGTTAATCCAACAGTTGCAATTTCAGGTTGAACATAGGCAACAGTCGGAATAACCAAATAATCTGCTGCAACGCCTGGCACTTTTGCAATTGCTTCTGCTGCAATTTTACCTTCATATGAAGCTTTATGGGCTAAGGCAGGGCCTGCTGTGATATCACCGATAGCATAGATATGTGATTGATTTGATTGCATTTGTTCATTTACAATAATCAAGCCACGGTCATCAAGGTCAACACCAGCTAATTCAATACTAATTTCATCTGTGTTTGGACGACGTCCAACCATTACTGCAATCTTATCTGCTCGAATACTCTCTTCTTTTTCACCAGTTTGGTAAAAGAGACTTAGCCCATCCTCTGTTTTTTCATAACGAGATGCTTTTGCAGTTGTTAAGATTGTCATGCCTAGCTTCTCAGCTTGCGCTAAGACTGGTTTAACCAAGTCTGGTTCAAAGCCATTTAAAATACGGTCAGTTCCTTCAAGGATTGTTACATGACTTCCTAGATTAGCATAAGCCATTGCCAATTCCATACCAATATAGCCACCACCAATGATTGCTAATTCTTTTGGTACTTCTTGCAAACCTAAGAGACCAGTTGAATCTAAAATGTCTTCATTAAATTTAAAGGCTTTTAATTCAATTGGACGGCTACCTAATGCCAAAATCGCATTTTTGAAACGATAGCCTTCACCTAAACTATCCTCGGGTGTAACATGTAAGGTATCTGAAGAGATAAAGTGTGCTTCACCTTTGACAATTTCAACTTTATTTTTCTTTAATAACGTTTCAATTCCACCAGTTAATTTGCCGACAACTTCTTGGTTTTTCCAAGTTTGCGCTTGGGCAAAATCTAATTCACCTGAAAGAGTCAATCCATAAGGAGTTGATTCTTTTGTTTTAGCAAACTCATGACCGACATGTATCAATGCTTTTGAAGGAATGCAACCTACATTCAAACATGTTCCGCCAATTGCTTCTTTTTCAACAATAACAACTTTTTGACCAAGTTGGGAAGCACGAATTGCCGCCACATAGCCACCTGGTCCTGAGCCGATGACAATTGTATCGACTTCATTTGTAAATCCACCAACTACCATCTTCTTACCCCTCTGCTAATAATAAATCTGGATCGTTCAAGTAGCTCTTAAGGAGATTAATTGCTTGTTGTGCATAAACACCGTCAACTGCACGGTGATCAAATGCAAATGAAATCTTCATAACGTTTTTAAGAACTGGATTACCTTCTTCATCTGGAAGGAATACCTTGTCAATACGACCAACATTGAGAATTGCTACTTCTGGCAAGTTAATGATTGGAGTTGACCAAACACCTGCTGTTGCTGCCGCACCAACGTTTGTTACTGAAATTGAACCTTTGCCCATATCAGCAGCTCCGATTTTACCATCGCGTGCTTTAGTTGAGATTTCAGAAATTTCATTTGCAATGTCAAATAAACTCTTACGTTCCGCATTACGAATCATTGGAACCATCAAACCACGAGGTGTATCCGTAGCTACACCAATATTAAAGTATTGATGTCTATGGATTTCATTTTTATCCATATCAAGGGATACATTTAAGTCTGGGAAACGTTTCAACATCGCTACTAAAGCTTTCACCAAATATGGTGTAAATGTTAATTTAATATCTTTTTGCGCAGCAATAACTTTCATCTTATTACGATGTGTAACTAGAGCATCAACTTCAACTTGGTCAAAGACAGTTACTTGAGCTACTTGAGTGCTACTCTTAGATAAAGCGTCAGCGATTGTACGACGCATAGAAGGCATTTTTTCAATCACTTCAGCAAACTCTTCTTGACTTGCTTTAGCTTTTGGAGCTTCTGTTTTAGTTTCTTCTGTTGCAAGAGTTTCAACTTGTGCTGTTTGAGTTTCAGTTGATTGGCTAGCTTTATTGCCACCATTAGCTATAAAGTTATCCACATCTTCAATTGTAATGCGTCCATGATTACCAGTTCCTTGAACTTGTGATAAATCAATATTTTTTGAACGCGCATATTTACGGACACGGGGAACTGCAAGATGACGAACATCTCCCTGGTTAACCACTGGGGCAGAACTTGATTCTGAGCTTTCAGTTGTTTTTTCTTGGTCTAAGTTAGTTTGTGCAAGTTCAGCAACCGGTGCTGGACTTTCCACTTTTGTTTCTGCAACAGTTGCATCAGGACCACCGCCGTTTAAAACAGCTTTCAATTCTTCTTCAGTTTCAGCAATATCTGCAATAGGTTGTCCTACAATTCCGATATCTCCTGCTTCAACATAAATTTTAGCTAAGTAACCATTTACTGGACACGGCAATTCAACAACTGCTTTATCACTTTCAATTTCTAAGAGAACATCATCTTCTTTTACTTTATCGCCAACTTCAGCTGACCAGGACATAATTGCACTTTCGTGTGTCCCTTCACCTGCATCTGGTAGTATATATTGATACATAATTTCCCTCCTAGAATTCTACAACTTCTGTTGCTTTTGCCACAATATCGTCAACATTTGGCATCCACAATTCTTCTGCCATACCGAATGGGAAGACAGTGTCTGGAGCAGTGACACGCGCAACTGGAGCATCAAGATCCATAAAGTTACGTTCTGCAATTTCAGACATAATTTGACCTGCAGTACCTGCTTGACGTTGTGCTTCTTGAAGAACAACTGCACGGTGAGTTTTGCTCACAGAGGCTTGGATTGTTTCGTAGTCAACTGGTGAAATTGTTCTTAAGTCAATAACTTCTGCGCTGATGCCTTTTTCTGCTAATGCTTGGGCTGCTTGTACTGCTAATGGCACCATGAGACCGTAACCAATGAGAGTTACATCTGACCCTTCACGGACTACATTTGCTTTATCAAGTGGAACTGTGTAGTATCCTTCTGGAACCTCGTCTTTTACTGTACGGTAAAGGCGAAGGTGTTCCAAGAAGAATACAGGGTCTTTCGATTCAATAGAAGCAAGAAGTAAGCCTTTTGCATCATAAGCTGAAGATGGGATTACCACTCGAAGACCTGGAATTTGTGCGAACATCCCTTCTAAGCTATCTGAGTGCAATTCTGGAGTGTGAACACCTCCACCGTAAGGCGCACGAATTGTAACTTGTGCTTCGCGAGTTCCACCTGAACGGTAACGTTGACGAGGTAATTGAGCAATTAATGCATCCATTGCTTCAACGATAAAGCCAGAGAATTGGATTTCAGGAAGTGGCATAAAGCTTCTTGAGCAAGTCCTACTGACATATGGATAATTCCTGATTCAGCAAGTGGTGTATCAAATACGCGGTCTTCACCAAATTCTTCTTGCAAGCCTGCAGTAATACGGAAAACACCACCGTTTTTACCGACATCTTCTCCAAAGATAAGTGTATTGTCATACTTTTGCATTGCTTCTTTTAAGCCATCACTAACGGCTTGTGCTAATGTAAGAACTGGCATATTAGTTTTCCTCCTTTGCAGCATAGATAGTTTTTTGCTCTCTAATATTTTGTGGGTCTTCCTCGTACATAAAGTCTAAGAAATCAGTAATTTTTTGTGGTTCAGTCTTAGCCATTTCAGCTAAAGCTTCTTTAGCTTGATCTTTAACTTCTTCATAGATTGCATCAGTTTTTTCTTGATCCCATAAGCCTTTTTCAGTTAGGTAATGACCAAGTCTGATAAGTGGATCTTTTTTACGCCATTCTTCAACTTCAGCATCTTCACGGTAACGTTTAGGATCATCTGACATTGTGTGTGGTCCGAAACGGTAAGTCATGTTTTCAATTAGAACTGGTCCATTTTCGATTGCATAGTCACGCGCTTTTTTAACAGTGTAGTAAACCGCAACTGGGTCCATACCATCAACACGGATAGCTGGGATACCTGCAGCAACGGCTTTTTGAGCTAAAGTAGATGCTTTTGTTTGACGAGAAGTTGGAACCGAAATACCATAACCGTTATTTTGAACAACAGTAATTAATTGTGCCTTGAAAACACCAGCAAAGTTAAGAGCTTCGTAGAAGTCACCTTGAGAAGTAGATGAATCACCACAAAGTGCTAAAGCCACATTAGCTTCACCTTTCATGCGTTTTCCAATTCCATTTCCTAGAGCTTGAATAGCAGTGCCCCCAACGATAACGTTTGGTGAGTACATATTTAAGTCCTCAGGATATTGATTCGCTTTGAAGTGACCTTTGTACCATAAGAAGGCTTGAGACAATTTCATCCCAAAATGAACACCAGTGAATACATCACGATAAGTTGGTGCAAAAACATCACCTTTTTCAAGTGCTAATACTGAACCGTATTGGCTAGCTTCTTGTCCTCCACCAGGCGCATAGTTACTAAGCGCACCTTGACGGTTAAGTAAGATAACACGTTCATCCATAGCTCTACCCCATGTGATAGTTTCCATTAATGTCACTAATTCTTCATCTGATAATTCAGAAATAGCAGACTCATCAACAACTTGACCTTTTTCATCCAATACTTGATACATTGGAAAATTTTCTCCGTATGATGAAACAATGTCAGTAAAGTTTAATTCACTAATTTTCATAATTTGTTTCCTTCCTTTCTACTTAATGATAGCGCTTTCTGTGTTTTTAGGGAATTATCAATAAGTTATAGAACTATAAGAAAAAGAAACTTTTAATGACAAACAGTGTCCAGAAATTGCTTAAGAGCATTACCGAGAGTTATTACTATTACAAAAAAGGTCTACCTCAATGCATTAAGGTAGACCTTTTTTAATTTTTATTCTTTAAGTTAATTATACTAATTCAGCCAAGAATGATTTGCCAATCATGGCAGTTTCAACACCAAAGT